>CADAXO010000011.1 GCA_902791885.1 Oscillospiraceae bacterium | reverse complement strand
CGATGTAGTCGGAAACTACCTTGACGCTATCAAGAAAGGTAAGTACAACAACTCCAAGAAGTATGTTGTAGATGAGGAGGATTACTTCCAGGACAATGCGTTGGAAGCACAGCAGGCTGAGCTTGTTGAGGCTGTCCTCAATGCATCAGAGTTCGAGTTCGGCGAAGCCGAGGTCAGCAAGAATTCCGGCTCTGTCGAGGTAACGATCGTAATGCCCGACCTCGAGTCCATTGCAGATGAGGGATATACATTCGACGAGTTCATCTCGAATATCGGTGATATAGACGATACGGTCGATGAGACCATAGAGTTCGAATGTTCCAAGGACGGAGACGAGTGGCTCGTCGAGGGTGATTCCACTGAGGATTTCTTCAATTTCTGCGAGTCGATCGGCGTAGGCATCGAATTCGGAGGTCTTTCCGAGGCAGCAGCTTTGGAGACTGTAGATACATTCTTAGCTTATCTTGCAGCAGGTGAATTACAGTCTGCAATCGATATGAGCAATTCCGGCGGCGACCTTATCACCGCTCTTAATGATGAGTTCGGCGACAGTGTTGATCCCGCTTCTTTGCAGAATGTATTCCAGGCTTACTTCTCTAACATGAGTTATGAGACTGAAGTAACGAATGTTACTGATGATGAGATCACTGTAGCCCTTACGGGTATGGCTCCCGATTCACAGGCAGGAGTCGTCAGTGCAGTTAACAATTACGATATCATGGTTCCCGTCTATGCGGACTATCTCGAGACAGTATTGAACGGCGAGATGGATTACGGACTCCTGTTCAACGGATATCTGATCGCTATTGCTGACGGATTCGCAGCTGCTCCTCTTACGGACTATTCCGCTACATTCACCGTATCGGCTGATGCCGACGGCAATCTTATGTGTGATCCGGGTGACGGCTTCATCAATTGGGACTTTAACTACGCAGATCCTTCCGATGAACTCGTCTACGCTGCACTTGATTATCTTCTCGAGCAGGGCAGGATCTCCCAGTCTGATTACAACCTCCTCGTAGGTTCCACAAGCACAGAAGCCGATGCCGATATCAACTGTGTTGAGGTCGAGGAAGGCGAAGATCTTTATACTTACAACTATACATGCGCCGGCTCCGAGATCCTCCTCACGGCAGTTACTTGGGATTACTATGATCAGGGTACGGAGTTCGCATACGAAATAGCTGTCAACGGCACTGAGAATGCTATGTCAGGAACTTACATAATGCCTGAGGATGGCTGTGACCAAATCGATATCAGCATCCCGTTAACGGACGGCGCTTCCGGAACTTATGAGATAACGATCCACGATGCAGACAGCAGAACCGTACTCGTCGATCTCGAGTTCATCTTCATTACAGAAGGTGCTCCTCTTGCAGGCGATCTCGAGTTCGGACCTTCAATGTCTTATGAAGAGGTTTCCGATGATTTCTATTCATTCCACTTCCTCGACGGCAACGGAGAATGGGTAAGTGCAAGTGATGATACCTATGCCGGCAACAGAGGCGCTGTAGACTTCTGCGTAAGAACATGGGCCTACTACGGCGACGGCGAGGAAATGAATTGTGATGTATATCTGGATGGTGCTTTAATGCAGACTTTGACTGCTGAGGCTGACCCCAATGCAACAGATACATTCTATTTCACATACGAGCCCGGCATGAGCCTTCCTGACGGCGATTACACATTCGTCATGTATGACGTTGAAGAAACAACAGTGCTTTGCATCGCTTATGCTACCGTAGAATCGGTTGACTGATAAAACTATGAATACACGTATCAAAAAATCAATAAGCATACTCACCGTATCGGCTCTTCTCGCAGGAGCCTTTACGGGATGCAGTCTTTTCGACGGCAAGAAGAAAGAGGCTATCACGGAAGTGCTTACAAGCTACTTCTCGAAAGTGTCTGAAGCAGCTTACGATGAAGCCAAAAAGTTCGTTGTCGGCAAGGATGATTATTTCAACGACAACGGCTTTACCGGCATGCAGGAAGCGCTCGTAAACGCAGTTCTTCCGGAATCGGAATTCACCGTGGGCGAGATAACGATCGACAAGACATCGGCGACTGCCGAAGTAACGGTTACGATGCCTGACCTTGAGTCGGCCGCCGAGCCCGGCTGTTCATTCGATGACTTCATCGTGACGATCCCCGATATCAGTGATACGGTCGAGGAGACGCTTGAGTTCGAACTTACGAATGACGACGACGAATGGCTCATCGAACCTGCGTCCACCGAGGCGTTTTATGAATTCTGCGCTTCGATAGGTGAGGGGATCGAGTTCGATCCTTTGAACACCTATTCGGCCCGTGAAGCAGTTGATACGTTCATCGCATGCTTAAGCAACGGCGACTTCGAGGGTGCAGTATTGATGACTCCGTACGGCGATTCGGCTATGGGTATGTTCGGAGAGCTTACAACATTGACTGAGAATCTCCCGGACCTCGGAAACTTCATCTCCTTGTACTTCAGCGACCTGATATATGCGCTTGAAGTCACCGAAGTGACCGATGACCATATCACCGTATCTTTAAGCGGTTCGGCTCCCAATATGGAGGCCGTGATCAATGTCGCACTGGAGAACCGTGAAGAACTCATAAACACTGCGGCTGCTTACATCGAGAGTCAGACGGGCGGCGGACAAGCCACAATCGCTATCGCGACAGGTGTTCTGAATTCCATTGTGGATAATCTCGATCCCGCAGATATCGTGAACATGGACGGAACGTTCACAGTCGCCAAAGATGCGAACGGCAACTTAACAGTCGAGCCCGGCTCAGACCTCCTGCCTTTCAGCTTCGAGATCTGACGACTGCATCATTAATCTTATAAATTACGAACCCCCGAAGGCCGATCCTCCGGGGGTTATTTGGTCTTTTGTCATGGTAAATCATGCCCGGTTACTTAATCCTTAATTTTGAGAATTCCGTGACCAAAATAGACTCCATTTGAATTCCGTGACCAAAATAGACTCCATTTGGTAACTCATTTTGGGTATTTAAGAATTCCGTGACCAGATTGATTCAAACTTGGTCACGGATTTTTATATTGCTGAATTGAGTGACCAAAATGAGGTGTTTTTGGTCACGGAATATGTGTTTTAAGAAATTGGGTGACCATGATGGTCACCTGAGCCATAAGTATTATCTGTTCGGATCAGTAAATCCCCACTCGTCGGCGATCTCACTGCTGTCGGTGAGGCCTACGAAGTATGCCGTCAGTTCGCTCATCTCATTGGGAACGCGGTCATAAACATAACTGCCTGTCACGGGATCCGAACAGGTGTACATGATCTCGTTCGGCATGTTCTGACCGACGTAATTTACGAAGTCGCGGCCGATACCGAAGTCGGAATCCGGAGTGTACAGATCAGGTGCCCCGAATGTATGAAGGATCTCATGCGCATATACCGCCGGAGGATTTACCATCTCCATGTCTATGTAATAAAGATAGACGATCTCGTAATCGTATGCGGCATTCTGATACCAGTTACGCGTACAGGTGATCGCGGAACAATCCTCATCCGTATCGAAGACCATGAGATAGACCACATTGTCGGCATGGTATTTCTCCCTGATGCTCTCTTCATCGATATTGCGGTCGATAAAGTGCCAGGCGTTGTCATCCAAGTCATAGCTGTCGGCAGAACTGTTGGTGACGATATGGTTAAAGCTCACGGTGTAAAGAAGGTCGCTGTTATGGATGAAGTCCGTCGTGAACCAAACTTTGCTTCCGTATTTCGCTGCGTTCTCCGTAAGATAATCTGTCGCGATATTAAGGTATTCCTGAACCGTATCCATTCTGGATTTGTCGCTGGAATCTGTCCGGTCCCATGAATACACCGTGTCATCTGCAAGTATCGTGACTATAACGGTGCTGCCTTTAAGATCTCCCACTGATCCGCCGGTCGTATCCCTGACTTCCGTGCGGCCGGACCATGATGAGCGGTGGGGATTTTCGGTGTGCTCAGAAGAAGGCGAAGCGGAACAGGACGCCAGAGTAAGCGCCGTAACAAGACTTAAGAATAATGCCGTGATCCTTTTAGCGAGCTTCATACCTGCCATTATAAAACCCCGAGTTAAGAAGCACCACCGCCGCAAGGACGAGTACCACGCCGAGTACAGAAACAAAGCTCACGGGTTCGTAGAAATAGAATATTCCGAGTAAGGATGCGACGACGGGCTCGATCGAAGCGAGTACCGAAGCCTTGCCGTTCTCGACGCCCGTTAAGCCGTATGTATAAAGAAGGTACGGCACGAAGCTCGTAAGCACTGCCGTCACTATGCAGAAAATAAAGTCCCCCGCCGAAGCCGTCATGAGCGACGGAAGTTCAACGGGACGCCAGATTATGACCGCGCCTACAGCCGCGAGAAGACATGAATAGAAGTTGATGGTGAGGCTGTTGTAACCCTTCTGAAGAGCGAACCTCGAGAAGATGGTGTAAAGCGCGTAGCCGACGCCTGCGCCCACACCCCAGAGCACTCCCGCAAGAGTCAGTGACACTCCGCCTGCTATGCCCGACACGAGGCAGCAGCCGATGAATGAAAGCACGAGCGATACCGCCTTGATCTTCGTAAACTTCTCTTTAAAAAGAAACACCGACAGCACCGTCACGACGGAAGGCGCGATATAAAGAAGTATCGCCGCAGCCGAGAGGCTCATCATGGAGATCGCGGTAAAGTAGCAGTATGTAAAGAACAGCAAGCTCACAAGGCCCGCGCCGAGGAAGCACCAGAGGTCCTTAAGTTTCACCTTGAAGCGGCTTCTGTCAGTAACGAGGAGCAATACTCCAAAAAGCAGAGCCGAGATTCCGTAGCGGATAATCAGCACCCCCTCGGAACCGATCCCGATCCCTGCAAGATGCCTCGTAAAATAACCCATAAATCCCCAGCAGATCCCTGCCGCAAGTATAGCCGCTACCTTTAATCTCATGACTAACACCTTATTCTGTACGCGCCCAAATGTAAAGTGTTATTATTAATCGACATTATGCGACCCGACTTACGAGGAGAAAACCTATGTCCGACAACCCCGAATTCTATTCACCTTCAGGCGACTGGTTCTGGAAAGATCCTGATACCGACGGCAAGCACATCATCGCCGACACCATAGTACGCGACTGCAAAAGAAGCATCATAACGTCTTACTTCATGACGGCCTTCATGATCTTCGCATTCGGCTACGGCATCTTCACCGCTTTGACCGACTTTTACAACAACAAGATGTTTACGGTATTTATCTTAGGCATATCGCCTATCGGAGTTTATACGTTCGTAAGCGCGATCTTCGCCATGAAGCGTTATATCGTGAAAGCACAGGAAGGCAGATTCAGATGCCGCCACGTCAGGATCGTTGACAGAAGGTTCTACACGAATAAAGGCATGAACGTCTTCAGGGTTAATATGGCGGCGACGGACGAGGACGACAACGCCCAGGCGGAAGTCAACGTCGAGAAGCCCCTCTACGACAGAATGGCGATAGGCCTCACAGGCTGGTTCGTCATGCTCGACGGCGAGAAAAAGAAACTGCTCGTAAGCCCCTACTGGTTCATCTCGGACACGGACAGCAAGGCTTCGACCGCCCCCCTCACAAAGATAGAAGGATCCATGGGGTCCGCGCCCTCCGAGGAGAAGATCGCAGCTATAAAGAAAGCCTGGAGAAGCGCACACGCAGTCCGCACCGGTATGTTCGTATTCGCGGCACTTCTGTTCATCATGGCCGCCGTCTACATGACTGCAGCGATTCTTACGGAAGACGGTGCCTACGTCATGATGGGACTTCTGCTGGGCACCACCGGCGCGATCATCCTTTCGATATTTATCATGGCGGACATATTCAGAGGCAGAAGAATACTTCTTGTGGTGTGGGCGATATGGCTCAACATAAACATATTCAGCCTGTTCCTTTACCTAGTCAAAGGCTCCGTCGGGTTAAGGCTTGCCGTGCTTTTCGTTATCTTCTCGCTTAACCTCGGCATGGTGTGGATACTGAACAGCACTCTCATCAAGCAGTACCGCGAGGTCTCTGCCGGCCGCTGCCTCGTAAGGACCGCGACAGTTCAGAGCATCAACAACAAGCGCCACGTCGTCTTCCCCTTCATCCTGCTTTCGACCGTCACCTGCATCGTCACCGACAGGAACGGCAACGCATATGAAGTGGACATCACGGGCTCCCAAAGCCGACGCCTCCAGGAAGGCATGCAGGGCACCCTCATCTCACTCGAAAAGGACACGAACCAGCTGTTCTTCTTTGATGTGAATTAAGAGCCGCGCAGTACCCTGCTTCGAAAATACGGTGTTTGGTCACCCAATCCGTGACCAAGTTTGAATCAATCTGGTCACGGAATTCTTAAATACCCAAAATGAGTTACCAAATGGAGTCTATTTTGGTCACGGAATTCTCAAAATTTAGAATCAGGTGACCAGGTAGGCTTTCCGATGCTTTATCGCGCCGCGTATGTATCACAGCAGCGGGGCAATGACGCGCAGAGCGCTGTCGAGGAGCTTGCCGAAGAAGCCTTTCGTTGAGTCCGACAATGTTCTTCTGCGGCACAGTGTCAGTGACTCGAGATAATCCTTCTTGAGATCCTTGATTATGTCAGCCTTGTAGAAGATGGAGCTGCACTCGAAATGCAGGAACAGACTTCTGTAGTCGAGGTTGACCGTACCGATGCCGCACACCTTGTCATCCATGAGGAATGCTTTCGCGTGTACGAATCCCGGTGTGTATTCATAAACCTTTACGCCGGCCTTGATGAGCTCCTCATAGTAGCTTCTGCCGATTCTGTAGACCATCTTCTTGTCAGGGATTCCCGGCATGATGATCTTAACGTCAACGCCTCTTTGTGCCGCTCTTACGAATGCATCAAGAAGTGCGTCGCCCAACATAAGATATGGTGTGTAGAACCATACATAATCTGTAGCCATCGACAAGATCTCGGTGAAGAACGTGTTGCTCGAAGGCTCCTGTCTGACAGGCGAATCGTAGAACGGCAGAATGTATCCGTTAGGTGCCGTATCCATCGTATAAGAGGAACGAAGAAGAATATCATCCGGGATCTTCTCGATCGAGAATGCGTTCCAGAATTCCGCGAACATATATGTATAGCTTCTTACTGCGGGACCCGTGAGTCTGAATCCGATATCCTTCCAGACACCGAACTTCTCGATCTCATTGATGTACTCGTCTGCGAGGTTTACGCCGCCGCTGTATGCGACCTTGCCGTCGATGACCATGATCTTACGGTGGTCTCTGTTGTTAAGCTGGGACTTAAGAAGGAAGAAGGGGTTAAACGGTATGCACTTGATGCCCTTGTTCTTAAGCACCTTGATGTCGGCAACGGAATAGGTTCCGATGCTTCCGAGGTCGTCGTACATAACACGTACATCTACGCCCTCTCCGGCCTTGAGTTCGAGGATGTCGACAATGGAATCCCAGAACTTACCGGACTGGATGATGAAGTACTCGATGAATACGTATTTCTTCGCTTCCTTGAGGTCTGCGAGCATGTCGGGGAACATATCCTCACCGAGAGGATAGTACTTGGATGTGCCGTTGGGAACGATGGGGAAGCCTGAGGACTTTGCAAGATGCTCCATAGATTGTCCGAATCTAAGATCATCCTGCTTGATCTCGCTCAAGATCGTACGGCTGTTTTTCACACCCTCGGCGCCTTCGCCCAGGAAGCTGCCGTCCCCCAATTCTTTCGATGATTTCAGAAGTCTTCTTTTAAGCCTGTTGCCCGTCTTTCTGTTGCCGAGTGTGAGGTACAGCGCGGCACCCAGGATCGGGAAGCCCATAATGACGATGATCCACAAAAGCTTATACGAACTCTCCTCGCGCTTGCTTACTAGGAACAGCACGAACAGGATTGCAAGTATGGTAAACACTATCGTGAGAATGTCGCCCAGGTATCCGTAAAGGCCTTGGTCGATCACAGCGAAAAGCATAAAATACCATGCCAGCTGTAAGAGAATGGGGATCAGGACGATGATGATTCTGCCTATAATCTTCTTCATATTGCACCTCTTTTAAAGGCCTAAAGCCTCAAGCTCGTCGTAAGTTGCGATAACCTGCTGTTCGGCTTTCCGGACATTTCTTCCCAGGAATGAGAACAGACCTCCCACGCCGCGGGTTGCACGGGAAAGCACCTTGTTCTCGATCTTGGTGTTAATGCCCACCCGGTCTTTCTTGCTTATGGTGAATTTGGTATACGGCCCGCCGCTGAACTGGGCGGGCGCGATATGAACCTGATTGTATCTGTCGAGTTCGGGGAAGATGACGAGCTGAACGAGCCCCACCTTATAGTATTCCGGTTCACCGGCTGTGAAGGTGTGGCCCTTTATAGCCTCATAAAGCTCCTCCACAGAGTATTCTTTCCTTGTCTCAAGAATCTTTACCGTAAGTCCGAACACTTTTCCCCGTACTCCTTTAAGATTACTTTTCCTTAGTTGTCATCTGCTTAACCGCATGTATGCCGAGCGCGATGGAGCAGACCATGATGACTACTGCGATCAAAGGCATACCGTTGGATGTCTTAGGTGTGATATCAACGCTGCTTAAGATACATGAGCCGATGAACATGATACATGCGATAAGGGCGAGTACGACATTTCTTACGAATACGCCAATTCTATGCAGAGGCTCGTCGATCCCCGTGATCTCCATATTGATCTTTGTTCTGCCCTTGGCAAGTCCGCTCAATGCATCGGCACAAAGATCGGGGATCTTCGAAGCCTTCTTGCCGGAGTTTATAAGACCCTTTCCTGCGTCGAGAAGTGTCTGCTTGATATCAAAGCTCTTCTTGATACGGTCCGTAAGCTTTGTCGTGATGATCTCAAGAAGATTGAGCTCGGGACAAAGCTGCTCGATAACACCTTCGATAGCGAGTACGGAACGCGCGAGCATCGTATATTCGCCCGGGAGCTTGATGTGATGCTTGGCGGCAAGATCCATGACCTCGGTGAATAATTCGGACATGTCCATATCACTGATGCTTGTAGATGAAGTGAACTGTGCCAGGAATATATCGGCATCTTCCATCAGCTTATCCCTGTTGGTGGAAGGGGATGTTGATCCCATTGACATTACGCCGTTGACTACGCCTTCGGTATCATTGCTTACGAGAGCTATGATGACAGAAGTGAGCTGATCTATCTGCTTCTTGCCGATGCGGCCGATCATACCGAAGTCTATCCAATAAGGCTTACGCTCACTTACCATGATATTGCCCTGGTGGGGATCGGCGTGGAATACTCCGACGTCGAGGACCTGGTGAACGAAGTTCTCAACAAGAACACGGCCTATCTCATTGACATCGCAGCCTTCTTCGATAAGGCGCTCCTTCTTGGCGACTGAACAGCCGTCGACGTATGTCATTGTGTAAATGCGTTCTGTAGTAAGCTCGTCGATGACATCGGGGCAGGAGAGGATCTCTTCGTTCTCGATACAGTTCTCCTTGAAGAACTTCGTATTCTTTGCCTCAACACGGAAGTCGAGCTCATCTTCGGTTACTTTCTCAAGCTCGATGATAGTCTGCTTGAGGTCGATAGTCTCGTTGTCGGGATTGCTCGCGACGATATGAACGAGATCTGCAAGCTTCTTGAGGAGTACGAAGTCCTCGCGCATCATGTTGCTTATGAGAGGTCTTTGTACCTTGGTAACGACTCTGGTGCCGTCCTTGAGCACTGCGTAGTGAACCTGTCCGATCGAAGCGGACCCCAAAGGCTCGTCTCTGAACTCGCTGTAGATCTCATCGATGGGCTTGCCGGTCTCTTCCTCGATAACGGCTCTTGCTACTGCGGGATCGAGCGGCTTTACGTTCTGACGGAGCTTCTCGAGCTCTTTGCAGTATGCCTCGGGAAGAAGGTCGGGACGGCTGGACATGATCTGTCCGATCTTGACGTAAGTCGGGCCTAAGTCCTCGAGTGTCGTTCTAAGTTCGAGCGGCGTGAAACCGCTGGCATAGTAGTTGTGGGCACTGAAGATGCCGATCATCTCGGCGGCTCTCGTCTTGTCGCGCTTCTTGTATTCTTCGAGCTCATCTTTCAGGAGGGCTTTCAGCTTCTCTCCCATGTGCTCGGGCTTCTTTATTTTTGTTTCTGTCTCCTCAAGCTCGAAAAGGAGCTTATTCTCGTCCACCCGGGGTTTTCTGATCTTATTATTACTCATTGCCGGTTCCCTCCTGCTTTGCGTTTCTGAGAGGCCATGTCCAGATCAGACGAATAGCGCTGATGAATGCTGAGAACAGGACTGTTCCTCCGATACCTTTCATGAGTCCGAACGGAGTATCAAATATCGGATTGCAGAATATGCCGACACCGGCGATTATCAACAGAACAGAGAGAACAACGAGGACCCACCAGCCCTTACGCTCTGAACGGCGTGCATATGTGAATGCGTGGAAGATAGTCCTTGCGCCGTCAGCTACAAGCAATATGCCGAAAAGCCTTGCGAGTACAGACATAATGTCTTCACTGAAGACGAGTACGCATCCGCCGAGGATCAATATAAGCAGTGCGACTACAAACAGAATGTAGTCCATAAGTGATTTCTTAGATGTGAAGAAGTCCAGCATCATAACCATCGCGATGATGACGAGCACATAGCCTGCACCGAGTGTAAATGATGATATGTATGCCTCCGGACAAAGAAGCATTACGGCTCCCAGCGCCATAAGGAGTATCGCTGAGAATATGGAGTTACGCTTTATCTTATCCAGTGAATCGAAAAGCATAAACTGTCCCCCTTTTCTAATAATCTAAATTAAATTTTACTACCTGCACGGGAATATGTGCATGAACTCTTTGTTAAGGTTTTATGTAGCCGTATTTTCAAAAAGGCTACAAATTAGCCACAGGATTCACCTTGTTTGAGTCAGATCTCTGTGGTTTGATGTAAGAGCAATACACTCTAAGGAGGATAGAACATGGAAATCAAAGTATATCGTTGCAAGCACTGCGGTAATATTGCGATAAAGGTTATCGATTCGGGTGTTCCCATGACATGCTGCGGAGAAGCTATGGAAGAACTCATCCCTTCTTCTGTTGATGCGGCTGTTGAGAAGCACGTTCCGGTAGTTGCCCGCGAGGGAGATAAGGTGACTGTATCCGTTGGATCCGTTGCACATCCCATGACTGCAGAGCATTATATCCAGTTTGTAATTATCGATACCACGGCAGGTGTACAGATTGTCAAGCTCAATCCTTCCGATGATCCCGTTGCCGTATTCACAGTCCTTTCGGGCGCTGAGGTAAAGAAGGCTTACGCTTACTGCAACCTCCACGGTCTTTGGACTGACTAAAGATTAACCGGGAAGATATAACCGTAAACAGACAGGAGCTGCCTCATAGTTTGAGACAGCTCCTTTGTTTCTGTAAAATATGGCGAGGAGTATAATGAAAAAGTCCGCGTTGCCGGGCAGAATCGCTTTTAGGAATTAATTTAAAGAAATGAGGCTATTATGAGAGGAAAGAGAGTATTGGCAGTATTGCTGGCCGGATCGTTTGTGTTCTCAATGACCGGCTGTAAGAAGATCAAGTCTGTAAACATAGATGATTTTGAGGCTGCGTGGGATGACTACGGAGCAGAGGAGATCGATATAGACGATCTTACGAGTTATGACAGTGATTTTGACGATAAGCTCTTCGACGGTATCTACTGCACATTCGAGCCCGGTGATCTTGATGATTCAAGGTATATGATAGCGGCTCTTAAGATGTACAAACTGGATCTTAATCTTGATCTGGATGATGTCGATCAGATCTGCGTCGGTGTAACGGCTTACCACAATCTTGAAGAGTACAGCATCGATGATGTGGCGGATCTTGATGATATCAACATTGATTTTGCAGGCGGCATTCAGCTCACACTCGAAGACAGTGTTGATGTTGATGAGCTCGCTGACGGTATCGAGGATCTTCTCGACTTTATCGATATCAATCCCGATGACTTAAGCAGCTCCGAGTACAGAACATCCAAGAACGGTTTAAGTCTGATGCTCCGCGTCAGCATAGCCGATATCGCTTCCGGTGTTCTTGATTCGGACCTTCTTGATATATTCGGCATGAGAATGGAAGATGACGAACTCGATGATTTTGAGGATGCTCTCGAGAATATGGAGGGTGATGCTTATCTTTATATCGTTGCCGAAGATGAGAATGTTGTTATTATGGTGGGCTTAGGTTATAACTTCCCCGTACAGAGACTGATCGAATTCACGGACGCTTTCGGATTCGAAGATCCTTACCGTCTTACAGCTAATCAGGATATAGCAAACGGCATCGTAGAGGCATATGAGGACCGTCTTTCCGGAACTATGGCTATGATCGAGTCCTACAGTGAGGGTGCTGCTGTTGCCGAGGGCGGCTGAGCTTTAAACTGACTTCGACCACTCCGACAGCACGTTATAAAGCTCGTCAAAAGACGAAGCACAGTAATTAATATCATAGGTTGCTAAAGCGCCTTCCATATCTCCTTCCGGCATAAACCAGACGGAGGTCAGGGAGGCGTTTTTGGCACCCTGCATATCGGAAGTAAGTGAGTCCCCGATGACGATACAGGACTCCTTGGGTTCGGCTATGTCGGCCAGGACCTTATCGAAAAACTCTTTCGCGGGCTTGGTTATGCCCATGTCTTCGCTTATGTAGGTGCCGTCTATGTACTGATCAAGTCCCGTGGAGCGTATCCTTCCCAGGGCGTTGATCGTGGCGCCGTTGCTTACAATGTAGATGCGCGAGTCCCTGATGTTTTCCTTAAGCTTCTGCACGAACGGCAGCGCACCGTCCATGAGGACGCCGTTTACCGACATTGTGTAAATAAACTCGTCGTTGATCTTCAAAGGATCGATACCTTTGCCTTCGCCGCCGCAGAAAGAGATGAGGTCGTTGAACCTTAAGGTGAAGAGTTCCCTGCGCGTGATGGTGCCTTTCTCAAGCTCAAGCCAGAGGGATTTGTTGTAAGCCTTGAAGTGAGTGTAAGCGCCGTCGCTCCAGTTAAGGCCGTATCGCGTGACAACGATCTCAAGAGCTTTTCGCTCTGACGCGTGAAAGTTCAGCAAAGTCTGGTCGAGATCAAAAAGGAAATTACGGTGCATGTATCAATTACCTGCCGTTAACAAATAGAGGCGGTAAAACAGATGATGTATCCGTCTTCCTGAGACTTTAAGACCTTCGCGTAGAGGTTCTTTTCGCCATGCCGGAGCATTATGTTCCGCTTCTCGTTAAGTTCAGTCCCGCAGGAGAGGAGAGCGAACCTGTCGTCGGAGGAAACCTTAAGGATACGGCCCGCGTGCTCCGCGGCTTCCACGGCTTTCTCCTCGATGAGGAAGAAAACACAATCTTCCGGAGAGCCGTCTTCCTTCCATTCGATATCGTTTATGCTGCCGGTATCAAGCCTGATGTCGCCGACGCCCGTTATCTCGTAGTAGTTAAGCTTCACAGGGGAACCTTTGGGGAGGAAGCTGCTCTCGGATTCGATCTGAAGCTCTTCAGTTACCAGCTTACGCGTGTTTTCGGAGATAAAGATCTGACCTCCTACCGTGAGGCTCTCCAGGCGGCCCGTTATGTTGACGGTAGAACCCATGCAGCCGTATTTCATCTTCTTCTCGGAGCCGATGTTGCCGACGACCGCGCTGCCCGAATTGATGCCGATCCCCATCTGAAGTTCAGGGTATCCGTTGCTTACATTCCACGCGTTTACTTCCGACATCGCCTGCTGCATCTCGACGGCGCACTTGCACGCGAGTAAAGCGTGTTCCGGAAGATCTCCGGGCGCGCCGAAGACCGTGAAGATGCCGTCTCCCAGGAATTCGATAACGGTTCCCTTGTACTTCTGTATCACTGCCACCATCGCCTCGAAATAGTGATTTAAGACGGTGATGAGTTCTTCAGGCGCGAGCTTGGAACCCAATGCAGTGAAGCCTCTTAAGTCGCTCATGATTATGGTGACTTCCTTCTTCATGCCGCCGCTCTTCTGGCCTTCCGCCGTCATGAGAGCGTAGTCTGCGATCTCGGGGGAGGTGTATCTTACCAGCGCCGAATTGACCTTAAAAAGTTGCGTAAGGTCCGTTATAACTGCGATGTAAACAGTCTCGTCTCTTTTGTAGCAGGTCATCTTTACATGGAGATTATGTACTTCGCCCGACTTGTTCCAGTAGTCCGTGATAACCTCGTGAGACTTTTCCTTGTTAAGCAGGGAGTCTATGAACATCTGGATAAGATCGTCGTTGCCTTCGACATAAGGGATCGCTTCCCATATCTTGACGCCCTTCTTCGCGGAAATGCCGAAAAGTTTCTCTGCAGAGGGGTTGGCATACATAAGCTCACCTGTACTTGATACGATACAGATCGAGTCTTCGGAGTTGGTAAAGAAGTATTGTATCTGCTCTGCGCTTATCATCCTGCCTTGATTCTACAAACGGGAAAGTTAAATGTAAACTCCACTTGAGAAAGATATGGCGATATAATATATATATGGACGACCGTAAAGCATATCTTCGACATTGTGAAGATGACCTGTACGTAAGCGGTATAGGTGTTGTCGTCATGGGCGTTTGGAGCGTCATGAAAGTCATCATGACTTTCATGGTTAACTATAAGGAATTTTTCGATCCCGAAGCTGAGGACCAGAAGTTCGAGATTATTGCCGTCGCCGTTATATTCGCTGTGGTGGCTGTCCTTCTGATCTTGATCCTGAAAGTTCATCTTTATATCGGACTTAACGCCATCAAAGCAGCAAAAGGCGGCAAATATAAGAAAGGTTACCTGCCTTGGACGGTAATCCTTCTCGTGATTACGATCGCAAGCCTTGCGACTTACTATGACAGCTTCCAGGATCTCGACAATATCGATACCACTATTGCTTCGTTCCTTGTGGATCTGACGACGATATATATTTTTACGATAGTTATCACATCGACATTGAAGATCAAAAAATTCAAGCAGACTCAGGTAATGGAGGCAACGTAATATGCAGGAAGATTTTCACTATTACGCTACCTACTGTGCGGCATTTATCTCGGGCTACTCTCATGAGGAGAGCCTTGATATTGCCTACAGCGCCCAGTTCGTCGATGTGTGCTCACGCACTCTTCTTGCGAAGATAAAGGGCCCGTCGCAGGCTGCGACCACACAGCTTCAGCTCGAGCTTATGGATGCGAGGACCGACCTTGTGGGATTGCAGGATATTACGAGGATCTGGTCATCCTTCCATTTCCTTCCCAAGGACCTTTATGCGAAGAAGGAGAAAAGGTGCGGCAGAAGATACCTCGATAAGTACAGGCTGATATGCGGTCCTAACGGAGACCTTGTTGTTAAGACCGTGGAGCTTGCTAAGGATAAGCCTGTTCAGTCGGCGGGGATCGCAATGCATGTTCTCGCGGATACATGGGCACATGCGAATTTCGCAGGTACGCCGTCGCTTGTTATAAACAACACGAACTATGTTTTCTATGAGCTTTTCCCCGATGGTGAAGGGGGATATAAGGAGACCCCGATCAAATTCAGGCACAAGACATCGACTCCGGATGATCTTGATAACAGCATCTACACCAACAGCCTGTATCAGCGTAATGAAAGATCGATCATGAACTTGGGGCACGGCCGTGCCGGACATCTTCCGGATTACAGCTTCGTAAGATATAAATATCTTCCGGCGTGGGGCGATTATCACGAGATCATTAAGGACAATCCGAGTGATTACGTTAAGGCGTTCACGCAGATGATCTATGCGATGAAGTTTATCCGCGGGGAGAATCCTTCGTTCGTGAAAGATACATATGACACTGAAGCGATCAAGCCATGGGAAGACCGTATTAAGGGCATAATTGAGAAGAGACAGATCGTTGCAAGCGAAGACTGGAAGGCATTCGGTGAAGAGCTTTCGGGCAAAACCATCGATGACTTCGCGATCGACAGATATTTTGATGAATATACGGGAAGTCCCAAAGATTCCAAGGCTGATACATTCCTCGGGAGATTTATAAGCGGTGCGATCGCTCACAAGGGTATGGTCATATCAGAGATCCAGAAGACGAACAACAGACTTGCGGGAATCGCATTGACCAAGATAATTGAAGAGGCCGGCCTATGAACCTGTACAGAAGAATAAAAGATGTATTTGTCGGGTTGGTAATGCTGCTGTTCGCATTTATCCTTTTGACGGATCCCCAAAGTGATATATACATATTAATCATTCTCGTTATGGCGTTAGGTCTTGCTGTTAAGGGCATCAAGGATATCGCTTTCTACTTTACGATGGCGAGGCACATGGTCGGCGGTAAGATCATGCTTTTCCAGGGCGTTATAACGCTTGACTTCGCGCTGTTCACTTTTTCGTTGACCGATATACCGAGAGTCTATATCCTCTTGTACCTTATCGGTGTTCATGCTTTCTCGGGCGTAGTCGAACTTCTGCGCGGTATGGAGGCTAAGCGTACTGTTGACGGACCATGGAAGCTTAAGTTCTCACACGGTGTGATCAATATGCTTCTGGCGCTTGCCTGCGTTATCTTTATCGGAAACTCCGGTACAGCTGTCATTATCTATGCCACAGGACTTATATATTCAGCGGTCATGAGGATCATCAGTGCCTTCAAACGGACAGCTTTCATACTTATTGAATAAAAATTCGTCCTATCTATTATGATATTCGTATACAACTTCTGATATTGACAACGATATCATACGCCGTAAAATAATATTGATATCTTGTGAAAAAGGAGGTTGTCACATGGATAGTTCTAGCCTTGAGTCCGCATCAGCTATCGCTTATCTGGTAGTCTCGATCGTGGTTTATGTTTTGCTTGTTATTGCAATGTGGAAGATTTTCACAAAGGCAGGCGAAGCTGGTTGGAAGAGCATTATACCTTTCCTTAACACATACGTTCTCTTTAAGATCGCATGGGGTAACGGTTGGCTGTTCCTTCTTCTCTTGGTTCCGGTTGTTGATATCGTAATCTACTTTATCCTGAACTGGAAGCTGGTGAAAGCGTATGGTTACGGCGTGGGAATGTTCATTGTATCGATTCTTTTCCCTAATATCGGTACATTGGTTCTCGGCTTCGGTAGCCACGAGTACATCGGACCTCAGTAATCCGATTCGGTTTTAAAGATTATTTGGGGAAATCAGGCGGCCGCAGAGATGCAGCCGCCTTTTTTGTACCCGTAAAACCTAAAGCGATGTATAATATTATATAGTTTCTTTTACATTTGGAAGACAGGCGGATTGGGGGCATGGTCATCTGATGAAGGAATCGCGAAGTAATAATACCGTATCGACAGCGGTTATCGGACTGATAATCGTAATAGTTATCTTCGCGTTCGGTACCTTCTGGACCGGTAAGACTGCTTCGTCTGATACTGTATCGGCTGTTGAGTCCGTAAGCCGATTTTACCTTGATGAGCTTGCCGGAAGAAGAGAGCAGGTCGTTGGACAGAATCTGGCGAGAAGGATCGATGATCTGAATGTCGCCCTTGAACTCATGACGGCCAATGACTTAAGTGACCTGGAGCATCTGCAGTCTTATCAGGCCACGATGAAGAGACTGTATAAGCTTGATAAATTTGCATTCGTTGATGAGGACGGACTTATCTATACATCCCTCGGAACCAGAACGAATATCGATGAGTATCAGTTCGACTATCAGACGATCTCATCGGCCGAGATATCCATATTCAATCTGAACAGTATTAATAAGAAAGTAATCATTGCGGTTCCCGTAGATATCACTTTCGAGGATCACATATTCCGCGTGTGCTTCATGGAGATCGATATGGTGGAGATGCTTCAGGGTGTTTCCATGTCTTCCGACGACAGCCAGTCCACTTTCTGTAATATTTACACAAGCAACGGGATAGCTTTAAGCAACACGGTCCTCGGAGGCCTTGCCGTAGAAGATAATCTTCTTGATGCGTTGAAGAATGCCCAATTCGAGAACGGCTCTTATGAGACTGTCTGCGAAGACTATGCCAACGGCACTTCCGGAATCGTTACGTTCACATATAACGGAATAAGAGAGACATTAAGCTATGTTCCTGTCGAAGGAACCGACTGGATGCTGACATACCTTATCCGTGAGAACATTATCACGGACCAGTTCAGCCAGGTCTCCGACAAGATCGTCTTAAGAAGCCTTCTGCAGTCCGCCCTCGCGGTGCTCGTGCTTGTCGTGATGTCGGTGTTTATCCTTTTCCAGATAAGAAGGAATGCGAAGCTTTCCATCGCGAAGGAAACATCCGATGCTGAGAACAGAGTTAAGCAGGAGCAGATGGAGGAGAAGCTGCAGCTTCAGACCAAGCTTCTTGAAGAGGAGAAGAGAAGGACACAGCAGGATTCCATGATCACAGCTATGTCTGCTGATTACAGAAGTGTTTACTATGTAGATCTCGATAACGATGAAGGCGTCTGCTACAGAGGCGATCCCGATGATACTGACCAGACTGAGGAAGGGATAACATTCCCTTATCTCGAGCGTTTCACCTGGTATGCAAATAACAGCATTGATGAGAGTTACCGTGAAGGATTCCTGGATTTCATTAATCCCGATAATATCCGTGAAGGTCTTGAGAAGGAACTGATACTTGCCTACAGATATCTTGCCAAGCGTAACGGCAGGGAATACTACGAGATGATCCGTGTAGCAAGCGTAAGAACGCCCGATAAGAGAGAGGACAATCGTGTTCATGCCGTAGGCTTGGGCTTCACCGTAATCGATGCCGAGATGAGAAAAAGCATGGAACAGCAGCAGGCCCTGGGTGATGCACTCGCATCTGCAGAGCAGGCCAACAGAGCGAAGACCATATTCCTTTCCAACATGAGCCATGAGATCAGAACTCCGATGAATGCGATCATCGGTCTGGAGAATATCGCGCTGAACGATCCCGAGACTCCTGAGAAAACAAAGGAATACCTGGAGAAGATAGGGACTGCGGCTGAGCATCTTCTTAGTCTCATCAATGATATCCTCGATATGTCACGCATCGAATCCGGAAGGATGATACTTAAGAACGAGGATTTCTCATTCGCCAAGATGCTCGAGTCCATCAATACGATGTTCAGCGGACAGTGTATTGATAAGGGTCTGAACTACAACTGCCATATAACGGGTCAGGTCGACGCTTATTATATCGGCGACAGTGTTAAGCTTCGTCAGGTTCTTATCAACATCATAAGCAACGCTGTCAAGTTCACTCCGGAAGGCGGCAACGTATCTCTTGATATCAAAAGGACCGCCCAGTTCGATGATAAGTCGACACTGCAGTTCACGATAAAAGATAACGGTATCGGAATGAGTAAAGAGTTCCTGCCTCACATATTCGATACTTTTGCACAGGAGGATGCGACTGCCACGAATAAGTATGGTTCGTCCGGTCTGGGCCTTGCCATCACGAAGAATGTGGTGGAGATGATGAACGGCACCATAGAGGTCGAGAGTGAGAAGGGCAAGGGAACCGAATTCAAGGTAACGGTAACGCTTAACGACTCCGACCGTAAGGATAATGATTCCTCTGAGCAGGCGGATATTCCCGAATCCATGACGGTACTTGTTATAGATGACGATCCCATCGCATGTGAACACGCGAAGGTCGCCCTTAATAATGCAGGTATCCTCGTAGAGACGGCAGCTTCGGGCGAAGAGGGAATCGAGATGGTAAAGCTCCGCCATACCCGTCATGAACCGTACAATCTCATACTGGTCGACTGGCAGATGGAGGTCATGGACGGCGTCGAGACTTCAAGACGCATTAGGCAGATCGTCGGCGATGAGACCGCGATCATCATCTTAACCGCTTATAAGTGGGACGATGTCCTTGAAGAAGCTCTCGAGGCAGGTGTAGACAGCTTTATCGCCAAGCCTTTGTTCGCGACGGCTGTTCTTGAAGAATTCAGATCCGCGCTTACCAGAAGATTAGAGGCTCATAAGTCTGTTAACAAGACAGAACTTAAGGGCCGCAAGGTCCTCATCGCTGAGGACGTGGAGATCAATGCAGAGATCCTGAAGAAGATACTCGAGACGAAGGGTATCGAATCAGATATAGCCGTGAACGGTAAGATCGCGGTCGATTGTTATACATCACATGAGCCCGGATACTATTCGGCGATCCTTATGGATATGCGCATGCCCGAGATGGACGGTCTCGAGGCCACACGTGCCATCCGTGCATCAGGCCGCGTGGATGCGGCTGGTATACCCGTCATAGCTCTTACGGCTAATGTGTTTGATGAAGATGTTCAAAGAAGTTTGCAGGCGGGTCTTAATGCCCACCTGAATAAACCGATCCAGCCCGATGTTCTATTCGAGACATTGGAGAGTTTGATCAAGGATCAGAAAGGCAGCAACCATGAAAGCAAATAACAGAATAGGTGCAGGAAGAAGACAGATTCTTATAGCGGATGACGAGTTCATCAACAGAGAGATCTTGGAAGGTATCCTCAAGGATGAATACGACGTCATCAAGGCTGAAGACGGCGCGCAGGCTTACGAGCTTATCAAGGCAAACAGGAACACGATATCGCTTATCCTGCTGGACCTTATAATGCCGAATCTAACCGGCATGGAACTTCTTAACAAACTTAAAGAAGAACCTGACCTTAAGAGCATCCCGGTCATAGTTCTTACGTCGGACCATAAGTCGGAGGTCGAGAGCCTTCATAAGGGTGCTGCGGACTTCATCCCGAAGCCTTATCCGGAGCCTGATGTTATCAAGGCGCGTGTACAGCGTCTGATCGAGCTGTCGGAGGACCGCCAGACCATAAGCGCGACGGCGACCGATCAACTTACGGGATTATTCACTACTGAGTATTTCTACCGTTACGGTGAGCAGTGGGATAAATATCATTCCGATATGAGCATGGATGCATTGTGCATAGACATCAATCATTTCCATATCATCAATCAGCGTTTCGGCATGACCGTGGGCGATTACATCCTTCAGATCCTGGCCGGCCGTTTACTGGATATCTTCCCGCCGGAGGACTGCCTTGTCTGCCGCATGACTTCGGATACGTTCCTTGTCTACTGCCCTCATTATGAGGATTATCAGAAGACCGTCGAGCAGATCGATGATACCGTTACCGATATCGCGGCTTCGGTCAAGATCCGTATCGGCGTCTATCCCGACTGCGACAAGAACCTCGACATTCAGTCCAGATTCGACAGAGCCAAGATGGCCGCAGACAAGATCCGCAACAACTACTCTGTCGCGGTAAGCGTTTTCGATGCGGGGCTTCTGGAGACGGAATTATTTGCAGAGCAGCTTGTGGAGGAGTTCCCGGCTGCGATCGAAGAGGGGCAGTTCCAGGTGTTCTACCAGCCCAAGTTCAACATCACGGGGGACAAGCCGGTGCTCTCAAGTGCCGAGGCTCTCGTAAGGTGGTTCCATCCGAAGATGGGCATGATCTCTCCCGGCAAGTTTATTCCTTTGTTCGAGGAGAACGGCCTCATTACAAGGCTCGACGAGTGTGTCTGGAGCAGCGCCGCGAAGCAGATAGCGGAATGGCAGAAGCGTCTCGGTGTGTCTGTACCCGTGTCGGTTAACCTGTCGCGTGCGGAGATGTACGACCCGTCGCTCGTCTCTAAGCTGGATGCCATCATAAGCGAGAACGGACTTACTACCAAGGACCTCTACCTCGAGATAACTGAGTCGGCGTATGTAAGGGATTCAAGCGTGATCGTACGCGTAGTAAACGAGCTTCAGGAGCACGGTTTCTTCATCGAGATGGATGACTTCGGCTCGGGCTACTCGTCGCTTAACATGATCTCCGAACTGCCGCTCGATGCACTGAAACTCGACATGTATTTCATCAAGAACGCTTTCTCCAAGAGCCATAACACGAAGATGATCAGCATCGTCGTCGACATCGCGGATTACCTCGGCGTACCGGTGATCGCGGAGGGCGTTGAGACCGAGGAGCAGTACCTCGCCATAAAGGAACTGGGATGCTCCGTAATTCAGGGCTACTACTTCTCGAAGCCTCTGCCGGCTAATGAATTCGAGAAGTTTCTTATAGAGAAAGGAGGACAGGGCTGATGCTTACTATCGATCTTCTTAAGTCATCAGGTGTTGATACGGAAAGCGGACTTGCGCGCTGCATGGGCATGGAGGAGTTCTATCTTTCACTCGTGGAGAAGGCTCTTCAGGACAAGAACTTTACAATGCTGCAAGAGAGTGTCGGGGCAAAAGACTACGACAAGGCTTTCGAGGCTGCACACGCGCTTAAGGGCATCTTGGGCAACCTCTCGCTCGAGCCTATGTATACGACAATATGTGAGATAACGGAGCTTCTTCGCGCCCGAACTGACACGGACTACACACCGTTACTGGACGAGCTTTACAGAGCGAAAAGCGTTCTTGACGAAGCCTGCTGATCCTTATCAGCTTGCGGAGAATATGGATATACCTTTCTTATAATCCTGGTTCTTCTTCATGCACGCGAGCTTGTAGATCTCCGAGAAAACAACAGAGCGTCCGACAGGGTTCAGGAACCAGTTATCGGGCGTTGTGTTAGGACCGTAAGCCGGGATATAAACCGTCTCCGCGTTCGAGAAACCTTTGACGTTCTCCATGGCAAGACGTGTCCTCGGTATATGGAAGCCGCTTTTATGCTGGTTGCCCCCAAACATGTTAAAAATATATGATTTTTTGCCGGGGATTTCCATCGGCACACATGAGGGGATAATGGATCTGCTGCGGGGCGTATAATGCTGATAACGGCAGTTGCAACCGGCAGTTGACACATTTACAAGCCGGCTTTATGGTGTGCAACCGGGGTGGTTGGTATCGTAGGACCATAAACTACGGCAAAGGAGTGGATAAGGAAATGATACTTGCGGATAAGATCATTGATGAGAGAAAAAAGAACGGCTGGTCACAGGAGGAGCTCGCAGATAAGCTCGGTGTCTCAAGACAGTCGGTAAGTAAGTGGGAAGGCGCACAGAGCGTTCCCGACCTTCAGAGAATTCTTGAGATGAGCAAGCTCTTTGGAGTAAGCACTGATTATCTTCTTAAGGATGAAGAGGAAATAAGACCCGTAAGCGAGACACAGGAAGACACGGGTAAGGCTATGCGCAGGGTCAGCATGGAAGAGGCGAATGCTTTTCTTAATGAGAACGGCAGGTTCGCTGTGAAGATTGCGATCGGCGTATTGCTGTCGACACTGTGCCCGGTGCCTCTGCTTTTTCTGGAAGCGGCAAAAGAAGCGGGCCTGTTCGGCATAACAGACAGCGTCGCGGGCGGAGTAGGAACGGTAATACTTCTTCTTTTGATCGCGGCTTCACTTGTATTTTTCATCCCTGCGGGCATAGCAGCATCCAAGTGGGAATGGCTCGAAAAGGAGATCTTCGACACTGAATACGGTGTCGACGGTATGGTAAAAGACAAGTCAGAGAAGTTTCAGCATAAGTTCGTAACAGCGATCACTGCAGGAACCGTACTCATCCTTCTTGGCGTAATCGCAGTAGTTGCAAGCGCGATAGTAGACGGTCACGGGGATTATCTTACTGTCGCAATGGTAGGCGTGATGCTCATGTGTATCGCGGTGGCCTGCTTCATGATCGTTAACGCAGGAATAACCAAAGACGGATTCTCGAAGCTTCTGCAGGAAGGCGATTACAACAAGACCGCCAAGAGCAATGTGGTCCTCAAGGCCGTTGCACCTGCCTACTGGCTGACCGTTACGGCAGGATACCTCCTCTGGAGCTTCCTTACAATGAACTGGGGTTTCACATGGATCATCTGGCCCGTCGCAGGTGTGCTCTACGGCGCGATCGCGGTAGTTCTCAGCGGAGTTCACGAAGCGAAGAACAGGTGAGGGATTAATTCACTTCTGCACAAAATGACTACCCCTAATGACTACCCATAGGCCCGTTTCGGAGGCCAATAGGTAGTCATTTTTGAGTGGATGGGCTCGGTTTAACGCAATTGACCTTATCGCATGGGCGGTAAGGAGGAAGCATCCTGAACTGCTGTTCGGCTGCTCGGCAATCATTGCCTTTATGTTCCTGCACGTTTATTTAACGGGTCCCGATACGCTCGCGAGAATGGAATTAAACAAGTATCTCAAAGCACAACGTAAGTGATACATAAAAACAGCGGGATATCGGTAGTTTTATTGATGGTAGAAGAATGGTCCGTGTTGTATAATGAACACATAAGAGGTGTTACCCACTGACGGTTACCTCAGTTTAGTCAACAAAGTGACCGCTATTGTGAAGTGATTGGGCGGTCACTTTTTTATGTACTCAATGAGTAGATTCACAACAATCAGAATAATCGTTAGCATCACTATAATAGTTTCATAGCTACTCAAGTGCATCACCTCCTTTCTCTATGAATAGAGAACTGAGGCCAACCGCCTATCCGCGTGGGTAACACCCATAAACAGACTAACAAGATTAATAGACTGAATCACCTACCAAATGAATACAATTTTCGACAAATTTCGACAAAGCCTCGATGGGTAATTTTCCGCCGCGGTTGAAAAAACACAACCCGCCTGCTATCATAAATTGAACGCGTTCAATAATAGGGGCGGCTTATGAGAAATACACCAAAAACAGGACTTTATCTGGTTCTGATCATCTTATGTGTTATAGGAATAGCGGCGGGAAGCTTCTTTGACCTTCAGGTATCGGAGGCCCTCTACACAGGCGACTGCCTTGCTTTCAGGATAATCGGTTTTGCGACAGTCATTATCTTTTTCGCGTCGTGTGTGCTTTTCCTGGGAGTGCTTTTCCGTCAGCTGTGGACGAGGTATAAAAGCTTTTCGCGCAGGGCTGTTGTCAGCGTTGTGTTTACGTATCTGTTCTGCTCGACAGCGGCTTTGGGCGGGGCGAAGATCCTGAATGACCCGCTTCTTGAGGGGAGGTTTACATCGCTTGCCGGTACGTTGTGGGGGAGTTTTCTTGCGGGCGCAGTGTGCTTCATTGCAGCCTTCCTGCTCGGCTTCTTTGTAAACGGTAACAGATGTGAGAGGGACACGGCCAAGGTTCTGATCAAGCTCATACTGATATTCACGATAGGCTTCCTCATAGCGCATTATCTGAACTGCATGATCGACCGCCCGTCCTACCTGCGGCTTGTTACGGAAGGCAACACAGCGGGCTTTATGCCGTGGTACAGGCTCCCGAAAGGCAGCAGGCTTCTCATGTCGCTTACAGATCTTATTTCCTCTCACCGGGGGTGTTTTGTCAGCGGCCACGCTCTTTACGCGGTCCTGTTTATAATCATTTTCCCTGCGTATTCGCTCGCGCTCCCTTCTCTTAATAAGCACGCGAAGCTTCTTACGGTACTCGCGGGGATCTTAGCCGCAGCGGTGATCTTAAGCAGAATGCTCTCCGGAAACAATTACCTGACCGACCTCTCGTTCGGCGCGCTTTACAGCCTGAAATTCTGTATGTCTTATAATGGGATTAAAATGAAGCGCAGGGTGGGGAGAGATCAGCAGCGGCGTGGTTATTAACTTCTTATTCAATGGTATCCTTCCTGGCTTTAGAATTATGTATGAATATTATTTACTTAATTATTCAACCCATTCCGTTTCAACTATATTCATGATACAGCCAAAGTGTCGCTTATCTCGAAGAAGCTGCGTCTTGAAGAAAGCCCTGTGCTTCTCTGAGCACACACCGCTCAAATTCGTATCTAACTTAGGTCTATCTGACATGTTGTTGCTCTTCTTTCTTCCCTGAAGCCGCACTTAAGCGCGGTGCATCCGGAACCGATGTTTCCTTCGGCGTGCGCCCATACAGGCTTTCTTCCGCTCTTTGTTATCTCCGCGCACATGCTCTGCGCAAGAGCTGCGGCGAGTCCGTTCTTTCGGTATTCTTCGTAAGTCTCGACGCCGATGTCGACTTCCTTATCACTCACAGCCGACGAAAATGCGACGGCACAGATGTTGCTGCCTTCCATCGCAACGAATCCGAA
>CADAXO010000010.1 GCA_902791885.1 Oscillospiraceae bacterium | reverse complement strand
TCACCCTGTGAACCGGAACCATCCCAGCTGTAGAGGAATGCTTCACCGTTATCACCGGAAGCCTCAACTGTGAGACCTGTCATTGTGAAGTTTCTGTTCTGATTAGCGATAAGAGCCTCATCGTTACCAAAATCAGCTGTAAGATCTACGGGAGCCATAGGATTCTCCTGAGCGAGATCCGTGAACTCGAATGTAGCATCTATGATCTCGACTTCACCTTCCCACTCACTCTTAAAACCTGTTACGAGGATTGTAGCGCCCTCTGCAACTCCTTCAGAATCCTCTTCGGAGCAAGCCATGTTATAGATGAAATAGGCACCGTCACCGTCAAAAGCCTGAGCGTAAACAGTAATCTGGTCTTGCCACCAAGACTGTGTAGCCATAACTGTACAAAGAACTGTAACCTCTGTGTCGAGAGCAGCTGCATCATACTCAGCGTAAGACATGTAATCATAATCAACTGCAGCCTGTGTCTCCTCAACTGTTGTCTCGGCAGTCTCAGCAGAGCATGCAAAGACGGAAAGAACCAGAGCAGCTGTAACTGCGAGTGACAAAACCTTCTTCATAGCCTTCATAATTTCCCTCTTTCTCAACGGATACTCATCTAGTTTTATGTACCCGCTGACTTCAGGGTAATTATATCTGATAAGATCTGATGAAGGCCTTATACCTTTCTACGCTTTTTTACCAAAATAGAGCCGTAATACACCCCTATTCCTATCCAAACTACACCAAGCGTAATAAGCAAAGTCTTGGACTCCGCAGGCATCGGCCCCAACTCCATCCTGCTGTCCTTGGAAGCTGACAGCTGATCAAGGCGGTACAGGGCAGTCACTTCCTCATACAGATTCTCAAAATAAGCATCGTCAATAGTCTCGCGGCGCCTTACCGACTTGACCGTACTGTTGATAAGCTGAGCCGCCGCATTACGAAGCGATGTTGATCCGTTAAATACGGGCGTAACGAAAGTGTTGTTGATGTTCTGAAGGAACATGTTTGTTACCGCTATCTTAATCTCATACTGCTCAGGATCATTAAGGTACGCCTGATACTCCGGGGATTCCTGCGCCATCGTGGTTACAGGCACATATCCTTCCGTACCCGCATACGCGATCTGCACTTCATTCGTCAGAAGATACTGCGCGAAAAGCCATGATGCGAGAACCACCTGGGGATCTTCTTTATTGAACACGCACACTGAAGGTCCCTGCGACATCATCTGCGGATTATCGGGATCGAACTGGGGAACCGGTCTTACTGCAGTCTCAAAATCGACAACATCACTCTCGTGTATATCTGAAAGCGGCGCATCCGATCCCATCCATGTGGAACCTGCCGTGGAATCAATACCGAATATACACTGTCCCGCATTAAGGAAGTTGCCGGGGTATCCCGATACGGCGAACGTTGAGAAAGCACCCTGTCTGACCTCATCTGCTACCGTATAAAGAAGAGACGTGGTCGTATCATTAAAGATCCCGATATTGCCGTATTCATCCGAATAACCTGCATTAAGCTGTCTTAACATCGTGATCATCATGTTATCGGATGACTTATATATAAAAGGGATCATAACATCCTGTCCGTTAATCACATAAGTTCCGTCAGGGTTCTTGGCGGTCGCTGCATTACTTACTTCCCATATCCAGTCCCATGTGGGAATATCGGGGATCTCGTAGCCTAACTGCTCAACATAAGTCTTGTTGATGTATAAAGCCTCCGTAGATCTCATATACGGCATACAATAATGAACCCCGTTGAACACACATTCATCGAGAAACTCCGGAACCATCTGTTCAACAGAGGGAGAATCGAACCTGACCTCCGAACCTCCGAGTCCGTATCTTTCATCAACAAATAAATTATCAAGCGGGACGACCGTATTATCACCCGATATATAAGTCGCTATATGATCCGGATAAGTGATACAGACATTAGGCGTCGTATCGGTAGCGATGTTTGTGATTACATCGTTATAGATCTTGTTATAGTCCGTATAGAGTCTGATGTTAACCGTGATATTCGGATAAAGGGCCTCAAAGTCCTCGATCGCCTGGTTATAGATCCTGGTCTGATTGACGTTTGTATCGTTCTTAGCCCAGAAGGTAATCTCGAACTGCCTCGAGGTATCAAAAGAATCAGGCACAATAAACTCATTTCTTACCGTCTTTCCGTGACAACCTGTAAGAAGTGATACTGCGAGGATTAAGGATAAAGCTTTTCGAAGTTTGATCATCCCTTGATGCCCTCCCTTGAAACTCCGGCCATGATCTTCTTTCTGAAGATCAGGAAGAGGATTATAAGAGGCACGGATACCGCTACTACCGCCGCCATCATGGCTGGTATGTTGTCACGGCCGAAGCCGTTCTCCCTTATCTCCTGTATACCGTTACTTACGAGGAAGTAGTTCGGGTCATCTGTGATAAGTCTTGGCCATACGTATGAGTTCCAGCACTCGATGACCTTAAGGATGATAACCGTGATTATAGTAGGGCGGCACATCGGGACCATAACCTTGAACAGGTACTTAAGATCAGATGTACCGTCGACTTTGGCAGCATAGTAAAGCTCGTCCGGAACCTGCTCGAAGTTCTGCTTAAGAAGATAGATATAGAACACCGAGGTTACCGACGGAAGTATCAGGCCCAGGAAAGTGTTGCGCATGCCGAGATCCGTGATAGTTACGAAGTTCGTAATTATAACGAGTTCGTTAGGGATCATCATCAGTGCGAGGAATCCTATAAACAGAAGATTACGCCCCCTGAAGTCTATCCTCGCGAAAGCATATGCAGCGAAGATAATGATGATCACCATAAGGGCCGTAGTTGCGAGTGTGAATATCAGTGTATTCGAGAAGTACTTTGCAAGAGGAACCGCTGTAAATGCCGACCGGTAGTTCTCAAATGTCGGATTCGTCGCAAAGAACTTCGGTATCTTCTCACCTGCGTAGGATGCATAGCTCTTGATACTCGACAAAAGCATCCAGTAGAACGGGAACAGTACTACCAATGCCCACAATGCAAGGAGGAAATAGATTATCGCTTTCTTGATCTTCATAGCGTCCTCCTTAAGTGTTGTCTGTAGCCTTGCGGCTCACGATCAGATTGATAACGGTAATGGTAAGCACGATCGCAAAGAGTATGATCGCGGCTGCCGATGCATAAGACGGATATCCTCCGCCGTCGCCGTAGAGCATGTCATAAACATAACCGACTATCGTGTTCATTCCGGCAGCATTAAGATTGATTCCGAAGATGGCGACAGCATCCGAATAAGCCTTGAAAGCTCCGATAAATCCCGTAATGACAAGATAAACGATCATTGGTGAGATCATCGGTAGTGTGATCCTCCAGAACATTCTCCAGGACGATGTACCGTCGATCCTTGCTGACTGGTAATAGACATCGGGAACCGATGCCAGCGCCGATGTTAAGATCAGTATCTTAAACGGCATAACGATCCAGATTACATATACCGACAGCACAAGCATCTTCGCCCAGTAAGGACCGTCTATAAAATCGATAGGGCTTATGCCTAACTTGCCTATGATAAGATTCACGAGACCGTCGGTATAAGGTGTCTTCTGAAAGAGGATCATGAAGACCAGACCTACAGCCAGCGTATTTGTTACATACGGCAGGAAGAATATCGTCTGGAACATGTTACGAAGTGCCCTTATGGAGTTTAATCCGAGGGAAATAAGCAGCGACAATACAGTCGATACCGGAACCGTGATGATAACAAGAATAAACGTATTCTTAACAGCCTTAAGAAAATACGGATCTCTTAAGACATATGCGTAGTTATAAAGGCCTGTACCGAACGATGACTGGGACGCTGAATTGTATCCTTCCTCGAAAGAATAGACGAATACATCGATCAGCGGATAGACCATGAAAGCTATAAGGAACAACAGGGCCGGAAGAAGATACAGCCAACCGCTTACGTTGGTCCATACGCCGTTAACGCCGCTTAAGCTCTTCTTGCTCATCAGAACCTTATCCTCTCTTCCGTATCCTTATCGAAGATATACGTCTTATAAGGCTTCAGATTGAATCTCACAGTCTTACTGTCCTGATCGACCTTGGTCTCGGCGCTTACTATGGAACGTATAACAGCCTTCGCAGCCTTATTATTGCTTAATACGGTAATATCTCTTCCCATTATGTTTATTCCTGCGAGTTCGCAGTTAAACTTACCGTCAGGATCAACCTCGAAGCCTTCGGGCCTTACGCCGATCCATACATCCTTGTCCTCAACGCCTTTAACTTCGAGGACCCTGTCGTCACCGATATAAAGACCGCCGTCCTTAACCTTACCGTCAAACACATTGATCTCGGGTGTTCCGAGGAATTCGGCAACAAACAGATTAACGGGATCATCGTAGACATCCTGAGGCTTTCCGACCTGATGAAGAACGCCGTCCTTCATTACTACGATAAGGTCGGAGATACTCATAGCCTCCTCCTGATCGTGAGTAACAAATATGGTCGTTATACCCGTCTCCTTCTGTATCCTTCTTATCTCCTCTCTTGTACTGGCCGCCGCTCATCCACCCGGGCTTTCTGTCCATGAGGCCGTCTATCTGAACGAGTTTTGCAGCCTCAAGCGCCATCTTGTCCATCTCTTCCTTGCTAAGCTTATCGTCCCCTTTGAGGTTCTCGAGAGGGAACTTGATTATCTGCTTTACGGTAAGATGCGGATACAGTGCGTAATTCTGGAAAACAAGACCTACCCCCCTCTTCTCCGAAGGAATATCGGTAACATCCGTGTCTCCGAAGAAGATCTTTCCTTCGGTCGGACTTTCAAGACCGCAGATCATGTAAAGCAGCGTACTCTTGCCGCATCCGGAAGGTCCGAGAAGACATACGAGCTTACCGTCAGGAAGTTCGAGACTGAAGTTGTCCACGGCCGTTACGCCGGTGCTCTTCTTATCACGTCCCGGAAATATCTTGGTAAGGTTTTCCATTTTTACTATCATCTGTTATCCCTCCGCACCTTATGATTCAAGGAAATATTCTATCTTGATCTTAAATTCTCTTACATCTGTCAATTCAGCTATCTCGGTATACTTGGGCAGAACATTATAGTCGCCGCTCTCCGGTGTGATCTCCGGGCCGTAGAAGAACACGACATCAAATCCGTCTCCCACAGCACTGTCGTACTTGATACCGTCGAAAATGTATCACGCTTGGGGTTAAAGCAGTCACTGCAGCAGAAGTTACTCATCATCAAACGCCGGACCAGAAAGTAAGTATCATCATCAGGCAGAAGAAAATAGCGAAGGACAATGTACCCTTATCGGAATGCTTTCCCACATTCATCGAAGGAATAGTCTCCTCGATAACAAGGAAAGTCAATGCTCCGCCTGTAAGCGCCATAACAAATGACAGAACACCCGGGAATGCATTTATAAGTATTATCACTCCGATACCCAGGATCGGCTCAACAACGCCCGACACAACGCCCATAAGGAATGACTTTCCTTTCTCTTCACCGCCGTCTCTTAAGGGAGAGGAAACAAAAGCGCCTTCCGGGATATTCTGAACGGCAATACCCAATGTAACTGCAGCAACTGCAGCCGTGGGAATATCTACCGCACCGTTAAGCACACCCGCGAAAACAACACCGATAGCCATACCTTCAGGAACGTGATGGATAGTCTCGGACAGCATAACTTTACTTGAGTACTTAAGCTTACTGCTTGGTCCCTCTTCCGCCTTGGTGAATACGTGCGCATGAGGGATTGCCTTATCAAGAAGATACTGGAAACCGACTCCGATGATAAATCCGACAGCAGCAATTACAACCCTGCCACCCGATATCGTCGGATAAAGAAGTGTCCACATTGCACATGCAAGCATAATGCCGCCTGCCATACCTGTAAAAAGCTTCTTAATGTAATCCTGGATCTCGTTTTTAACAAAGAATACCAGAGCGGAACCGATCACAGTTCCGGCGAAAGGAACGAGAAGTCCGAACAGGACATCTCCGTTATTCATAAATTCAAGCACACCTAAGTGCTCAAGCAATACTTTCAATCCGATGAATATGAGGATAAATCCGCCGCACGCTTCGGCACCGGCCTGGTATCTTGCACCGAATGCATTGCCGATCTTTACGCCTGCGCAGGCAAACATGAATGTGATCACGGAGATAACGGCACAACCGCATATTGTATTAATCACTTCGGTTGCGTCCATGATCTGAACCGGAACGGCAACAAGGGTTACACCTACCGCAAGTGCGTCGATCGATGTCGCTACAGCGAGAATAAACATTGTCTTAAACGAGAATCCGGGCTTTGTCTCCTCTTCTTCCGAAGAGAACGCCTCTTTGATCATCTTACCGCCTAAGAAAGCCAGAAGGCCGAATGCAAGCCACGGCGCGATCTTATCGATAAAAACCGAGAAGAATGAGCTTAAGAAATAGCCTGTCATCGGCATCAGGAAATGGAAGAAACCGAACCACACGCCGCAGATGATAACCTGTTTGATTGTGGCTTTCTTTGTCTCGATACCTTTGCAGATCGACACCGCGAAGACATCCATAGACATGCCTATTGCAAGCAACAACAGTTCGACAATTCCCATAATTATTTGATTATATCACCGATGGTAAAGATTATCCGAGAAGCTGCTCCAATATCTCACATGCATCTTCAACGCAGCCGGGACACGACCTTAACATGGGACCGCCTGTTCTTCCCTTGAGCTCGTTACACATTATGGAACCGTTCTTCTCTCCGAAAAGCTTTTCGAGCTGGTCGATCTTATCGGGAGCCTTAACCTTAAGGACCTCTTCTGCAGCAAGGATAGCACCGCACTTACCCATGCGGCCGCCCGCCATCGGCATAGCCGCAGCTTTTGCTTCGGAGTCACTCATGCCCACTTCGTCAAGATACGTTGTCAGCACCGCCGCGGCGCAGCTCATCTTACCGAACTTCTCTCTTGCTGTCTGTGCTCTGCTTTCCATAAGATTCACCTCTGTAACTTAAGTGATTCTATTCTACCACCTGAATGCTGTCTCTTATCTCCGACTGCACCTTAAAGAAAAAAGCAGCTGCCACAAAAGTGTTGATGACATCGGCAACGAGCTGGGACCAGATAAGTCCGCTCATGTGTAACAGAGCATTCATGATAAGAAGTACCGGTATGATAAGAACCACATGACGTATGATCGCGAGAATGAACGACACCGGCCCCCTGTTGACCGCATTCATGTAATTAACGATGAGGTAGCCCGCCATCATAAACGGAAGCGCGAAGCACCTGCCCCTTAAGAACTCAACGCCGTAAGCCACTGTGCCCTCGCTTTTCATAAAGCATGAGACTATGGGCTCTGCCATGATCCAGAATATCACGACGCAGACGCAGGAGAAGATCATGACGGCATTACGCGAGAGCTTAAAGACGGCTCTCATTCTCTCGAAGTTACGAGCTCCGTAGTTATAAGATATCAGCGGAACCATACCGAGACAGATACCGAGGCCTATGTTGATCGGTATTCTCTCGACTTTAAGAACTATTCCCATCGCAGCAAGCGGATCTACGCCGTAGCCGACGGTAAGCCTGTTGATCACAATAGTTACAAGGTCGAACAGGAATATGGCGACAGCAGCAGGGATTCCGACAGAATACATGGAGCGCATATAAGTTCTATCAATCTTCTCCAGCTTACGGGGAATTACGAGCACGGTATCGTTCTTAACGCGGCGGAACACCATGATGAAGTAAAACATAGAGATATAGCTTGAGATCATCGTGGCAAGTCCCGCACCGAGGACCTCATACCCTTCAGGAAGGATAACGAACATAAAAAGAGGATCAAGAGCTATGTTAAGAAGGCTTCCGAGTGCCACGCCGATACCTGACTCTTTGGAATATCCCGCGTTACGCAGAAGCTGCGGCATACACATCGAAAGCAAAGTGGGCACGCCACCTATTACCGTTGTCATGAGAACATACTGTTTACCGTACAAGAGCGTGTAATCCGAAGCGCCTAAGAGCCTCAGCAGCGGATCCATAAAAATAAGAACAAGAATCGAGAGTACAACAGCAGATATGAAAGATACTGCAAGTGTGTACGATGCGACCTTACGCGCATCATCAGTCTTCTTCTCTCCCACAAGGCGGACCATGAGACTTCCGCCTCCGACACCGAAAACGTTAGCAAGTGCCGTGACTATCATATAAACGGAAAGTGCGAGCGCCGAAGCTCCGACTTTATTGGAATCGTCAGTCCTTCCGATAAACCATGTATCTGCAAGATTATATATAAGTATGATCATCTGGCTTGCGATAGTAGGCAGAGCCATGATAGCTAGAGCCTTCCCCGGGCTCATTCTTTCAAAAAGATCATTCTTCTTTATATCCATACCAATAACCCCCGCATAATCATATTCTTTTGACTTTATTCGTCAAGTTTAAATGTCGCCTTCAAGGCGACCACGAAGGCTTCAAAACCCTGTAAGCTTAAATCATCAAACATAAGGGAGGACAAAAAAATGAAAAAGGATCTTACGGAAATGGTATTCATACTCGACAAGAGCGGAAGCATGCACGGACTCGAGAAAGACACGATCGGAGGCTTCAACTCCATGATCAGCAAGCAAAAGAAGTTAGACGGAAAGTGCCTTGTATCATGCGTAATGTTCGATAACAGTTGCGAAGTAGTATTCGACAGGGAGCCGCTCGAGGACATCCGCGACATGACGGACGACGATTATGTACCCGGAGGCTGCACGGCTCTTATCGATGCACTTGGCGGTGCGATCAAACACATCGGGAACATCCACAAGTACATCCGCGAAGAAGACGTACCGGAGCACACTATCTTCGTCATCATCACAGACGGCATGGAGAACGCGAGCCATAAGTATACCTCGGACAAGGTCAAGAAGATGGTCAAGAAGGCTGAGAAAGAAAAAGGCTGGGAATTCCTGTATCTTGCAGCGAATATAGATGCCGTTAAGACCGGTTCGGTTATAGGGATCAAGGAAGACCGCGCCGTCAACTACAAGGCCAGTTCAAAAGGAACCGCACACCTCTATGATGCGGTGTGCGGAGCTGTAGGTGCAATGAGATGCAATATGAAAGTGGAAAAGTCGTGTTTCGAGCAGCTTGAAGAAGATGCGAGGTCCTGAAAAGGACCTCCTTCTTATCTCCACTCGATATTGATGCTTGTGAGTTCTCCGTTTTCAATAGTAAGAGGATAAGCAAGTCCGTTAGCGGGAATCCATCCGTGAACAGGTTCAGGCACATCGGTTGTATTTACATTCTCGTAGAACCAATATGAAGAACTTGTAAGTGCATTTGCGTCAGGTCCCGGATTCCAGTTATTGAATGCTTCGGTATCGCTGTCACTGAACAAAGCTGCATACTGATCGGTTACTTCGCAGTCAGATGCCAAAGGAACCGGACAGAGACGGTAATTGAACAGAACAGGATTATCGCTGTAGGTCTCAAGGATGTAATCGGGATCATCCTCAGAGTAAGGGTGCTGAACAAACCAGTAATCGTCACGGCCGTCGAGCTCTACGGTTCTGTAACCGTTGCTCTCGTCGATCGCAGTTACGGTCATCCCCTGCTGACCGTCACCGAATACAGGTGTATCGATAACATCGCCGACATTAAGCGAATTATATTCTTCCTCCGAGATGATGAGCGGATCACCTATGTTAAGAAGCAGATATGAACCGTCAATCGCTGCCGCCTCGATATCACCGAAGAATCTTCCGTCAGCAGGGTTGTTTACGGAATTACGTGCAGAATCCGCATTAACCTGGATCATGCAGGGAAGCGCACGGAAAACATCGTAAGGCAGAGCCTGATCATCGTAATAATCCAAAGTTCCGATATAAGTAACTTCTCCGTCGATCGCATCATAGATCTCAGTCATATCGGTATCGGGATAAGACACATGAAGCTTCCAGTGAGCGTGACCGTCCTCGTAACTGTACTCATAACCGAAGTAAATCTCGCCCTCATAATCACCTGCAATAGAATCAACGAATGCGTTATATGCATCATATGCGATCTCGGCATCAGAAGGCACATAATCTTCATCGGTTTCAGCAGGGACTTCAGTCATCAAAGCCTCTTCCTGATCTGCGCTTTCGATAGTGCTCAAACTTACGCTTTCAGCTGTACTCCCGTTTGTGTTCTCGCCGTTATTCGCACATCCTGCGATCGAAAGCATCATTGCTGCTGCAAGGAATAAAGCAACAGTTCTTTTTGTATTTTTCATGATCAATACTCCCCTATTATCTCCTGGTCCATTGCGAACAGGACCTCGTTAATCTTGTTGATATCGTAAATACCTTTAGTAATGAAATACTCGACTACAAGATCACCCTTATCGGAATCCGAAAGAGCGTATCCCGCCTTCATAAGAAGCGCCTTCGTCTCATTAAGATCAAGCCTTAACGCCACGGCAAACCCGAGAGCGGTCCTTTTTCGAGGGTGATACTGAACATTGCTTCTTATCTTGGAGAAGAGCTTCCTGTCCACGTTGGCTTTCTTATAGCATTCAACGTCTGTCATGCCTTTCTCATCGATCTTACGGAGAAGCATCTGCGTAAAGCTCTCGTCTATTCTGGAGTCGACATAATCAGTCACGGAAGAAGGCGCGGCATAACACGCATCTTCGCATACTGCTTCTGCGGCTTTCCGCTCTGAACGGAGCATCGCCCCTGCGAAAAGCGCACGGTTTCCCATAACAGGCATCTTGCCTCTTATGTACATTGATACATCGTTATAAAGGCCGCCTTCGATCCTGAAGTCTCTTCTGCTGAATATAACAAGATAAACAGCAAGATCCCAGTCTGTGTTTCCTAAGAAATCCGTTATGGAAGATACCGCAACATCCAAAGCCTGATCGAAAGGATAGCCGTATACTCCAGCTGATATCATCGGGAAAGCAACCGATTCACATTCACGGGACACCGCAAGTTCCAAGCTTCTTGTGTAGCATGAAGTGAGAAGCTCTTTCTCGTTATATGCTCCGCCGCGCCAAACAGGACCTACTGTATGGATAACATACTTCGCCTTGAGGTTATACCCCGAAGTGATCTTCGCGTCACCTGTGTCACAGCCGTGTAAATTCCTGCATTCTGCGAGAAGCTTCGGACCCGCTGCTCGGTGAATGGCACCGTCAACGCCGCCTCCTCCGAGAAGCGAATTATTGGCGGCATTAACTATGGCATCGCATTCTAAAGAAGTTATATCCCCCTGTATGATAAAAAGAGGCATGATACATCTCCTCTGTTAAGGGTTGATACCTGCGTAAGCACAGATGCCGGCGAACTCGGCGGAACCGGAGAAGCCGTAGAACACTTCGGTCCTTGATGCGCCGTCAGCCATTCTTGTGAGCCAGTAGTTATATCCTGCAGGCTCGGGATCTCTTCCCAGGAATGTCTGATAAAGTCTCTGGATGTACTGCTCGTTGGATAGATGAGCATTCTGGAACTCGGAACTGAAGAAGAATCCGTATGCAGCCTGCGTTCCGGTAACTTCACGGTTCGCAAGTCTGGCTGTCCAGTAATCAAGGCCCTGAGGATCCGGAGTTCTTGTCAACGCTACTGAATAAAGTCTTGTTGCAAAATCTCTTACGAGAGCAGCGTCATTAACTCTTATGGTTGCAGAATAAGCAACGCCGTTGATCTTACAGAAAACATTAGCCATACCCGAATACTTACCGGTCGCATTACCTATACGGTCGACAGAAAGCATATCCGGAGTTCCTGACCACCATGTAGTAGGCAGGATCTTTATAGCATCATATGAATATCTCTTGGTATATCCCAATACACTTATGGTGCAGACTGCTTCAAGCTTATTCGTAGCATTGATAAGGCATGAACCTGAAGCGGATCTTATGGTGATATTGGAAACATCGATAGCTCCGATCTCAACAAGCTGGGAATTATACTGGGAAACATTGATCTTGCTCTCATCAAGTCCGGGCTGGCTTGAGAACTCACATGCCTGTGTATGATTAAATCCTGCTACACCGCAGTAGATATTGGAAGGATTGATCATCATGGCATAATGCTCGGATGATCTTGTCTGTCCTGATGTCCATGAACCTCTCTCGGCATACCACATAGCTATTCCGGAAGAGATATTGCTTCCCCATGCGAGTATCTCACCTGTGGAAGCTACATCATAACTTGAATTCCAGCAATCCTCACCGGTGATCTTAAGGTGGTGATTGGTATATGTGGCTTCGGCTGCTCTTAACATAGCCATATCCTCGAGGCCGTGAGACCAGCGAAGAGGTACATAGTCAGACATCGTAAGTCCTCTTCCCGGGTTTCTCGGGTCGGGATAACCGTTCTGGCAGGCTTCGAGTCTGTAACTGTTGATCGTATTTAAGATCGCATCCTTGGATGTGGCATCAAATGTTCCGTATAACTGCAGGAAGACCTTGCCTGATCTCGGGGCATTAACATTACATCTGTGAGCCCCGCCTGCCAAAGCATCCGCTATAACAGCAGCTGCATCGGCCGCATCATCAGCTCTTACGGTCTTTGACGGAAACAGCAAAGCGCCGGGCAATACTGCTGCGATAAGTGCTGTTGCGATAAACTTCAATATTCTTCTTTTCAACATATTACTCTCCCGTTATCATGCCCACGGATCGGATTCAACGGGCACTCTGATATCTGCCAGAAGCATCTGGTCTTCAACATACCAACGGTTCTCAGAAGGCTTCAGACGCATCCTTATCTCGCGGGGCGTGTCGGCTCCCGTTGACTTAATAAAGAGTCTGCATCTTCCCTCAACCATGGAATCTGCTCTTCGTACAATATCTACAGTTGTATAAGGCAATGAAGGCTCATAATTATTCTCGGGAGAAGACCCCTTGAAATATGACCTGACCTTATAGAATTTATTATCCTGCATACGGTCATTGATGAATTGCTTAGTGTAAACGGACAGTCCTGCAGGACCGTACAGGAATTCTATCATCCTGAAGGCCTCTTCCCTGTCCTTCTCATACATCATCATGGATGCCAGAAATAATGCCGCCCCGTACTCGGGTTCCGACAAAGACGCGTAAGGCAGAGCCTTAAGCTCGTCTAAGCGGGAAGGCAATGATTCGAAAGTAATCTCCATTAATCGTCCCCCAAATAAGATATAGAACAATTATAGCATTTATCAAAGTATTAAAAACAGGCGGATCGCTCCGCCTGTCTTAAGTAATCTTTATTACGGTTCAGTTATCAGAAATCGTAAGATGTAGCGTAAGATGAATAAGTTGAAATCAGGGAACCGAATGTATCATCAACATAGTTGATAATGCCTTCAGCAACTTCCGGATTGGAAGGAAGCTTGGAAGGATCTGCAACACCGAGCTCTGAACAGAAATCACTCAAGAGTGCATTATCCTCAGTAACGTTGACTCCGATAAGGATAACGATATTCTCGCCGTTGATATAGAAAGCTGTAGAAACGCCGCCTGTCATAGACTCAAGCTGCTCTTCGATCTCATCAGAATCTTCAGAGAAAGCTGAGATAAGATCATAGATATCGGAATCAAGGAAAGCTGCTACGATGTCTTCAGCATCAACATGGACCTTGAGATAGCCCTGATTCTTACCTGTGTAATACTCGTTGGAGCTTAAGTCCTCAACGTCTATACCCAAATATTCGTCTATGGAATCTGCAAGATTCGCCATGATATCCTCTGCAAGATCGTCTTCTGAAAGTGTGATCTGAACAGCTGCAACTGCATCCATTTCGAGATCTTCGATATCATCAGCACTGTTGATGTGATCGATATTCTGATCTGCCTTAACAAATACTGTCATCTCTTCGATATCGTCAGTATTGATAACGGCACTGAAATCAGGAGTATCTATGCCGTACATTCCGACACTTGTATCCGCATCACTCATATGCTCCTCGATATAGTCCTGATCCAGGATCATGTAGACGCCGTCCTCATAATCATTTTCATCAACATCGTTGGAATCCTCGGGATCAACTTCTTCAGCGCCCATGTTCTCACAAGCCTTAACAAAATCCTCACCTGAGATCGACTTTACCTTGGAACAACCTGCGAAGGCAGCCATCATAGACATTGCAAGTACAACAGAAACAATTTTCTTAAACTTCATAAATCTATCCTCCTATTTGATAAATCAGCATAAATATACTTGACTGGTATTGAATTGTCAAAAACCGTAAATCATGGATGCGTAGTCATCGAGCTCATCAATGATGCCGTCGATTACCTGAGTACATGACGGATTTTCCGTCGGATCATCCAAACCGAAAGCAGAACATATATCTGTGACCGTGTCCGAATCTTCATTTAATGTCGCTCCTGCAACAATAAATATATTCTCATTTTCCACATAGATCGAAAGGCATATATCACCGGTCGCATTCTCCAATAGATCTTCAAGATCATCAGCACCGGAATAGGAATTCTCCGTTGCCATATCCCAGAAATCGGAATCAAGCACTGCATCACAAAGATCGCGAACATTTACATGAAGATTTAAGAAACCTCCGTTCTTATTCTGATAATACTCATCGGAGCTTAAGTCCTCGGGATCGACGTCAATTCTGTCAAGAAGGTCCTCGATACCTTCCATTACATCATCAGTCTTATCCGGATCATTTAATGTTATCTGTACGGCACCGGCAGAAACAAGACAGAAGTCTTCAAAATCAGATGACTCCTCTATATCTTCATAATTATGATCCAGCATGAAAAAGAAGGCCAACTGATCGATATCATCGGTATCGAGATTCAGATCCAGATTAGAAAGCTTCAAAACAGCCATATCTTCACGCGGAATATCTTCAATATCATCCGAATACAAGACACAGTAAATGCCGTTTTCCAAGTCATCAGAATCGCAGTTTCTGATCTCTTCAAAATAAAACTCGGAAGCTCCTGAATCTTCACAGTAATCAACGAAGTCATCAAAGGTGACTGTCTTAAGCTTACTGCAGCCCGTGACGGACAACATCATTGCGAAGGCCAGCAAAGCCGCCGCTGCTTTTCTGTTTTTCATAAATCAAATCCTCCCTTATTCTTCCCTTTATAATTGATCGATTATGAAAACAACGGTGTCGAGAAATACCTTTCCGCAGTATCAGGCAGCACAGTAACAACCTTCTTACCCGGGCCTAACTTTGCAGCGAGCTTCAAGGCCCCTGCCACATTCGTGCCTGATGAGATACCGCACAGTATTCCTTCTTTCGATGACAAAAGCTTGGACATAGTCAGTGCCTCTTCATCGGTGATTATCGTAATACCGTCATAGATCTCAGTATCCAGTATCGCAGGAATAAGACCGTCACCTATGCCCATCTGCACATGTGTGCCTATAGAACCGCCGGACAGTATAGCTGCATGCTCGGGTTCTGCCGCCCATACAACAGTATCTGGATTGGCTTCTTTAAGAGCTCTTCCGATACCCGTTATGGTTCCTCCGGTTCCGATACCTGATACGAATCCGTCAACGGGACCTCCCGCATCCTCTAATATCTCACGCGCCGTACCTTCATACTGGGCCTTAACATTCGCGGGATTCTCGAACTGCTGGGGTATAAACACATTAGGATCTTTCTTCTTCATATCCTCGGCAATGCTTATGCACTCACGGATCGCAAGACCTATATCTCCGTCATCGTGTGTAAGAATAACTTCAGCTCCGTAATGCTCGACGAGTTTTCTTCTCTCTTCGCTTACGGAATCAGGCATGATAATAACCGTACGGTAACCTCTTACGGCACCGATAAGCGCAAGTCCTATTCCCTGATTGCCGGAAGTAGGTTCGACTATTATGCTGTCAGGTCCGATCAGGCCGTCTTTTTCCGCCTGATCTATCATGCTCAAGGCTGTCCTCGTCTTAACGGAACCGCCTACATTCAGACCTTCGAACTTTACCAATACATCTGCGCTCCCTTCGGGAACGACTCTTTGAAGTTTAATAAGCGGTGTATTACCGACCGCATCAAGAATGCTGTTACAAATCATGATTTACAATGTCACCGTAATCTTAATAAGATCCTTATCCTTTGAACTGTGGCCCGCCATAATCTCGAAGTCACCGGGCTCGATCACGCTTGAATTATCGGGCAGAACAACAGAGAAAGCGTCATCACTTAACTTGATCTTAACCGTCTTTGTTCTTCCCGGAGCTATCTCGACTCTCTTAAATCCGGCAAGATTCTTGACCGCAGTCATAACCGAACTTACAACATCATTGACGTAAACCTGAACAACCTCGGTACCCTTGATCTTACCCGTATTCTTAACCTTCACGGATACAGTCTTCGTCTTCTTATCGAACGCAAGATCGGAATACTCAAAACGTGTGTAGGACAGACCTTCACCAAAAGCGAAAAGCGGATCCTTGGGACAGTCTACATATCTTCCCTCATGCCATCCCGGGAACTGGTTGTAGTAAACGGGAACCTGTCCGGTCATTACAGGGAATGATATCGGAAGTCTTCCGCAGGGATTGATCTTACCGAAGATGGCCTCTGCTACGGCTTTACCGCCGTACATACCGCCGTTAAATGCGCAGATAACTGCTTCAGAAGCCTTGACCACTTTCGTTATCGTAAGAGGCTTAGATGAAATGAGAACCGTAACGATAGGAATATTCAGCGTCTTCAGAACTCTTACAAGGGCTTCCTGCATACCAGAAAGATTAAGATCTGCCCTGTCGTTATACTCACCTGTCTGATTATAGTTATCACCAAGTGCCAGAATGATGACATCACAGTCTCTCGCAACAGAAGCTGCTTCTGTGATAAGAGGCATCTCCTTATAGAACTCCGCATCATGGTCGTTATCCCTGTAGCACATCTCCATGAACTCCGGGATACCGGCATAATTACCCTCGTAGTAGTATCTTCTGTTGACGCTGCAGCCGTAGGAATAGCATACTTCGATATCAGTTCCTTCAATCTGCTCCATTACGCCCTCAAGCAAAGTTCTATAAGGTCTTTGAGGCTCCTTCTCTATACCCGGGACCGGATGAGTAAAATACGTCCAGTCTCCGTACTGGGCACGGATATCATCGGAATTAGGTCCGATGACCGCGATCTTTCTTATCTTCTTTTCGGTGTCCAAAGGCAGTATGCCGTTGTTCTTAAGAAGCACAACGCCTTCACGTGCAGCCTCCAAAGCCACATCGTGGTGCTCCTCACAGCCGATACTTCCGGGGATTCCCTTCTTCAAAGGCTTCTCCCAAAGACCGAGCTTGTACTTGATGGTAAGAATGTGCCTTACTGCATCGTCAAGACACTTCTCATCAAGCCTGCCTTCCTTTACTTCCTTAATGACCGCATCGTAGAACTCGAGTGTAGACATGATCATGTCATTTCCTGCCTTGGCAGCCACTCTTGAGGCATCGCCGTGATTGCCGCACACCTTCTGGCGGTTGATAAGAGCATTAACAGTATCCCAGTCGGTTACAACGAATCCGTCGAAGCCCAATTCGTCTCTTAAAAGTCCCTTCAGAACTTCTTCGTTAGCCGTAAGAGGAACACCGTCGATGGAACCGTATGCCGTCATGAATGTGGCACAGCCTGCGTCAACGGCCTTCTTGAAAGGAGGAAGGAATTCATCCCTGATCTTTCTCATGGCGATCTCGGTATCATATGAGTCACGCGCACCCGTAGCCTCGCCGTATGCGATAAAGTGCTTCGCGCAGGCGATGATCGCGGTGTCGTCACTTAAGTCTTCACCCTGGTATCCTTTGATAATGGATACGCCGAGCTCTCCCGAGAGGTACTTGTCCTCACCGAAAGTCTCGTTCGTTCTTCCCCATCTCGGATCTCTTGCAAGGCAGAGGATCGGAGAGAACGTCCACTGGATTCCTTCCGTTGCAACCTCAGTTGCAGTTACACGGCCTATCTTCTCGACAAGTTCTTTATTCCAGCTGCATGCCATTCCGAGCTGTGACGGGAATATAGTCGCATCCTTGTTGAGACAGTGTCCGTGTACGGCATCGATACCGAATATCGTAGGTATCTTCAATCTGGACTTTTTGCAGGATATTTCGGACAGTTCTTTCATGTCGTCACCTAAGACATTGAGGAAGGAACCTACACCCTTCTTTGCCCACTTACGGGCTTCATCCATGCCTACGACGGAGACGGGCACCTGAAGCATCTGGGCAGCCTTCTCCTCTACTGTCATCTTCGAGATCAATTCTTCGATAAAGGGGTTTTGTTTCATAATGGTATCCCTATAAATAATAATATGTATGTCGATTATAAATCATTTTTGAAATTATCCATATACCTTCTGACTTCATCGCATACTTTTGAAAGCTTGCTGTTGGTATCCTCATTCTCATTTCGGGTTTCCATCAACTTTTGAAGATACCCCTGCTCCTTAAGCATCCTTATGCTCTCGGGATAATATATTCCGTACACAAGCGACAGGTGCCCGACAATGGTATCGGCAGGAGTCTTCTTGAGATTTCTGTGAACCGTATTATGCGTAAGGCTCGCCTCGACGACTTCGTCCGTTACAGGAGACTTCGCGAGTATCTCCTTCGTGGTATCGTAGACAACTTCTTTTGGGAAAGCATCGTTAACGCGGAAGATATCGATCTTGTCCGCATCACGGATTATCTTGCAGAACATGAGCCTTCTTTCATCCGGGTCGTCTTCGAGGATATACGCATTGTGGGCTCTTATCGCGGCCTCGATGATACCGTCGTACTTTGTATCCTCAACAAACCTTCTTATAAGCCCCTCTTCGAAAAGCAGATCTGCCCCGAACTTCGCGTGGTCGATCGAGTCCCTGTCGATAAATGTGTGGAATCTTCGAAGCTGCTCGAACCTTCCTATATCGTGGAGCATTCCTATAAGCCATGCAAGGTCAACGTCCTCTTCACAAAGGCTCAGGCTTCGTGCGATCCTTTCTGAGTTCTCAGCAACCTTGTATGTATGAACGACCTTAAGCCTGATCTTATCGTCGCTTATGTCGTAATCTGCCGTGTAAGATCTGAATTCGCTTAATACCCGGTTTCTGTCGATCATTCCATATGTCCGTCCCTGAACATCGAGAACTTGTCCATCGGATAGTTCTTCAGATTATCAAGAACACCTCTGCCGTCAGCCTTTTCGAGCAGGGATTCTCTTGCCTTCGTGATCTCGGCTTCGGTCTTGTGCTTGGACGGACCTCCGACGCATCCTCCGGGACAGATCATGCCCTCGATGAAGTCAGCCTGAATCCTGCCTGCCTTAAGAAGCAGCAGAGCCTTACGGCATTCGTCGCCGCCCGCGCATCTTTCAAGTGTGATCGAATCAGTATCTACGCCGCGCTCGCGCATTACTTCCATAACCGCATTCGCGACACCGCCGCTCGTGGCAAATCTCTTGCCCCAGACGGAAGCTTCCTGATAGCCGTCCTCCACGGGCTTGATCTCCATATCCTTAGAGCGTATGAGGGCACGCAATTCACCGTAAGTAACGGCATAGTCTGCGGTACCCGGAATGGTCTTATCATTTGCCTCCGACTTCTTGGCGATGCAGGGACCTATAAATACGGTAACGCAGCCCGGATGCGTTAGCTTGAGGTAACGGCTGATGGCGACCATCGGCGATACCGTCTGAGACATGTTCTCCTTATACTGATCAGGGAAATGCTTCTTGAGCATGTACTTGAACGCAGGACAGCAGGACGTAGTCATCTTGCGTCCTTCCTGCAGAGCCTCCGCCCATTCAAGAGCTTCGTAAGCCGCTGTCATATCTCCTCCGAGGCCGACCTCGACCATATCAGCGAAGCCCATGTCCATCAAAGTCTTACGGATAGCCGCCATAGTGATGTCGGGACCGAACTGACCTTCGGTCGCGGGAGCCGCCATGGCGATGACTTCCTTGCCCGCAAGGATATCCTGAATGATGTTTACAAGATATGTCTTGGAACCGATGGCACCGAACGGACAGCTGTGGATACAGTGACCGCAGTGAATGCACTTTGTCTCGTCTATCTGGCACAGACCGAACTCATCATAAGTAATGGCGCCTACGGGGCACACTCTCTTACACGGACGGATCTGATGAATGATCGCTTCATAAGGGCAGGCATTCGCACACTTGCCGCACTCCTTACACTTATGGGGATCGATATGCATACGAAGTTCGCCCTTGGAGATCGCATCGAACTTACATGAGTTAAGACACGCTTTTCCAAGACAGAATCTGCAGTTATCGGTAACAACAAAAGACTGCAGAGGACATGAGTCGCATGCGGGGTTAATAACCTGAACTACATTGTGGTGCTGCTTGTCGGGTTCTGCCGTAGGACACAGACCTTTCGCGAGACGGATCCTCTGACGGTTGATCTCACGTTCCTTATAAACGCAGCAGCGGTACTCGGGCTTAGGTCCGGGACTGATCTTATAAACAAGCTTTTCTTCATTCTCGGGCGTAAGCTCATTCTTCCACGCGAGCCTGCACACTTCCTCAACGATATGGTGCTTAAGCTTAACTATACCTTCGTCATTCTTGACCATAACTTATGTAAACTCCTTTAACTCCGCTTTGCCGTCTTCGATCACGATATAAGAAGGCTTGCTTCCCTCCTTGGGTATCGAAGGCGAACCCGGGTTCATGAAACGGACCCCGTCCTTAATGTAATCATAAGTAATATGCGTATGACCGGATACGAATACACTTCCCTCTGTAACTGCCGGCGGCATATTATCAGGGCTGTAAAGGTGGCCGTGCGTCATAAAGAAGGGTACGTCGCCCGACACTATATACATATAGTCAGCCATCACGGGGAACTTCAGTACCATCTGGTCCACTTCCGCCTCGCAGTTTCCTCTTACGGCAAGGATCTTATCTGCAAGTGGATTTAGAATCTCTATAACTTTCTTTGGAGCATAATTTCCGGGAAGATCGTTCCTCGGGCCGTGGTAAAGGATGTCTCCCAGAAGCACAAGGCGGTCTGCGCCCTCACTGCGAAAAGCTTCCGCCGCTTTAACTGCCCAATACTCATCACCGTGTAAGTCGGATACAACAAGAAATTTCATGCTTTTCCTCCTAATCGTCATTTCAAATTATAACATGATAAGTTACAATCTCCCCATGAGTACTGCATGGCGTAAGACGATTAGAGATATAACGATAATAATACTTGCGGGTATTGTGTATTATCTTATCTACAGGTTCACAGGATGGGGACTTTCATGTGCATTCAGAAATTTCACAGGGCTTAAGTGCCCGAGCTGCGGAATAAGCCATATGTTCATCCACATGGCTTCTCTTGATTTCAAAAGTGCATTTGCCGACAATCAGTTCATGTTTCTTACCTGGCCTTTGATCGCAGGCGAGATAGTCTACCTTCTTTATATCCATGAATCCAAAAGGGATATTCCGAAAGCCAATGTATGGGGTATCGGAATATATGCGGGGCTTTTATTTATCTTCGGTTTGTTTAGGATAGTAATGAACTTTTGATTATGATATATTACTTTTACTTCATGGAAGGAGAAACAAATCATGGATAACAACAATTTTAACCAGACAGAGCCCCAGCAGCCTCAGTACTATGAGCCGCCTGTAGCTCAGCCCACATGGAACAACGATGCACCTTCAGGCGAAGAAGGCAAGACACAGGCTATCTGGTCACTCGTTACAGGTATCTTAAGCGTAGTTTGTTGCCAGATCTGCTGCATTCCTGCTATCATCCTCGCTGTTGTTGCTAAGAACAAAGGCAACAAGTCCGGTCTTGCAACTGCAGGTCTCGTACTCGGTATCATCGGAGCTTGCCTCTGGGTATTCGGTATCATCTACAACATCACACACCCTGACTACGTTGAGGATCTCATGCGTCAGCTCGGTTACTGATCAATTGATTAATAATTAATCGCTATGTGAAAAGGGAACTTCATTTGAAGTTCCCTTTTACAATACTTAATTGCCTATATGTTAAGAAATAAAACCAAAATTCTTAGGAGGTAAACAATGTGCGAGACCTTTGTCCCGCTATCGTTTGTTCATCGTACATCGGTCTCACCCCTTTCACGTAAAACGTTTATCTTTTATGACTCTATGTTACCACGGGCCTTAAAAACGTGTGTTAAAAGAAAGTGAATAAAATGAGGTAAAACTGTGTGAAAGCTAATGAATTTTCATTTGAAAGCGGTTATAAGTGATCAGTAAGACTCGGCAAACTGCTTGGCAAGACGTGCGGATCTGCCTCCTGCCCTTATCGCATACTGCTCCGCTTTCTGCTCTAATTCCTTCTCATCAAATTCCTTCCCCTTAAGCTTCAGAAGTTCCTTCACAATAGTAAGGTATGTCTCCTTGTTAGGCTTTTCGAAAAGGATACGAAGTCCGAAGCGCTCCGAGAGGCTTAACTGCTCCGCGATAGTGTCGGACCTGTGGATCTCGTTCTCACGTGAAGAGAAAGTTTCCTTTATCATGTGGCGTCTGTTGGAAGTCGCATAGATCGCGATGTTTCTTCTGCCGCCTGAAGCAGCACCCTCGATAACCGACTTCAGCGAACCTATCCTGTCGTCATCAGCATCAAACGAGACGTCATCTATGAAAAGAATGAACTTCAAAGGCTCATGCGTAAGCGTGTCGATTATCTCGGACAGACCGTGAAGTTCAGACTTAGGAACCTCTACAAGACGGACACCATTATCAAAGAACATCCTTGCCGCCGACTTTACCGTGGAAGACTTGCCTGTACCCGCGTCACCGTAAAGGAGCACATCATCAAATGCCCTTCCTTCGACAAAAGACGCTGTATTGGCATATACCTTGCTGCGCTGAAGCTCGTAGCAGAAAAGATCGTCGGCGCTTATTGGATCCGGTGTAGTTACGGGCAGAAGCTTTCCCTCTTTTATGCGGAAGAAATTGTTATGCACGTACATACCGTAGCCTTTTGTATCAATGGAATCGATCATCCTCATATAGCGCTTCTTAAAGTCAATGTGCGAAGACGTGAAATCAGGAAGATAGCCGTCATAGACCATCTCGTTCTTAAAGTCATATGAAGTATAGTTGCCGATCTTTGTGAGAAGATCGAGTTCCCTTTCAGCCGTGAGATTAAGGAGCGCACTCACTTTAACTGCCTTGTCGGGATTCACAACAGACTCGATCTTATAGTGTATGTACGGATTCATGTCATTCTCAAGAGCATCCCAGATTGCAGCCGAGAGATCACAGTCCGCGCGAAGTCCGTAAAGCTTGGAAACAAAATCCCCGTAACTGTCGATCATCTCTTCTATACTGTAACCGGGACCCATCTTAAGAAGGAAATCGCTTAAGCTTCTCAGCGGTTCTTTATCCCTCACATCCCTGAACAATGCTATTGAACATATTTCTCTCAGAAGATCAGACATTAAGAACCTCCTGCAATCTTTTCTTCAGATACTCATAACGAAGTCTTTTCTCTTCCTTGGCGAAGTGAACTTCCCTGCTCTGTACAGGGTTATCCTCATAATCAAGCGCTGCCGCCTCATCACCGAACTGTTCGGATGTAAGATCGAACACTCTGCCCTGAACCTCATTATAGCAGTGATAATTACCGCCGGGGCGTAAGATCCCGTACACTTCACCGCCGTATATATCCTGTACGAGGAAAGCCGTGATCGAGCACTGGCCTAATGTCTTATTATCTTCCGACCACTCATCCTGCATTCTGGGAGCGCAGGTTTCCCTGCACCATAGCTTCGACAGGATATCGTAAAGATCTCTGGGCGTCCCTGCTTCTTTATATCTTTGATCCGAAGGAAGCACGTCAGCCGTCTCCCATCCGTAGAAACCGTAAGTCCTGTTGTCTTCAGCCATATATCCTACCCAAAGCGAAATAATACTATATAATCAGTATGTCATTACGAACTTCTAAGTTCAATATGAATCGATGGGATAGGTAACTTATATGGATACAACGGTCAGAAACAATAAAGCGATAGAATGGGCGGTATTTATATCGTCATTGATCTTCTCTATAACTTACGTTTTCCTTTACTGCATTAGCTCTGCCGAGTTTGATGTATGGGTATCAAGGATCGCCGTCATAGCGGTATTTGTTCTGGCGATTGTTACCATCATACTTGTATTAACATCTCATAAGATCAATAAGGTCTACGATCCTGCCGGCGAGAGGATAAACACCGTAGGATCGAGATTCGTGCTCTTCTCCGTACTTATCTCGATAGTACCTTTGATCTTCGAACTCATCGGTTCGATGCTGATACCCGACTTCTATGATCTTGTTCAGGAG
>CADAXO010000009.1 GCA_902791885.1 Oscillospiraceae bacterium | reverse complement strand
CTCACAGACGTTCCCGCAGCGATAAGGCTGTCCAGAAGGACCGTCACGATAATCCATGAGAATCTTTTCTGGGCATTTATCTATAACATTCTTCTCATACCTATAGCAGCAGGTGCGCTTTACGGACTTAACATCTATTTCAAACCCGTTATGGGTGCAGCCGCCATGAGCATCTCAAGCTTCATGGTATGCATGAATGCATTAAGAATAAACCTTTTCGATGTGTCTTCTTCAAGGCGCGACAGAAGAATAAGTAAACCCGCGGAGCTCCCGCAGGAAATAACAGGAGGAACCACGAATATGGCAACCAAAACAATTAAGATCGAAGGCATGATGTGTATGCATTGTGAGAAGTCAGTAAGAAATGCTCTCATGGATATCCCTGGTGTTATCACGGCTGAAGTATCACACGAGAACGGAACTGCTGTTGTAGAGCTCGACGGCGATGTTACCGACGAGATGCTCACCAAAGTAATTACCGATAAGGATTACACAGTAACGGGTATTTCCTGATAAAAGCTTATTCTTTTGGGACTTCGATAACCATATACTCGCCCGCCTGCAAAAGCTGACGCTGTCCGAAGTTATCGAGGTCCCTTTCCATAAGCGCTCTTCCGTCAGAAGCATATCTGATATAAGACCCTGACGAAGTATCGAATGAATCGCTTATATAAGTGAACTGCTGTATTGTGTTCGAATAGTTCGCGACAACAAGGATTATGCTTGAATCGGAATCAATAAGCATCGTACCGCATGACGAGTTGAAATACTCGGCAGTATAAAGCGAAGAAGTATCCAGCGGATCCAGCACCTCACAGTACATAAGGCCTCCTCCGATGAGGTCTCTTAACGTCGGTATAACGCGGCATGCATCCATATCGGAATCGATCATGATAATGTCCGTGAACACGGTCTCCGCATTAAGTATCGCTGCCACTACATCAGCACTGGTATAATTTGAAGAAGTGTATGAATCGTTTATATGAAGCGATGAGACATACTCATATCCTTCCATACCTCTTGAAGGCGATCTCGGAGCACGGCTTACGGCATCCTCAACAGCAACTGAAGCAGCAGCCGTAAAGGGCAGTCTCTCGCCGTTCTCATCAGCAATTGCATCGATATACAAGCCGGAAGCATGTCTGTCAGCATCGGAAAGCACAGTGCCTCCCTCATAGTTCATGCCGTCAATAAAGACAACTTTATCCTTAATACCGATATAGAACTCGGACTTCTCGAAAAGATTAATGACATAAGATACATATGCGCCCCTCTGATAGTCCGAAAGGAATATTCCGTCGCTGTCCCCTATCTCAATATAGATAGTATCGAACTGACGGCTCCACGGAAGCGCAGTTCCGTTATCTATCCTTCTTTTACCGTATTCATGAGTGACCGATCCGCACAGATAACCCATAATATTATTTACATCTTCCTGCGAGATAGCAGAACCCAATACAAGCCAGGGGTTGGCTCCCGAATCCTTACAAAGGTTCATCTCCGTCTCAAGGGACGAAGCACTGATTCCGTAGAAAGTCTCTTCACAGTATCCGTTGCTTCCGGGAACCGTGGAAGCAAATCTTAAAGCAGACGGAGCGGACTCCACTATTGAATCGATAAAGTCAGACTGGGCATCGTTGATATCGTAGCGGTCGAGGCCCACATAGATACTCTCGATATTAAACACAGCTTCCCCCTCGAATGAAATGTTAAGCCTTAAGGACTCATCCGAGAGCATATCCTCAGTAACGGCGAATACATAAGAGACCGAACCCGGCTGTGTCATAACATCAGCCGCATGCTGACCTCTGGCACCGAAAGTCTCTCCTTCGATCCACATACTGAGCAGGGCATCATCCCTGTCCGCGGATACCATAAGCTCTATTCTGTAGAAAAGATTGCGCTCGAAAAGCTCTTCGGCAGTGCCTGGCAATACTCTCGATATCGCGTGAAGACCGTCGCCGCTGCCAATAATACTGACACCCGAATCGTTGGGGACCAGATCCGTGTCCCCGTAAAGATCCCATGAACCGACATTCGTGGAGCGGCTCTTGATGATGCATACATCGCCCTCGAGAATCAGGTCATCGGCAATTGGAAGATCCACTTCAACTGCCGCCTTGATGGATGTCTCATAAAGAACATTGCCGCTTCTTACGATGTACTTGTCATTACCGAACATCATTACATCATCCACTGATACCCCCGGCATACCCAAAGTCCTCGGTGTTTCCTCGATCACGGATACGAAATAAGCCTGTTTATCGGCTGCTACCGCTATAACGCCGTAATTACCCGAAGGACAGATCTGTACAGGTTCTATAGAAGATATGTCGACAGAATCAGTCAAAGGTGCGGTATCGTTCATATTGATCCTTATAAGTTTGCCGTACTGGGTAAGCACATATGCTGTAGTCTCTCCCGCTTCAAGATCGGTGATCCTGTCTCCTTCACGAAGAATACTGTCGACCGAGGTAAGCTTAGAAATGAAAATACCGTTGAAAGAAACGAATACTTCATTATCGGTACAAAAGACCAAATACCCTTCACCCGAAGCAACAAAAGACACTTCTGCCTCGCCCGTTAATGTACTTCCTTCTGCCGTTACGGAACATATCTTACCGTCTGAAGTAAATACGACAACATTGCCGTTTACGCATGCGATATGAGACGCTTCTGAACCGTCAGACAAAGCACATGATCCGTAAAGAGTGAAAGGACCGCAGTCGGCTGAAATATAAACATCACCGGTCTTGGTAAGCGCATAGATATTTATGCCTTCAGAAGCAATATCTGTAAAAGGCACATCAACGGATTCATCGACCGGTAATATAGCCGCATCAGATATTATCTTGCCCGATGATGTAAGAAGATAAAGTTCACCGGAGCATTCCGCAGTCTTGATCACGGGATCGTTATTCCACATTGCGGAAGTATCTTCAATAACTACCGGAACTGAGAACATTGTATCAGCGAATCCAACGGTTCTGCCGCTGTAGCGAAGGCCCATATTCCCGCTTCCGTCTATCGATAAGATGCTGATGCTGTCACCTACGGATCTTGTGGAAAGCCTTCCTGCTTCAGACGGATCGAAGTAGATATAATTGCCGCCTGCATCCATAACGGTAGCCGATATAAAACCGTCCTCTTTATTGAAGAAAGGCTCGTCAATCAGATTGGCATCAGGAATATCAATGACATTTATTCCTACACCCTCAGTCCTGTCGGAAGTAAGCTGAGCTGAAGCCCTGATACGAGGAAGCTCCGCACGGCTTCCGAAGAATCCGATAAACGTAAGAAAACCCAAAGAAATAATGAGCATAATAAGGATCAGTACAAGGACAAGGAACACCCTTCTTTTATGAAGATTACCGAATCTGAATCTGTCGAGGCGGTTCATACAGCAACCTCCTCAACTTTAGGCTCTGCTTTTTTCTTCTTATCCTCTTTGTAGATCACATATATGAGAAGATATCCTGCAATTCCCGGAAGTATGCAGATAACTTCGAAAAGAGCAGTGTAATACTTGATCATGTCCGAGATCTCATAAAGGTCACCGAATATTCCGCTGTCAAAAAGTGAGAATAACGACGATCCCATAAAGTTAAAGATCGCATGGACAAGGAATGAGACCCAGATCGAGCCTGAATAGTAATACACGAGGCAAAGAATCACACCGCAGAAGAAAGCATAACCGATATGAACGGATATGCCGTGAAGAATCCCGAACAACAGAGATGACATAACGGCTGCTATAATGGGATGGAATCTGTTTATTAATTCACCGAAAATAACACCCCTGAACACGAGTTCCTCGGCAAGAGTTATGATGATTGTCGCTGATATAAAATCAAGTATGGAATCCCAATAAGGAACCGTCGCCGCATCCGTAGTAATGAATCTGTCGACACTCTCGGCATATTGAGCCATATCCTCCTGCAACGGCGCATTAGACATTGATATGACCGTAAATATGTACATATATAACGTAACGAATCCCAAAAGCCCGAATGCGATCACGACCGCAGAGAACACGGTCATATAGCCGGGCTTTTGCATCATAAGGAAATCCTCTTTCTTCTTGGATCTTTTGTAACAGTAAAAACCGAAGACCGCGAGAACCGCGATACCGTAGAGCGTAGAGAACAGGCCCTGATAAATATCAGTGTTTATACCAAGAAAATCGAATCCGAATATAAAGACCAGCTGGATAAGTACAAAAAGGAACACTGCGAGCAGGACTCTGCAAACAATTCCTAAGCTCTCGATATATTTATCCATCAGGGATTATCTCACTCCTACGCGGTCCTGTCTGCCGGGGGCATCAGAGTCATAGTATCTTCTCATAAACAGCGAGAACGCGACCTCAAGTTCGTTCTTATCCCTTATGGATATGAATATCTGGTCGTTGTTCTCGTTGAACTTAGTCTCCATGATAACAAGTTCAGGATTATCGTGATTACCGTTATCCGGAACATAATTATACATAACGATATACTCCTTCTCTTTATAGAAGAAGTCATCTATGACTGACAGAAAATAATCCTTGTTAGTTGAGACATCACGGATAACGATGAGTTCATCCTCGGCACCGGTCTTCTTACGACTGATGATCGGTGTCTTATCCTTGATACTCAGTAAACTTCTGAAAAAACCTGATCTTTGGTTGGTTTTCATTTAAGACTCAGGCTCTTCTCCGGCTTCCTCTTCATCGCAGAGGCTGTCATAATAATCGAAGATCTTGTCCTCTTCATTCTCGTCAAGGGACTGAAGCATGAGGTCATCGCCCTCTTCGATCATCTCAAGGATGATTATCTCGGCTTCGTCCTCATTCTCGGCAAGCGTAAGGAAAACGCCGAAACTTCTGTCTTCCATATCGAAATTGTCGATGATCTGAAGCTTTACTTCCTCATTTGTCTCTTCGTCCAATAAGGTGATGATATCGTCGTCCATTAGCTTATCTCCCTTGTTATTTCATAATATAAAATTATAGCATATTAATAATAATTATCAGCGCAGTGTCTCGAGATAATCTGAAAGTATGATCTCGGCTGCCACCTGATCGATGACCGGTCTTTGCTTCTTGGCAGACTTCCCGACTTCTCTCATGAACTGGGACGCAAGCACTGTAGTGTACCTCTCGTCCTTGGTAACAGGCGTGATGCCAGTAGCTTCTTCTATCTTCTTACCGAACTCCGTTGCCGCTTCTTCTGTGTGAGATACAGTTCCGTCAGTTCTTGAAGGCTTCCCAAGGACAATGCCCGTAACGTTCTTCTCCTTAACGATCTCTGCAATCCTGTTTACGGCCCAGGAATCGTCTTTGCCGTTCCAGTTGACCGTCTCGAAGCCTGATGCCGTTATCCACAACTCGTCCGACAAAGCTACCCCGATGTGCTTCATTCCGAAGTCTATGCCCATCCATCTGCCTTTACCCATACTGTTTCCTCTCGTTATAAACAAATAAAAAAGCGGCACGTTAATCACATGTGCCGCTTAAATAATACTATATAATTCCCGTCAAAGCTTGCTGCAATACTCGGAGATGATAACCTCGAGAAGCTCGTCTCTGTCGATTCTCTTGATAACGCCCCTTGCACCCTTGTAGCTTGTGATGTAAGTGGGATCACCGGAGATGAAATAACCGACCAACTGATTTATGGGGTTATATCCCTTCTCCTTAAGAGCATAGAGAACATAAGTCATCAGCTCTCTGGCATTAGCCGACTTGTCAACGGAAAAACTGAATTTTGTCGTCTCTGTATCCAAATTCATACCCTCGAAACCTTACTTTAGATTCATTCTACCATATTAGATTTAGAAAGTATAAGGATTTTTTATGTTTTAAATAAGTTTACACATCAGGGCCAGAGAATAAGGTTCTGTCGCCTCCACATGAACTATAGATCCGACAGCGGGCTCATTGCCGTTATCGACTTTGAAGAAAGCCTTTACATACTCCCTTGTGTACCCCGTGCCGAACCTCTCGCCGTTGCCGTAATCAAGATAGCTTTCCACGAGGACCTCATGTTTCTTTCCAAGCTGTGCCTTCGCGAAAAGCAGTTCCTGTTCGTCCGAGAGCTTACGGAGCCTCTCGGTCCTTTCCTTTTTGACTGTTCCGTCCACCTGCTTCATGGAAGCAGCCCGTGTTCCCTTCCTAATCGAATACGGGAAAACATGGACTTTATCGATACCGCACGTCTTTACGAACTCATATGTTTCTTCGAACTCTTCATCTGTCTCTCCCGGGAAGCCGCAGATGATATCCGTCGTGAGCTTCATGGTCGGGAACTGCTTACGAAGAAGCGCGACCTTCTCAAGATATAAAGCAGTATCATACTTCCTGTTCATGCGCTTAAGAACTGTATCCGAGCCGCTCTGTAAAGACAGATGGAAATGAGGGCACATCTGCCTGATATTGCCTAATCCTTCAATAAAATCAGCACTTAAAGATGATGGCTCCAATGAACCTAAGCGGATTCTCTCTATTCCTTCTGTAGCCGCAACATCCTGCAGCACTCCGAGGAAAGCTTCAATCCCCTCACCTCTGTCGGCTCCGTATGAACAGACCTCAATACCGGAAACGATGATCTCATGAAAGCCCGAAGCTGCGAGCTTACCGACTTCCTCAATTATGCTCTCCCTTGATCTTGAAGCAACTCTCCCCCTCGCGAAAGGAATGATGCAGTAAGTGCAGAAGTTATTGCAGCCGTCCTGTATCTTAAGGAAAGCCCTGCTTCCTTCAGGTGAGACAACAGTTCCGAAATCGTGATAGATGTCGCTCTTGCTAAGTTCAGGGCGTGTATGCTCGGATTTATGGGAGAAAGCTTTTCGAGCTGAAAGATACTCCTCCACCTTATTTACTATGTCTTTCTTGTCACGCGTTCCGAGTACTATGTCAGCATCCACGGCTCCGTCCGCCATCTCGGATGCACAGCCCATAGCGACAATAAGAGCATCCGGATTAAGGCGCGCGAGGCCTCTTAAGTGCTGCCTTGACTTACGGTCAGCCTCTCCTGTAACGGTACAGGTATTAACGATACAGATATCCGCTTCAGCCGGATCGATAATTATCTCGTATCCTGCTGAAAGAAACAGCTCGCGTGCCGCATCAGTCTCATACTGATTGACACGGCACCCGAGCGTGTAAAAATAAACTTTGCCTTTTGACATTACTGTCTGACCTTGATGTGAACCTCACGGAGCTGCTGCTCTGTAACGTCTCCGGGAGCTCCGCAGAGAAGATCCTGAGCATTACCGTTCATCGGGAATGCGATAACTTCACGGATAGACTCCTCATTTCTCATGAGCATGATCATACGGTCAACGCCGGGAGCCATACCTGCATGCGGAGGTGCACCGTACTGGAACGCATTGTAGAGTGCTCCGAATCTCTGCTTGAGGTCTTCCTCAGAATAACCTGCGATCTCGAAAGCCTTCTTCATGATCTCTACGTCGTGGTTTCTTACGGCACCGCTTGAAAGCTCTACGCCGTTACATACGATATCGTACTGGTAAGCGAGGATCTCCTCGGGATTCTTTGTGTTAAGCGCCTCAAGTCCGCCCTGAGGCATGGAGAAAGGATTGTGTGTGAAGATGTACTTCTTTGTTTCCTTGTCATACTCATACATCGGGAAATCGTTAACATAACAGAAACGGAAAGCGTTCTTCTCGATGAGGTCGAGTCTTGCGCCAAGCTCATTTCTGATCTTGCCTGCACACTCGTTAGCCTTAGCTTCTGTATCAGCGATGAAGAAGATCGTATCGCCCTTCTGAAGACCTGCAAGATCTGCAAGTTCTGTCTTCATATCATCAGGGATAAACTTATCGATAGGTCCCTTGTAAGACATATCCTCGAGAACTTCGAGGTAGCCTAAGCCGCCCATACCAAGTTCGTCCTGAGCGAACTTGAGCATCTTCTCGTGCTGACCCTTGGAAAGCTTGGCATGAACGTTGATAGCTCTTACTGTCTTGCCGATGAAAGCCTTGAATGTACATCTTGAGAAGAACTCTGTAACATCGATGATTCTCAGAGGATTTCGAAGGTCAGGCTTATCGGAACCAAACTCAAGCATAGCCTGCTTGTAAGGGATGATCGGATAAGGTGCCTCAGTAACAACTGCACCTTCGGGAGCGAACTTCTTGAATACCTTTGTAAGTACTTCTTCACCTGCAGCGAAGACGTCTTCCTGTGTAGCGAAGCTCATCTCGAAGTCGAGCTGGTAGAACTCTCCGGGAGATCTGTCTGCTCTTGCATCCTCATCTCTGAAGCAAGGAGCGATCTGATAGTACTTATCAAAACCTGATACCATCAAAAGCTGCTTGAACTGCTGGGGAGCCTGCGGAAGAGCATAGAACTTACCCTTGTACTTTCTTGAAGGAACGATATAGTCTCTTGCCCCCTCAGGTGAAGATGAAGTAAGGATAGGTGTCTGGAACTCAACGAATCCCATCTCCTCCATTGTTGATCTTAAGAATGAGATAACCTTAGATCTGAAAAGGATATTCTCCTTAACCTTCTTGTTACGAAGATCGAGGTAACGGTACTTAAGTCTTACATCCTCACGGATCTCCTTACTTGTCTGAACCTCGAAAGGAAGCTGTGAGTAAACCTTACCAAGCACATCTACCTTCTTGCAGTCGAGCTCAATAGTACCTGTAGCTATCTTGGGATTATAAGTCTCTTCATCTCTGTGCTCGATAACACCTTCAACGCTGATGCACTCTTCCTTAACAAGTCCGTTAAGAAGCTCGGTGTCTCTCATAACTACCTGAAGAACTCCGTACTGGTCACGAAGATCGATAAATGAAACTCCGCCGTGATCTCTGATATTCTCGATCCAGCCGCAGGCGCGGATAGTGGATCCAACATCACTCTCGGAAATCTCGTTTATTACCTTGTCTCTGTAAATGTTTGACATCGTAAATAACCCCATTTGCTATTTATATTATTAAAATACTCGAAGATGTTATTACATAACACATTCAAAGTCAAACAAGCAGAAGCTTTGGACACGTGATTCGTATCCTAATGTCACATTAATTCAGGAATCACTTGCATATATAACCTGCGTAGCAGGTGATTTTTATTATCAAAGCACAAAAAGGGTTGCCCCGGTGACCTTACGTCACTTTAGAGACAACCCCCTTTAAAAGTCTCGAAAGTTAAATATTACGGATTAAGGCATACTCCGCTTGAGTTGAATCTGTATGTCTTATTTCCGATTTTGACAGATCCTGTTGCCATAACTCCGCTTGAGTTGAAATAGTACCACTTTCCGCCTGTCTTGTACCACCCGGTCTTCATGGCCCCGGAACTTTCGAAGAAGTACCATTTGCCGCTTAGCTTCTGCCAGCCCGTGAGCATCTTTCCGGAAGAGTTGAAGTAATACCACTTACCGCTTAACTTCTGCCAGCCTGTAAGCATTGCTCCGCTTGAGTTGAAATAATACCAAGACTTACCGATCTTGTACCAGCCTGTTACATAACCGCTTCCGCCGTAGTAATACCACTTATTGCCAACCTGTCTCCAACCTGTGAACATAGTGGCATCGTCATTGAAGAAGTAGTGCTTTCCGCTGATCGTCCTCTCGCCTGTAACTGCAATTCCGTCAGCATCAAAGAAGTACCAGACGTTTCCAATCTTTTGCCAACCGGTCAAAGCCGATTCGATATTGTAACTATCACTAAAGTTTATCGGTCTGAATCCGAACGACAACTCTGAATAGTAATGAAATCTCTTCTGGGCCTTACCCTCGGCTTCAGTATCATAATCGACTGAAACAAAACCATTGGCATAACAATTTGTTATTACTCCGATGTGATCTGATTCTTGAGTGTTTACAGTGCTTAATCCCTCATATTCCGTCAAAGCGGATCTTTTCCAGAACACGAGATCTCCGGGAAGAAAACCTGATTCCAATCTGTTATAGTTATCACCCAGATTCCAACCACTCCAAAGATAAGGCTTATAACTGATATAGCTGCCGCCTACCATACCACAATAATTGTCTACCATCTGCCAACTGTTGCAATCTTTACCGACCTGGGATTCTGCCCATCTCAGCATCTGTTCTCTGGTGATAGTTAAAGCATATGATTCTTCAAACGATACATCCGGTTCTTCAACCTCAATGACAGGCGCATCTTCGGATACATCGGAATCAATCACTTCAACACTATTCTCGTATACCTCAGGAATAACGGTTTCATCTGATATCTCAATCTCATCCGGGATGAGTTCTTCAAGATCAACTTCCGTCTCATCGGGAACCCCTGATTCATCGGTTGTTATACCATCTTGAACATCTGCTTCAGCAGTCTGTCCCGGCGTCGGATCATAACACTCAGTCTCGTCAGCAAGTGCGGTGAACGACAACGAAGACATTACCATCGAAGCAACAAGCAAAACCGTTGTAATTCTGATTTTCTTCATATACATGCCTCTCCGTAATATAGGATTATTAGATATGCCGACAGAACATATCTAAAAAATATACGAGTAGGATAACACAATTTTATAAGTATTCACATTTCAATATGACATTATCACGTATTCACAATCAACTTCTTTTAATTGGAAAAACCAATCATCATTTAATATAATAACTGCATGAAAAAGATAGGTTTTGTAATTCCCTGGTACAGTGATGAGGTAAGAGGCGGCGCGGAGACTGAGCTTCGCGGCATTGCCAAGCATCTTAACGCTTCAGGGGTCGAACTCGAGATACTGACAACCTGTGTTAAGGAATTCTCATCAGACTGGTCGGTAAACTTCTATAAGCCCGGTGAGGCTGACGAAGGCGGTATCAAAGTAATCCGCTTCCCTGCACGTAAAAGGGACACTGCGGCTTTCGATCAGGTCAATCTTAAGTTCATCAAGGGAATCCCCGTAACACCTGAAGAAGAACAGATCTTCATGAATGAGATGGTTAATTCCCCTAAGCTTTACGAGTACATAAAAGAACACAAGGATGAATACTCCCTTTTCGTGCATATCCCGTATATGTTCGGAACCGCTTACTTCGGAATACAGGCAGCACCCGAGAAATCAGTGCTCATCCCCTGTCTCCATGAAGAAGCATACGCACACATGTCGCTTTGGAATGACGTATTCAGTAAGCTTGCGGGTTTGATATACCTTTCTACACCTGAGATGAAGCTTGCAAATGAACTTTATGACTTAAGCAAAGCTAAGCAGGCAGTCCTCGGAGCAGGTGTAGATTCCGACTTCGACCCGGTCGCTTCAAGATTCAGGGAGAAGTTTAAGATCAACGATCCTTTCATCCTCTACGCAGGACGTAAGGACACGGGCAAAAATGTTGATGTTCTTATCAAGTATTTCCGTGAGTTCAGAAGGCGCAATCCTTCCTACAACACATTGAAGCTCATACTTATCGGCGGCGGAAGCATCGATATCCCTGCCGACATCGCATCCGAAGTTATTGACCTTGGATTCGTTGACAGACAGGACAAATACGATGCATGCGCGGCTTCTTTGTGCCTTTGCCAACCGTCTACGCACGAGAGTTTCTCAATAGTTATCATGGAAAGCTGGCTTGCAGGAAGACCTGTACTCGTTCACGAGAACTGCGATGTAACGTGTGCTTTCGCGCAGGAATCCAATTCCGGTCTGTACTTTAAGGATTTCTTCGACTTCGAAGGTGCCGTGAAGTACTATATCGAGAATCCGGATACAGCCGACACCATGGGCCGCACGGGACGCGAATATGTACTCGAGCGCTTTACATGGGATGTAATCACAAGAAAATTTACAGAGTTCTTTAAGGAGGTCTCAAATGACTAAGATCAATATCAGACTTATGACTATAAACGACGTTAAGGATTTTGTTACGGCAGCTAACTACTGCAGCTACGACATCGACCTCATCTCCGGAAGATATAACGTAGACGCCAAGAGCCTCATGGGCATCTTCAGCATCGTGCCTTCAGAGAACCTCGAGTGCCAGATCTTCTCCGACGACTGCGAGGAATTCCTTAAGGCTATCGAGCCTTTCATAGTTAAGTAATCAGCGTCTTCCCTTTCGGTTACGCTTGATCTTTCTTCTGCCCGGCTCCTTGTGGTCGGCTCCTTTTTTCATGCCCTTCCAGCCTTTCTCGAAGCCTTCCTCGAACACGAAGTCTATCTTCGCGGAATCCATGTCAACGCTTGCTACTACGACTTTGACCTTGGTTCCTATCGTGAGCTTCATGCCGCCTCTTGCGCCTACCGCGCGGTACATTCTCTCATCGAAAAGATAGTGGTCGCTCATAGTCCTGAAAGCTACAAAGCCTTCTGCCGTGCTGTCTAGCATAACGAACACACCTGAAGCAATGATAGAAGTGATATAGCCTTCGAAGTGCTCGCCGATGTGCTTGCTCATATACTCGCACACCTTGATATTAGTGGAAGCTCTCTCGGCATCCACACTGTTTCTTTCCATCTCGGAGCTGTGCTGGGCAACAGGCTCTACTAGTCCCGAGAAATGCTCTTTTTTCTTCTCATTATGAAGATAAGACTTGATAATCCTGTGGATATAAAGATCGGGATATCTTCTTATAGGGCTCGTGAAGTGGCAGTAATACTTCGACGCCAGTCCGAAATGCCCGAGATTATGGGAACTGTAGCAGGCTTTGGCCATCGATCTTAAAAGAACCTGATCGAGCATGGGCTTTGCTTCATCGTCCTTGACGCTGTCCATGAACATAACGACATCCATGGGAGTTGCGTTACTTCCGAGTTTGCCCGTTGCACCGAACGACCTTGCTACTCTTGAGAATCTTGCAAGCTTAATAGGATCCGGATCCTCATGGATTCTGTAGACGAACGGGTATTTCATCTTACAGAACTTCTCGGCGATGAACTCATTCGCACAAATCATGAACTGCTCGATGATACCGTTCGTAAATGTAATAGGATGAGGCATTACCTCAGTCGGAATGCCGTCTTTATCAAGTATTACGTCAGTTTCCGGGAATTCGAAGTTGATGGCTCCTCTTCCGTCTCTCATACGCTTCAATACTGAAGCTAAGTGCTTCATCTCATAAAGCATCGGAAGGATCGGGCCGTATTCCGCCTCATCTTCCTTATGCTCTTCGGTAAGCAGCCTGTAGCACTCGTTATAACTCATTCTTCTGTCGGATCTTATGACGCTCTCATAAACATCGCCGTCATAAGTCATACCGTCGGAATCAACATACATCTCAGCTGTCAAAGTCAATCTGTCGACATTGGGATTCAAGCTGCAAAGACCGTTGGAAAGCTTCGGGGGAAGCATCGGGATGACCCTGTCCACAAGATAAACCGAAGTTCCGCGAAGTTTGGCTTCCGCGTCAAGATTGGTATTCTCCTTAACATAATCGGAAACATCCGCTATATGAACATAGAGCTTGTAATTGCCGTTAGCAAGAGGCTTAACGGAGATAGCATCGTCCAGATCCTTTGCATCCTCGCCGTCTATCGTAATGGTAAGAAGATCGCGAAGGTCCTTTCTTCCGATCTTTATCTGTTCATCTACCAATGAAGGATCGGGATTAACGGGAAGGTCCCTGACCTCGTCTTCTACAGCATCAGGGAAAGTCTGGGAAAGACCGTACTGCCTTAATACCGAGAGCATCCTTACGTCGTTATTGCCCATATCACCGAGGACTTCGACGATCCTGCCCCTGAAATCCTTATTCATATTCTCGGGATTGATGATCTCGCAGACTACGGTCATATTGAACGGAGCACCGTTCAGGTTCAGCTTATCGACATGAACAACACCGAAATTGGTCTCTCTGAACGCCTGGTCGGGATAAACATCACCGCCTTCGCCGTTCTTTATAAGCTTACCGATCACGCGGTTCTTGACCTGCAAAGGTCCTCTCGGCGCCAATTCTTCGAAATTTCTTGGAGCATCGCTCCTTACGCCCTCGGCTGCAGCTCTTCTGGCCTGCTGCCTGAGACTCATATTAAGAGCTGATCCGCTCTTGTGACTGTTCTTATTATTCCAACCCATTACCGGCCTCCGACATATCCCTCATCTTCATAAATTATAACAAAAAACGGCCGCACCTTTAAGGTACGGCCGAGTTAACAATCGATTAAGCGTTTATCAGAAACCCTTGGTTACTGCCATATAAAGGATTACGGAACAGAAAGCAAAGAGAACTGCAACGAGCTTTGTAGCCTGCTTAAGTCTCTCCTCAAGAGTCTGACCCTTAGCCTTGCTGTAGTAAGAATCGTTGGATGAACCTGTGATGGCACCCATTCCCTGGTCGTTACCTTCCTGAGCAAGGAATAAAACTACCATGGAGATTCCAAGGAGTATGTCCAATACAGATAAAACAATATCAAGTGCGCTCATTAATAAGCCTCCGAATACATATTTCAATGTTTCAATAGATTTGCCGTAAGATATTAACATAAGGCAAATTATTGTGCAAACTTATTTTTTGTTCTTTATAGCCTTATAAATCTCACTTACAGCGAACGGTATGACAGCCAGCGGCAGAATGACCAGCCAAGCCTGTGCATTCAGGGCTACATTGTCAAAAAGCCTGTTAACTCCGGGGATGTAGATAACAGCTATAAGGAGAATAAGTGAGACACCTACTGAAAGGTTCATCATCTTATTCGAGAATAATCCGAGCTTAAATACGGACATTCTTTCTGATCTTGCAGCATAAGCTCTTAAGAGCTCTGCCGTGATCAATGTGGCAAAAGCAACAGTTCTTGCACCCTTAAGCACTTCAATATCACCGGAGAAGAAGAATCCGCCGTTATTTGTAAGCGGGATAAGGAAAGCTGCCGCTACACAGATAAAGATGGAGATCGACTGAACAATGATCTGAACAAGCATAGGCTTGTTGATGATAGGTTCTCCCTTAGGTCTCGGGGGAAGCTTCATGATTCCGGGCTCACCTGCTTCTCTTCCCAAAGCAAGTGCCGGGAATGAGTCTGTTACAAGGTTAAGCCAGAGAAGCTGAATAGCAGTCAAAGGAGCTGCGATACCCGGGATAACGGAATTCGGTATCAGTGACAAAAGGAAGATAACGAGGATCTCACCTACATTACAGGAAAGAAGGAAGCTTACGAACTTTCTTATGTTCGCATAGATGACTCTTCCCTCTTCTACCGCCTTAACGATGGTAGCGAAGTTATCGTCCATAAGGATCATGTCAGCTGAGTTCTTGGCAACGTCGGTACCTGTGATACCCATGGCAACACCGATATCAGCGGACTTCAATGCCATCGCGTCGTTAACGCCGTCACCTGTCATGGAAGCGATATGCTCATTAGCCTTAAGAGCGGATACGATACGGACCTTGTGTTCGGGTGATACTCTTGCATAAACATTGGTATTCTCACATGCAACACGGAGTTCCTCATCTGAGATCTTATCAAGCTCGGAACCGGAAAGTGCCTGTGCATTGCCGTCCATCATCTCAAGGTTGCCTGCGATAGCAACCGCGGAATCTTTGAAGTCACCGGTGATCATTACAGTTCTGATTCCGGCTTCCTTACAAACAGCGATAGCATCCTTAGCTTCCTCACGGGCAGGATCGATCATACCGATCAAACCTAAGAAGATGAGCTGCTCCTCGTGGGAGAAATCAGCCTCTGTTCCCTCATAGTGAACTCTGTATGCGAATGCCAGAACTCTTATGGCCTTGCATGCAAACTCGTGGTTCTGGTCGAAGATCTTCTTTCTGATCTCATCAGACATAGGAACGGGACCGTTAACGCTCTCGTAAGAAGTACATCTGTCGAGAATGATATCGGGAGCACCCTTTGTATAAGAAATGAGCTGTCCGTTTACGATACCGGAGTGATATGTAGTCATCATCTTTCTGTCGGAATCAAAAGGAAGCTCCGTTACTCTCGGATACTTATCCATTGTCTCAACTCTGCTCATACCGGTCTTCATGCCGAGAGTCGTAAGTGAACCCTCAGTAGGGTCGCCGATACATGTATACTCGCCGTCTTCGCCCTTTACGATGCTCGCATCGTTACAAAGAACGGCAGCTCTGATCAAAGTCTCAAGCTTGCCTTCGGGCTTAACCTCACCGCCGTTTAAGTCAGCAAGCTTACCCTCGGGAGCGTAGCCGTTTCCTTCAACGTTAACTACCTTTTCGCCGTCGTAAAGGACCTTTACCGTCATCTGGTTCTGTGTAAGTGTACCTGTCTTATCGGAGCAGATAACGTCTACGCAGCCCAATGTCTCAACAGCGTGAAGTCTTTTTACGATAGCGTTGTTCTGAGCCATCTTAGTCATACCGATGGAAAGAACGATGGTAACTACGGCTGCCATACCTTCAGGGATAGCTGCAACTGCAAGGGAAACCGCTGTCATGAGGGCATCCGATACGGAATCGCCCTGCACGAATACGTCAACAATAAATACGATAATACATACGATGATACAAACTACTGCGAGGATCTTACCCAAGTGTGTAAGGTTCTTCTGCAAAGGCGTATCCTCTTCCTCGATAGTCGAGAGCTTGTTCGCGATCTTACCGAGCTCAGTGTTCTTACCGGTACCTACAACAATACCCTTGGCTCTTCCGTAAGTAACGGAAGTTCCCATGAAGAGCATATTCTTTCTGTCGCCCAGTGAGCAGTCCTCAGGAAGAACAAGAGAAGCTTCCTTATCCACGGCAACGGACTCACCTGTGAGCGAAGCCTCTTCAGCCTTTAAAGAGCTTGAGGAAAGAAGTCTTATATCAGCGGAGATAGCATCACCTGCGTCGATCGAGATGATATCGCCTTCAACGACGTTCTCGGAATCGACCATAACTACTTCGCCGTCTCTAATAACTTTGGTCTGAGGCGAGCTCATCTTCTTCAAAGCTGCAAGAGCCTGATCCGCCTTACCTTCCTGATAAACACCGAGAACGGCGTTCAGGATAACGATGGCAAGTATTACGAATACGTCGATCCAGCCCTCGATACCTTCATCGTTCTTGATAGCCATGAAAGCCGACAGTATAGCAGCTGCGATAAGGATAATGACCATCGCGTCCGCGAACTGGGCAAGAAATCTCTTCCAAAGCGGAGTCTTCTTCTCTTCTCCTAAGGAATTGGGACCGTATTTCTCAAGTCTCGCCGCAGCCTCTGCCTTGGTAAGACCTTTGGTCTCGTCAGAATTGAGTTCACTTACAACCTGCTGTGCACTCTTCGAAAATGATTTTTCCAAAGTAACCCCCCTTAGACCATATGAGTCTAATAAAAATATGTAAACATCAGTATTATAAATAACGTATTGTTTTTTTCAAGAAAAATGTACAATTGATATGTATCTATAGATATTGGAGTTAAATATGAAGATCTTTCTTAGAATTATAGGAATGATATTCCTCTTCCTAATCACGACCGTTGTAATAGCAGCTGTCGGCCTTTACGGCGCATTAAGACTTGCTGTTGACGGTCCTTCAGAACATTTCAGAAGTATTTTCGTATCCTCAATGATGGAGTCGTCCGCAGGACCTATCGCCGTCAGGCTCGTCGTTCCCGAAGATCAGATCAATGCGATCTTAGAGAGCAACAAGACTATCGAGTTCGATCAGATCACCGACCCGGACCTCGTATCCGTAATGAGAGATGAGGCTGCCGCAGCAGCTGCCGCAGCCGAGCAGGCGGGTATCGAAGCTGCTACAAACCTCGATCCTGACGGTGACGGTATCGAGCTTCACGAGATCTCCGGCCCTATGTACCACGGCGCGATGCTCGTTGTATACGACCCTTCAAGAGTTATCTGTGCAACTATCGATAACTACACACATTCAGGCGCCGGCATGACTCTCGAGCAGCTTATAGACAAGTACGGAGCTGTTGCCGGCATCAACGGCGGACAGTACGAGGACGAGAGCGGCCTCGGAATCGGAGGCTGGCCTATCGGCGTCGTAATGAGTCAGGGAGTCCTTCGTGCAGATAATGCCGATAACTACTATGAAGCAGGAACCGATGAGAACGGCGATCCTATCTACACAACAAGAACTGCACTGCCTACAGTAGGATTCAATCAGGATGACATCCTTGTTGTAGGTACATTCGGCGGAGGTTATGCCGAGAGCATAGGACTTCGTGATGCTGTATCATTCGGTCCCGCACTTATCGTAAACGGCGAGGCTGCCAACTACAGCGGCGTCGGCGGCGGTCTTAACCCTAGAACCGCGATCGGCCAGAGAGCCGACGGTGCGGTACTTCTTCTTGCTATCGAAGGAAGAAGATCCTCATCCATGGGTGCTACAATGGCTGACCTTATCGACATCATGGTCGAGTACGGCGCTGTTAATGCATTTAACCTCGACGGAGGTATGTCCTCTTCACTGTGGTACAACGGCGAAGAGATCATCGATAACGCCAATATCAGACAGGACAGAGCTATTCCCACAGCATGGGTAGTCCTCCCTCAGGGAGTATCCGCTTCTGACGCTGCTGCTTCTGCGGAGGTGACAAATGAAGAAGCATGATCAGAACAAAAGCTACTCTTCAGAGTCAGCAAGAATGACCACTCCCGTTATGAGAAATAACGTACCTGTACATACAAATCCCAACCGTCCGGTAAATCAGGAAGAAGCAAGACAGACAAGACAGAATAACGGCAAGCCCCGTAAGCCCAAGAAGAAAAAGTTCCACGTTTATGTGGCGATCCTCTTTGTATGGCTTATAGCCTGCACCGTTGCAATTCTTTACGGCTACAAAAAATTCGAGGCTTTCCTCGTTAATTACGAGACTGCTTATCAGGCTTCACTGCCCGATCTTGTTATGGATGATATATTCGTACATTTCGAGCAAAGAGATATCGAGTATCTTTGGGCTAATATGTCCGAGCATCCGACAGTATCAATGTTCGAGAATGAGGATACGGTCAAGAACTTCATGCTCGGCATGATCGAAGGAAAGACATTAACATATACCGAATCAGGCGAATACACGGCAGAGAATCCCTGCTATGCCATCGAGGCTGACGGATATGTAATCGGAACAGTAACTTTAAGAAGAGACATTAACGCAAAAAGAGACTACGGATTCCCGACATGGGTTCTTGCAGACATATCATTCCCTGCACAGCCTTTCGAAGGTGCCACGATCACTATCCCGGAGAACTCCACCGTATATGTCAACGGCATCCAGCTTGATGAGACATATATTACGGAAGACATCCCGCCCGAAGAATCCGAGCTTCAGTATGTTGAGCCTTACGGCGGTACTATCACGGGATTTACAACATACGGCATCAGCGGCCTTTATGAAGAGCCTGAGATTGAAGTTAAGGATTATACCGGCGCAGTCCAACCCGTTGAATATAACGAGGTTACAGACCTTTACAGCGCAGGTTATTCCACCAACCATGCTGAGAGAGAATTTTTGGAAGAATACGGCATCGAATTCACGACGCTTTTTGCTAACGTTATATCAATGGATGCTGACTTAAGTGAGCTTGATCCTTACTTCCCGCCCGACAGCCTTACATATAACTATATAAGCCGTAATACGGCATTGCGTTACTTCACAGGACACGGTGCGGTTACTATCGAGAACCAGGAAGTCAGAGACTTCATCGCTTACAACGAAGATACTGTCTATATGGAAGTCTACATCGAGCAGGTAATGCAGATGGGCTGGGGCGATCCTGAAGTCGTTCCTACAGACTCTCACCTTTACCTTGTCAGGATCGACGGCGAGTGGCAGATCTCGGGTATGAAGTTCTGATCGGCTGAAGACAGAATAACAGGCAAACAAAAAGCTCCGCTGATGCGGAGCTTATTTGGTGCCCAGAGACAGAATCGAACTGCCGACACGGGGATTTTCAGTCCCCTGCTCTACAGCTGAACTACTGCGCCATTGGTGGAAACTACAGGGCTCGAACCTGTGACCCTCTGCTTGTAAGGCAGATGCTCTCCCAGCTGAGCTAAGCTTCCATTTAAGTTGCTGGTGTGCGCCCCTCTTCGAAGCGCAAAAGAAGTATAACGAAAGTCACTATGGATGTCAACTTCTTTTTCAATAATTTTTCTTATTCTTTCTTAAGCATTGAAATCATTACCTTACATAGTAAATGTAAAGGTATGCCTGCTCCCCTTCTTCGACGTCCATAAAGTGCATTACATGGTGACCGTCAGGCGTATCTGCCTCCTGGAACCAGACGTGAGATCCGGGTGCGGGATTGGGCTTAAGATTGACATAATCGTAGTAGTTTACATACATCGCCTCAGTCATGGTGTCGAACTCTTCCTGAGAAAGCATTCTTCCCGAATCTTCGTAGCCTTGAACAAAGCACTGAAGTAACTCTTCAGGGTTCTCGGGATCGATCTCAAACTTCGCCTCATAAGCTACGCGGTAGAACAGGAAACCGTGCTTATCGATATCAACGAGCTTAACATCCGAAGGAAGATCATAAGCAAGCGTCCTTGAAAGCAGCGCCGAGCTTCTGTCAAAGTAGAAACATACAATAAGTATGAGCACCATGATTACAGTGACTGCAACTAAGATCTTATCTTTCTTCTTCACGTTGTTACCTCTCTTTATATACGGAACAGCCTTAGGCCGTTCTCTTTTGTAATGCGTGCAGCCTCGGAAGGTTCGACACCTTTAAGCTGCGCGATTCTTTCCACAACCAATGTAACAAATGCGGGCTCATTAGTCATGCCCCTGTTAGGTTCCGGTGCAAGATAAGGAGAATCCGTCTCTACAACAATCCTGTCCCAAGGACATATCTCGAGCACTCCCGGAGTCTTCTTATTATTCTTGAATGTAAGCGGACCGTCAAAGCCTATGTAGAAACCCATATCGATAAGTATCTTCGCGATCTCGGCAGAGCAAGAGCAGCAGTGGCATACACCGGGTACAGGGAGCAGCATACCGTCTTTTTGCGCTTGTTTCAAAATATCAACGCAATCCTGTGTCGCATCCCTCTCGTGCAAAATAAACGGTATATCGAGCTCATAAGCAAGCTTCAACTGCTTCCTGAACACTTCGCGCTGCACTTCACGAGGAGAAAGATCATAGTAGTAATCAAGACCTATCTCTCCTATCGCCTTTATCTTGTACTCATCGCGCTTCGAAAGCATGTCGACGAGGTACGCTTCCGTGTCTTCGGTATAAGACGAAGCTTCATGCGGATGCACGCCTACAGAGCAGTAAAGATCAACGCCTTTATATCCGTCCCACTTCTGCACATAGTCAACAGCCAGTCTGCTTGTCTCCTCGTTATCAGAAGGCACCAGAACTGTATCAACGCCGGATACTATCGCGCGTTCCAGCACATTCTCCGCATCCTGAAAAATACGCGCATCATAAAGATGCGCGTGTGTGTCAAAAACTCCTTTGTACCCTTCAGGGTAAAACGGCTCGCGATGCTTGTGAGACATCAGGAGATATCTGCTCCTGCCTTTATGTCGTCACCGAACTCGACTACTCTGAACTTGTCGCCGTCTCTAACCGACATGATCATGCCGTTGCTCTCAAGCCCCATCATCTTACGGGGAGCGAGATTGATGATCATACCGAGAGTCTTTCCTACAAGCTGCTCAGGCTCGTAGTACTTCGCGATACCTGAAAGAACCTGTCTCTCGCCGAAGCCGTCGTCTACGATGAACTTAAGAAGCTTATCTGACTTCGGAACTTTCTCACATGAAAGAACCTTAACGGCACGAAGATCCAAAGCAGCGAAATTATCGAAGTTTGTGATCTCCTTCATAGGCTCGGCAGGAAGCTCTCTTGCAGGCTTATTCAATGCATCAAGCTCAGCGATCTCCTTCTCTACGTCTATACGAGGGAAAAGAACTCTTCCCTTCTTAACAGTAACATCAGCAGCAAGAAGGTGGCGTGTCTTAGCAGCCTCCCATGTTGTTACAGACTCGTCAGCACCGATCTGCTCGAAGATCTCGGGACAGATATGAGGCATAACGGGTGTCAAAAGGATCGAGCATCTTCTTACTGTATCGAGAAGGTTGTAAAGAACAGCAGCAAGTCTGCCCTTCTTCTCCTCGTCCTTGGCAAGGATCCAGGGCTCGTTCTCATCGATGTACTTATTGGCACGTGCGATAACACGGAAGATCTTCTCGAGACCTTCGGAGAATCTCAATGTCGTGAAAGTATCATCAACGAAAGCGGGAAGCTCGTCTGTCATGGAAAGAAGCTCCTCATCAGACTCGTTGAAATCCTTGCTCTCGGGGAGCGTGCCGCCGAAATACTTCTCGGCCATAGCAACAGTTCTTGATACGAGGTTACCCAAGTCATTCGCAAGATCGCTGTTGTATCTTGTGAACATCTGCTCATTGGAATAAGGGCAGTCAGATCCGAATACCATCTCTCTTAAGAGGTGATATCTTAACGAATCAACGCCGTATCTCTCGCTCAATACGAAAGGATCGATAACGTTGCCCTTGGACTTACTCATCTTTCCTCCGTCACCGAATGTAATCCAGCCGTGACCGTAAACCTTCTTAGGAAGCGGCAGATCAAGAGCCATAAGGATCGCAGGCCAGATAAGAGAGTGGAATCTTACGATCTCCTTGGCCATAACGTGCATATCTGCAGGCCAGTACTTATCGTAATCGTTGTAGGTATCGTTAAGGTAACCCAATGCAGTGATATAGTTCGATAGTGCATCGATCCATACATAAACGATGTGTCCCTTATCAAAGTCTACGGGAACACCCCAAGTAAAGCTTGTTCTGGATACGCAAAGGTCCTGCAAACCGGGCTCGATGAAGTTATTGATCATCTCATTAACACGGGACTTAGGATTAAGGAAGTCCTTCTCCTCATCAAGAAGAAGTTCCTTAAGCTTGGGAGCGAACTGTGAAAGCTTGAAGAAATAAGCTTCTTCGGATGCATCTGTAACTTCACGACCACAGTCGGGACACTTGCCGTCTACAAGCTGTGATTCAGTCCAGAAAGACTCACAGGGTGTGCAGTACTTACCCTTGTATTCGCTCTTATAGATATAGCCTGTATCGTAAAGCTTCTTGAATATCTTCTGAACGGACTCGATGTGGTAATCGTCAGTCGTTCTTATAAATCTGTCGTATGTGATTCCGAGTGTGCTCCAGAGCTTCTTGAAGTTAGCTACGATCTCGTCGACATAAGCCTTAGGTGTTGTGCCGAGCTCCTCTGCCTTCTTCTCGATCTTCTGTCCGTGCTCGTCAGTTCCGGTCAGGAACATTACATCGTAGCCCTGCATTCGCTTCATTCTTGCAACAACATCGCATGCGATGGTGGAATAACAATGACCGATATGCGGATTGCCCGAAGGATAGTAAATGGGCGTAGTGATGTAAAACGGTGTTTTCTCTGACATAGAGCAATAACCCCTCCTGATAGATAATTAACTTATCTAATATACATCAAATGAAGTA
>CADAXO010000008.1 GCA_902791885.1 Oscillospiraceae bacterium | reverse complement strand
AATATCCTGTCCGTCCCTGTGCATGTTCGTACCGCACTCGGGGCAGTTCTTCAAAGGAAGATCGTAACCCGAGCCGTATTCACCCGTGTTATTAAACTCTACGTAATTACACTTCGGGCACCTGTAGTGAGGCACAAGAGGATTAACCTCGGAGATACCGAGCATAGTAGCCGTAAACGAAGATCCTACGGAACCTCTTGAACCTACGATAAAGCCTTCGTTATTCGAGTTCTTAACAAGTCTGTACGCGATATAGTACATGATCGCGAAGCCGTTACCGATGATGGAATTAAGCTCACTGTCGAGTCTTTCCTTAACGACAGGATCAAGAACCCCGTTATGTCTGTAAAGCTTGTTGGCTCTTGTATAGGCGATATCTCTTACGTCCGAAGCAGCTCTCGGGATCATAGGAGGATATGTTCCGTCCGGGAAAGGCTTGATGCCGTATTCGATCTTATCGGCGATCATATTCGTATTTGTTACGACCGCCGCAAGTGCACGTTCCCTTCCTAAGTAAGAGAACTCGTCGAGCATCTCCTCAGTAGTTCTGAAGTAAAGATCCGACTGCATCTCGGCATCAGCGAATCCCATATCCATGAGCATGTTTTTACGGTACATGCCGTCTTCCTTGTTAAGGAAGTGGGAGTCTGTAGTCGCGATCAAAGGAAGGTTAAAAGCATCAGCAACATCTGCAAGCAGTATGTTTGTGTTCCTGATATCGTTCTCGTTAAGAGGCATGGGTTCACCCGCAGCCTTATCGGGATTTCTTGTCATGAACATGTTGTTGCAAAGAGGCTGTATCTCCACATATTCGTAAAGAGAAAGAATATCCTTAAATGTCTCGTCTTCCTTCAGTGCTTCCAGAGCCTTATTAATGTCCTTACCGCAGGCCTTGTACTTCGCCATGGCATATCGGTAGATCTCACCCTGCTCGCACGCACCTCCGACGATTATCGAAGACTTATAGTACTTAAGTAAGCTCTTCGGAGTTCTCGGTCTTCTGTAGTAGTAATGTACATTAGACTCGGATACAAGCCTGTACATATTGTAAAGGCCGAGATTGTTTCTTACGAGCCAGATGATGTGATAAGCCTTACTCTCCTGGGAAAGCAATACATCTGTGCTCTTATGACCGATCTTAAGGTTAAGTGCTTCAGGATCAGCCGAGCCTTCAGCAGTAAGGTAATCGATTACAAACTGGGCATCTTTTCTAGTCTTATCGACAAGATCGTTGCCGGTAACAATATCTGTTACTGTTATATTCTCGGGGCAGGCATATTTTCTTATGTCTTCGATCGAGATCGCGGGCATATTGAACTTATTTCTGTAGTATTTCTGGTCCTCGATATTGATACCGTAGCCGGCTCTTCTTAAGAAGCCCAACGTATCGAATATGTTCTCACCTGTTACAAAGGCATCGCCTATGAACTCGACGAGTTCTCCCATACGAAAATAAGAGTCACAAGGCTCTCCCTTACCGGTGTAGATTATGTCTTCCACATCGGCATAGAAATCGGCAACATGCTCATAGACGAGTTCTTCGGGAACCACCAAAGAACCGTCTTCGGAATAAGGCGTACTTATGCGGTCATCGATATTGATGATGTGATTCGCACCCTTCTCACCGTAATCGGGAACACCCGGAAGATTCTCATCTCTTAAGTTCTCGGGGATCTCTTCAGGCTCCCAAAGGCTCGTATCGATATCATGTGATGCGAACTCCTGCGCCTGCGCGTCTGTCTCACCTTCGATTTCAGGCCTGATACCCTGGAATCCCTTAAGTCTGTACTTACTTGCAGCGATTCGCGTGAAAGTATCCGTACAGGGATCATCACCATTTTTCTCAATCGCTATTGTAACGAACTCACCTACAGCCATAGGAGGCTTCGGAAGGCCCGAATCCTTACGGGGTATGAAAGGAAGGTTATAGAAGATCGTAGGACCGTCATCTACGAGATAGCCCTCGCAGCCTAAGATAGCCTTGAACTTCTCTTCATCATCTCCCCTTTTCTTGTTGATACCCTTAACAGCATCAACAGCTTCAGGGAAGCCCTGAACAACGCCGTGATCCGTAATAGCACAAGCTCTGTGACCGAATGAAGCTGCGAGCTTCATGATGTCGCCCGGGTTACTTATGGCATCCTTCTCGCTCATCTTCGAGTGGACATGAAGCTCAACTCTTTTATACTCACATTCTTCACGGCGTGCAGGCGGCGGATCGGCTTCATAGATACCACTGACTCTTACACCCTTCTCGCCTCTGTCGTAATTCGTCGATACCTGGAATCCCGCATAGCCGCCCTTGCCGAACTTCTTCTCGAACTTATCGGCTTCCTCGGGCTTTAAGAACATGATGGCGCTTGTGCCGCCTGTGGCATCAACGATAAAGAACTTCGCTATAACACAGCTTCCGCTCTTCGAGAGCTTCAGGATATCGGCCATCTTCTGGTCGTCCATAATGACGAAGCTGCCTTCGATATTTACATTCTGGCTGTAGTCATCAAGATCCTTGATATCGATCTTTGGTGCACCGGACATAACACGCCCCATCAAAGACTCGTCATTCTTACGGGGCTTGAACTTACCCTTGCCTTCGCCGTTATTCGAAGCCTGCTCCTTAACTTCCTTAGCCTTGGCTACCCATGAATTCTTGGCGTCCTGTGCATCCTTCTTTTTCTTCTCTTCAGCCTTAGCCTTCTTAGCCTGTTCCTGCTCTTCAAGGATCATAAGGATAGACGGATCAAGAGTATTCTTCCTTCTTTCCACGGGAGCTTCCACCCTGATATCCACCATGCAGCCGGATCTTTTCTCCATAGCGGAACGAAGCTTAGTCAGAAGCGCATCGGCTCCTGCACTCTTAATTCCTCTTGCTCTGATGATTATCAGGTTATCTGTCTTGTAATAGTCGATTTTCTCGACCTTTAATCCGCCAAGACCTTCTTCGAATTCCGGTCCCAGCTCCAAAAGTCTGATAAGATCTTTCATTTAAACCTCTTAAGTATTACGTATGTGATCGTTCTTCACCGAGTTTCCTGACTTCTTCAACAAACTCGTCAACAGCGGTATCGGCACTTAACTTTCTTACGATCTCGCCCTTCTTAAAAAGGAGGAATTCGTTCTTTCCGCCGGCAAGTCCGATATCGGAATCTCTTGCCTCTCCCGGGCCGTTTACCGCACACCCCATAACCGATACTTTAAGGTCATAAGGGAAAACCTTGATCTTCTCTTCAATCTCGTTCGCGATCTTTATAAGAGGAACTTCCGTACGTCCGCATGTGGGACAGGATACGAATGTGATGCCGCCGCTTCGAAGATCCAAGGCCTTAAGAATACTCTTCGCGGCATATACTTCATCAACGGGATCGCCTGTAAGCGATACTCTTATCGTATCTCCGATACCTTCTGCAAGAAGGGTTCCTATTCCTACGGCAGACTTAACGACACCTTCTCTTAATGTTCCAGCTTCAGTAACTCCGACATGAAGCGGATAGTCACAGGCTTTACTCATAAGTCTGTAGGTCTCTATCGTGAGCTTCGGGCTGCTGGACTTAATGGATATAACGATATCTCCGAAGTCCACATCCTCAAGAAGCCTGACCGCATCGAGAGCGCTCTTGGTCATATTCTCGGCACATACTCCGCCGTATTCTTCAACGAGCTTCCTGTCGATAGATCCGGAGTTGACGCCTACCCTTATCGGAATGCCTCTTTCCTTACATACATCAGCGACCTGACGAAGCTTCTCGGGACCTCCGATATTACCGGGATTGATCCTTATCTTCGCAGCACCGTTCTTCGCGGATTCTATCGCCATGCGGTAATCAAAATGGATATCGGCTACTACGGGGATCGGGGATTTGCTTGTTATCTCCTTCAAAGCCTCCGCAGACTCCATATCGGGGACCGTGACCCTGGTAATATCGCAGCCGGCTTCGTGAAGTCTTCTTATCTGTTCAAGGGTTCCCTGAACATCAGCAGTCTTCGTATTATTCATGGACTGGATCCTTACAGGATTACCGCCTCCGAGTAATATTCCGCCGACATTTACCGTCTTGGTCATACGATCATTCCTTTCGATTTTGGGTGTGTAAATTTAGTCTATCACTCTTGCGACAGATTTAATCATTACAATTTGGACGAATCGGATTATCAGGGAGTAATGCCCAGAGAATTACAGATATTCTCGAACTCTCCGCCCGGAACACTTATGATCGCGTTGGCAAGATCCTGTCTGGACATCCCGCCTTCAAGGAGCGACACATTATAGTCGAGACCTTCCTGATCGGCAGGTCTTGCAAGAACTCCCTGATAGAAAGCGCTTACGAATTCCATATCGTTGAAGTTAAGATTAAGAGCCTCTTCACTGAATGTTACTTCATTAACAAGCTCCGAACCTGTTACTTCGCCGTTCTTAAGTCTGTGGACCTGATCGATAAGCTCATCCAGCGTGGGACTTCTGCTTATCATAGTCCAGCTTAAACGCATTGAGAAGATTACGACTCCGTAATTCTCGGGATCATCACAGACTTCATCGCCCGTAATGATATTAAATGTCGTATCGGCAGTTCCCGTGAAACGGTCGCCTATACCCTCGATATGGGCACTTGCCTCACCGATCACAAGGTTATTCTCATATGTAACCGTATAATCTGTTCCTTCAACAAGGTCATATCCGTCGTGGCTTAATCCGAAGTCAACGGTAACACCATCGCCCGTATAGATCTGATCGGGGATCTCGGCTAATGTCAGCTCGGAGATATCCGTCGGCGGAGGTAAAGTCTCCGTAGGTTCAGTCTGTGTTGCCGTGGGTACCGAAGGATTGCCGGCAGCAGGAGCACGCGAGCTTTCTGCAGGGGCAAAGAATACGAAATATCCGATAAGTACTAACATAAGAAGTGCGCATGCTATCGACAGAACGAAAGGCCAGTAGATAACATCAGGCTTAGCGGGACGCTTGGGAAGTGTCACCTCTTCTTTCTTAGCTGCGGGCTTGGATGCGGAAGCAGGTCTTCTTGACTTGGGAGCGGCAGAAGCAGGCTTGGATGCCGCAGTCTCAGATACCTCGACCTCGTTGATCGTGGCATCATCGAGCGATACTCCGCACGTTCTGCAGTAGGTGGCTCTCTCGCCATTTACGCTGTTACATTTTGCACAAATCTTGTTAATCATATATTTCTCAACCGACAGTCATAAACAATGTGACTCTGCCTAACTGTAAGACTCCTGTCTTAATCTCCACAGGGGTATTGGGAGATAATCTGGTACCGTCGAAGAAAGTTCCGCTTGTGGTACCAACGTCAGTCATCATATAAACTCCGTCCGAATAAGTGATCTTACAGTGCAAAGGCTCTACGCCGGTCTTCTTAATACAAAGATCACATCTCGGATTATTACCAATAGTCATTTGATCGGTCATGGGAACATCGTAGCTTGCACCGCTCGGAGCCATGAACTGAATCCTTCTGGGAGAATATGCAACGTTGGTCTCGGGATTGGTACGGGCAGCAGTCTTCTTCTCCTGCTCGGCTCTCTTGAGTCTCTGCTCCTCTTCCTGTCTGATCTTGGCAACGGCCTGATTATAAGCTTCGAGCTTCTTGTCAAAGTCGATCTTATTTCTTCTGTTCACTTTAATGAAGTAAACAAAAGAGATGATCGCTATGACCAGCAGCACAGCCGATATACCAAACACAGGAGCAGCTCCCATAAGACCTCCGATATATTAATTTCTATTTTTCCGTATTTTATTTTACTTATAATTTTTGTAAATACAAGTAGGGCCGCCTTATAAAAAGGCAGCCCGGTTCAAAGATATTGGGGGATATCTTGAAAGCTTATAACATCATGCGGTAGATCTTCGTGCAGTCCTCCTCATTGAGAGTAACAAAACCTGAGATCGTACCGTCTCTTCCGTCGCCGTAACAAAGGTTCTTAACGAGGACGGGTATATCCTTCTCCTCGCCTCCGAGGTCTCCTAATGTTGACGGCATTCCTATAGAAATGAGGAAATCTCTGAAAGCCTCTATTCCCTCTTCCGCCGTTTCAACGCCCCATACTCTTCTTGCAGCCTGTTCGAACCTTGCCGTATCGTGATCCATAACGTACTTAAATACGGCAGGCATAGTTACGGCAAGGCCCGCACCGTGTGCACAGTCATAAAGCGCTGACAGCTCATGCTCTATGTTATGGCTGTTCCAATCCTGAGATCTTCCTACACCGCAAGCATTCGTGTGAGCCATGGTTCCTGCCCACATGATATTCGCTCTTGCCTGATAGTCGGTAAGATCTTTAATAACCTTTGGAGCTTCATTCTTCATTGTGATAAGAAGCGCCTCGATAAGTCTGTCCGTCACCTCTACATCCTTACTGTTCGTAAGATATCTTTCATAAAGGTGAGCCATTATATCCGTTATACCGCACGCCGTCTGGAATGCAGGCAGCGTGGTCGTAAGTTCTGGATTAAGGATGGAGAACTTGGGTCTTAGAGCTTCTGCTCCCGTACCCCTTTTATACATTCCCTCTTCCTTGGTAATAACCGAGTCTCCGGAGCCTTCGCTTCCTGCGGCGGCTATCGTAAGTACCGTTCCCACAGGCAAAGCTTCGGTAATGGGCTTACCGGAATAGAAATCCCAGAAATCTCCGTCATAAAGAACACCTGCAGCGATAGCCTTGGAAGAGTCGATGGCACTTCCGCCTCCTACTGCAAGGAGAAAATCGATATTATTCTCACGGCAAAGCTTTATTCCCTCATATACAAGACCGCTTCTTGGGTTAGGCTTAACACCGCCGAGTTCTATAAAGAACAATCCCTCTTTCTTAAGGGAATCTTTAACGCGGTCGATAAGGCCTGAACGTACAGCACTTCCTCCGCCGTAATGAATAAGGACACGGCTGCCTCCGAAGCTTTTTACCAGCTTACCGGCTTCTTTCTCCATGCCTTTGCCGAAAACGAATTTTGTCGGTGAATAAAAGGTAAAGTCTTCCATAAGATACCTCCGTTACTTCACATAATACTCAAATGCTGATATTATTCTTCTCATATTCCGAGGTGTTTTTCTATCAGATTTTGACATGAGGTTTTTCTTATGGATTCTGCAGGTTACGAATACTTTCCTTTCAATAACACGAGGGCCATAAACATAGTCGAAGGTACTGCGGGGCGTGCATTCCCGTCTCACCGTCATGCCTACGGAGAGATAATAGTTGTGGGCAAAGGACCGAAAAATATATACAGGATCGATGAGAAACTCTACTCGCTTACCGAAGGCGACATAGTCCTGGTCTGGCCTATGGAAACACATGAGATTGTGGACGCAGACCGTGAGACGGCAACAATAATCCAATACAGCAACACCATAGCTGATTCGCTGTTCGACTTCAAAAGGATTGTCACAAAATACAGGGATCTTCACATCCTGTGCGTCAAATCGCACCCCGTTCTTCTTAAGAAATTGACATCAATAATTGATAAAATTACAGATTCATGGAACACGGATAAAGGAAACCGTGAGATGAGGTGCGCCATGGGTCTTATGGAATTCATGCTCATCCTTGATGAGAATAATAAAGAACTTGAAGCCGACATCAGTAACGACGGCGGCAAGACGGTATCTGACACGACACTTAACAATATCATATCCGTCACGAACTACATTAAGAACAACCTGTCCGCAGACGATCTTTCCATCACGGCTATGGCTGAACGTGCGGGACTTAACAAGGATTACTTTTCGAGAGCTTTCAAGGAAGTCATGGGGCTTAACTACAGTAAGTGGCTTAATGCAGTAAGAGTCGAGAAAGCCGTGTCACTAATGCCCGAAGAGGGCCTCACCCTCACCGAGATCGCGATGCTGTCGGGATTTAAGAGCATACCTTCATTCAACCGCGTTTTCGCAGAGTACAAGAAAGCACCGCCGTCACGCTACAGAAAGCAGCTTCTCAGAATACCTGAAATATATAGAACTTAAGGTAATATGTCTCGGGCACGTTCCAAAGGATAGGATGGTCCGGAGCCTGCGTACGCTTCTCTACCTGCCTTAAGCTTCTTCCTGCATCGAACGCAGCGCTGTTTATAGCCTTCTCGAAAAAGCTCTCTGCCATAAAGTGTGAGCACGAACATGTGGCAAGGAAGCCTCCGCGGGGAAGCAGTTTCATTGCCTTAAGATTGATCTCTTTATAACCTCTTATGGCAGAATCGATCGTATCTCTGGACTTGGTAAATGCCGGAGGATCGAGGATTATGTAATCGAACTCATGGCTGTTGTTCTTCTCGAGCTCAGTCAGATACTCGAATACGTCCGCACACTCATAAGTGATCCTGTCCTGAAGGCCGTTAAGCTCGGCGTTCTCCTGAGCCATCATGATGGCAAGATCGGAGATATCAACAGATGTAACGTGAGCTGCACCTGCCGCAGCACAATTAAGACCGAACGAACCCGTGTGAGTGAAGCAGTCGAGGACATTCTTGCCCTGCGCTATTCTTGCAGCAGCCTGACGGTTGTACTTCTGATCAAGGAAGAATCCCGTCTTCTGACCGTTCTCGATATCGACGTGATACAAGATGCCGTTCTCGTTGATCTCGGCAACCGCATAATCAGGATGATAGATTCCCTCATACCAGCCCTTATACTGCTCAAGACCTTCCTTGGCTCTTAATGAGATCTCATTCTTCTCATAGATACCGTAGATGGTTATACCGTATTCGGCGAGAACTTCGACCAAAGCCTTATAGATATCCTCTTTGATCCTCTCCATACCCAAAGACGCGATCTCTACAGCAAGAAGGTCTTCATATCTGTCGACAGTAAGTCCCGGCATCTGATCGGCTTCGCCGTGAATAAGGCGGCAGCACTTGAAGTCGTCGCCCGGCATAACCGTCAGTCTGTAACCGATCGCATACTTAACGCGGCGCTTCCAGAAGTCGTAGTCGAAAGTATCGTTGCTGTTTCTTGAGAAGATCCTTATCGTTATCTTCGAATTCTTATTGTAAAAGCCCGAGCCCTGCCATGCATTACCGGCGAAGACATCGACTATATCGCCGTTCTCGGGGGTTCCGGATAAAGCTGTTATCTCCTCCCCGTATACCCACGGATGTCCGCGCTTAACGGACTTCTCTGCCTTGGCTGTTATGGATGCTTTGATATATGGTCTTTCTGTCTTCATAATTAAGATTATACTAGGAGCGTTTCCCGTAAGAAAGCCTTAATTGTTATTTATATCAGTCATATTGAGTTTCTTTACATTCTTTAATGCCAATGCACTTACAAATGAAGTAAAGACAATGGTTATAAGCGCAGCTATTCCCCATGATTCAAGCTGAATACTCTTCATGATGTGAAGCGATATCGATTCCAGAAGCGACAGAACACGATACGATAACAAAGATCCTAGTCCTAGTCCCAGAACGATTCCGAGCACAGTGCTTACAACTATCTCAAGGGAAACGTAATATATAACCTCACGCACAGTAAAGCCATTGATCCTCATAATAGTAAGCTCGAGTTTCTTCTGATGAACATACATATTGATAAGATTAAGAAGAATGAAATAAGACATCAAGCCCGCGGCCAAAACGAATATACCTGATATGTAATCAAGAACAAAAGTCAAGTCAACGGCTTTCTGATATTGATCAGTTCTTCTTGATGAGCCAGTATATCCTATGAATTCCGATACACTGTCAATGATCTCCTGATCTGAAACTCCGTTCAGATTAACAAAGAAAGTATTGTACTGAGGAGCTTTACCAAAAACTTCCTCATACTTCTGAGGTGACATTATTACACACTGTTGAACATATTCGGTATAAACTCCTTCAATATTTACCTTATGAGGATTCATCGCAGAATCATACATCGTAATGTAATCACCGACTCCGACATTCATCATATTTGCAAGCTGCTGAAAGATCCATATTCCGTTACCGCCTCCGGTCACAGTCTCATTAGTATTCACATCCGTACGGACATAGAAGTCTCCGAGTCGGTCGAGGTCAGCTACCATCAGAAGGAAACCGCTTAACTTACCATTTGCATCATAGGAAGTAAACGTACTCTGAACAGGAATATAAGATACGTTATTCTGTATAAGCACATTCTCAATCTGCCTCTCAACATTATCGGAAACCATGTGGTCGTAATTTATCTCGAGATCGTAAACGTGAATCTGCCGGAACTCGGCATCTACAGTTCTTTTAATATTGAAATTGATAGTCATACCGGTTACAAGCAAAGTACAACATCCTGCAATACTTATAATAGTAACGAATACTCTCTTTTTATCCGCAAGCATATTAAGTAAGATCATACTTCCGTAAAGAGAATGCTTACCGCCCTTGGATACAGACTTCTTTGTCTTTCTCTTGATATTCGGAACATTTTCCATCATTAAAGTAATTACCGAGGAACGTAGAAGGGTAGAGCATGCGAACCAAACGGTCAAAGATGCGATAGCTAGTCCTCCGATAAAGACAGCTATAGTAATTCCCACCATTATATAAAGCCGGTCTAATGCGAACGTATAATTAGCGCCATAGAGGTAAAGGTATACCCGCTGTAATAAGAAGTAGCCGAGAATGATTCCCAACACCTCACCTATGAATGTTGCCGAAGTACCGAAAGCAAGATACTTCATGAATATCTCACGGTTATAAAGGCCCAGTGCCTTGGATGCACCGACAAGATTACGCTGTTCTTCAATTATTCTTCCTACGGTAGCGTAGATTACAAGAGCACCGACAAGAATAAAGACAAGAGCCAGTGTTCCGCTCATGTTGGCTACATTGGAAACGTCAGTTCTAATCTGCAAATAACCCGCATTTCCTTCAGCACTCAGAATGGTCCAGTGGCACTGATCCATCATCTCAAGATCATCAATAGCCTGCTGAAGCCTCTCCTGTCCGTTATTGAATCTGTCCACACCTTCTTCGAATTCGGATTCACCCTCTTCCAAAGACTCAAGACCTTCTTCAAGATCAGACTGACCCTGCTGATATTGTTCCAGTCCCTCCTCATATTCTTCAAGGCCTTCCTCATATCTGGATCTTCCCTCATTATACTGAGCCTCTGCTTCCTCGAATTCGGCCAGTCTGGCATTATACTCTGCAAGACCTGCCGCATACTGAGCTTCACCTTCCAGATACTGTGCATAAGCATCGTTATACTGTGCAAGACCTTCATTATACTGTGCGCGTCCGCGGTTATACTCTTCGATTCCATCCTCAAGAGCCGTCTTACCTGTTAAATACTGATTCAATCCGGAGTTATATGCTTCAAGCCCCTGATTATACAGCTGTACTCCGTCAATATACTGAATATGATAAGTATTCCACGCAGACGCTGATTCAGCATACTCATTATATTTATCTGTAACGCCCGAGAAAGCATCATTAACGGCATTAACTATGTACTGAAGTACAGCATTTTCAGAAGTTTCCTCCAATATTATTCCCGTAGCGCTTTCATATGCAGTACGAAGTTCTTCCTGAGGTATACCTAGAGAAGATATAAGCGTAAGAATATTCTCGTCCAAAGGGCGCGTAAGATCGAGCGTTATCTCATTAGTAATAGGGATAAGCGTGGCCGACAGATTGGGATCATCGATATTAATATCTGTAGGTGTCTGTGCCCAATCGATACTGTTGGCAACATCATCACCCAATACTGCAGCAATGGCCTGTCGCATAGTATCTCTTACGGTAGTTTTGGCTTCTTCTATCTGAGCATAACTCGTCTGAAGTTCCTGCCTTCCCGTCTGAATCTGAGCCTCTGCCTCCTGGAGTCTTCCCCATGCAGCCGCAAGCTGAGTCTCAGCAGTAACAAGTGTAGATTCTCCGGTTTCTATCTGTGCCTGGTAGGCATCAAGCTGTTCACGCGCTTCCTCAAGCTGTGTCCAACTTGAAAGGAGCTGATTCCTTACTCCGTCAAGTTCTTCTCTTGCGGCAACAAGCTGAGCCCAAGCGGCATCAAGCTGAGCTCTTCCGTCTTCGAGCTGCGAAGCACCCTGATCAAGCTGTGATCTGGCATCATTCAACTGTACTTGTGCATCACTTAATTGCTGCTGTGCATCATTAAGATCATCCAAACCGTCATAATATTCCTGCCAATGCTGATCCAGCTCTGATCTGGCATCGTTAAGTTCAACCTGCGCATCATCGAGTGATGCCTGACCTTCATTGATCTTGTCCTGATACGACTCCCTTACCTCGTTATATCTGATGATAGCTCTCTCATCAGCAAGGCTTTCAAGTCTTGATAAAACAACTGATACATAATCAAGATACTCGTCATCTATGATCCTATACTGTTCGGTACCGGTTATCCTTAACTCAGCAGCCATGAAGCAACCGTCAAGAGCCTCGGAATCAAATGCTTCCGGAAGAACCATGATATATCGTGCACCCGGAGTAATGCTTTTCTTGCAGCTGTGATCAGGGTGACGCACGATTCCGGTAATAACATAATCACATCTATTCAGATACTGAGGCAATATATGCTGATCATTTAATACGCTTATCGTATCTCCTATCCCGAGACCGGTATCGGAACTGACTTCAGGCTCAATCACGCATTCATTAACCGCCGTCGGCATCCGGCCTTCGATCAACCGGGGCATATTGATCCTCTCCGTAAGAGAAACCACCATAACACCGGTAACCTGTTCGGAACCATATACTTTACATCCGATTCTGTATACTCCTTCAATATCACTTACGCCTTCAACATTTCTTATAGCCTCTATATCCCTCGGCGTAATCATATATGTGGAAACAATTTCAGCATCTCTGAAATTAGCATCCGAAAGGAATCTCGACACATTCTCTTTAATCGACTCTCCGGAGTAATTGATTCCGAGATATGTCACGGCAGCGAGCAAAGAGATAACAAGGATAGAGATATATGATACTATCTGCTTCCTTATATTTCTTACTGTATCTTTGGCAAGTGTCTTCTTCATCTGATCACCAACGCAGTTCCTCGGCGTGAAGAGGCTTAAGATTCTTCTTTATACTGACGATCTTACCGCTCTGAAGCTTAACGATACGATCGGCCATCTTAGCTATCTCGGCATTGTGAGTAACCATGATAACGGTCGTTCCCTCTTCTTTCATTATCTTCTCGAGAACCTGAAGGACTTCAACACTGGTCACATAATCAAGAGCAGCCGTAGGTTCATCAGCAAGAATTAAAGTAGGCTTCTTTACTATAGCTCTTGCAATCGATACACGTTGCTGCTGACCTCCGGACAACTGACCCGGATAATTGTCGGACCGGTCTGTAAGCCTGACCTTGGCAATGGCTTCTTCGGGAGACATGGGATCATCGACCAACTCAGCAATTAACCTGACATTCTCAAGAGCCGTAAGATTGGGCATAAGGTTATACTGCTGAAAAATAAATCCGACGTATTTTCTCCTGAAAGCCGTCAGATCCGTATCCGATGGTTTGGAAAAGTCCTTTCCTTCTATAACGATCGTACCGCCGGTAAGATTATCCATTCCGCCGATAATATTCATCATCGTAGTCTTGCCGCATCCGGATTCTCCCAATATAACTACGAATTCATTTCTGTAAATATCAAGATTGATCCCTTTGAGAACAAGGTTAACGTTATCTCCGATCACATATTCCTTTGTAACATTACGAAGGGAAGCGATTACCTCTCTCCCCTCTTCATTTGAATAGCAAAAACCCTTTTCGACTATCATCATGGCGACAAGATTCGAAAGATGCTCGCATAAAGACAGTTCGTCATCTCCGTAAAGTGTTTTGTCTTTCCTGTTAACAACAATAAAGCAACCGATCACATCATTTACTACACGGACAGGAACACAGACAACGGTGCTTGAGTGAAGTCCGTTAATGTCAAACACACTTCCCTCGAATCTTTTGTCAACGGAAGTATCTTTGACCAATACAGATTCACCGGTTTTTGTTACAAATCCTTCAATACCTATACCATTCTCGACATAAGTCTTGGACATATCAACAGAACCTATATACGATACGGATGACAACCTGTCAGTATCCGGATCAAGCAGCCAAGCCGAACCTGCTTCGCTGTTCAATTCTGTTGCAATAAATTCAAGAGTTCCTGCCAATACGTCATTAAGAGTATCTGCCTCGTTTATCTGCGACATTAGCTTAACGGTCAATTCCGAACGTCTCTTCTCATCAACCATTTATTTCACCATCTCTCATAGACTTGAGCGTATATTCAATATGGCATGCGACCTCATACAAAGAATCTCCGGACAATAATCCGTCATGATTGGAATCAATATCAATAACCATAAGATCACTGATAAGAGAATCAAAACCATTGGCTTTCTTATTCTTGATAATCTCCATCAGATCTGTTCCGGTAATCTCATCATCATCATAGCAGCATGCCTTTATAAGTGTTGCCTTTCCGTCGTACGGCTTAGGAACGTAATCAGCTATATCATAAACAACATTCTTACTGTTGATAGCTACCTGATCGATCAATCCCATCTGACGGAAGCGCTCAAACAGAGGATCGAGCTTAAGATATGAATCGAAATTATCATTCGTAAACATCTGAATATGAAGTGCCCGTTCACGATCACCGGACATAAAATTAGGATCAAGAAGGAACAGGTAATCCACTTTATCTCCTCCTGCAACAAGCTGACAAGCCATTTCATAAGCTAAAAGTCCTCCGTATGACCAGCCTCCGAGAATATAAGGACCCTCAGGTTTCTCATTCTTAAGAGTGGTTATGTACTTGGCGGCAAGGTTCTCTATACCTGTTATGACATCATCCGGATGGAATACATTATGAGGTTCAAAGCACTTCATGTTACAAACATTCTTCAGAAGACGGGACAGATCAAAATAAGCTTCTCCGCCTGAATGAGCCGTATGAACAAAGAAAAGATCGGGAAGGTCAGGATTATCACTGCACTTATAAATATCACCAACCCTGTCATTCTTATGAATAAGTTCGATCTGTTCCTCTATAGTAGGATACTTAAATATATCGGCAGGAGCTATTTGAACTCCGAATGCCTTATTGATCTCTATGCACAGGAGAACCGCACGTAAAGAATCACCGCCGATCGTAAAGAAATTATTCTTGATACCGATCTCATTCCCATTAAGATCAAGGATATTGGAATATATAGAAACCATCTTCTTCTCTTCATCAGACACGGGAGGAACTACCTCAGCACGTTCTCTACTTTGGAATTCCCAAGCGCCGAGTAGCTTACTTCTGTCAATCTTACCGTTAAGATTACGAGGCATCTTAACTATTCTTCTGAATATCGTTGGGATCATGTAGGAAGGAAGTGACTTGGCAAGTTCCCGCTGAATATACTCAGGAGTTAAGAATTCGTCTGATCTGTAAAATGCTGCCAGTGCAGTCCTATCGTAATCAGTTCTGACACCCATTACGCATGCTTCTTTTATTCCCGGAACACCAAGAAGTCTGCTCTCAGTCTCTTCCGGTTCGACGCGCTGTCCGTTGATCTTACACATAAAATCCAGACGTCCGGTTACAATAAGATTACCATTCTCATCTATTTTCCCGTTATCACCGGTATGAACAATGACTTCGCCGTCATCACATAATTCAAAACGCTCTTTACTCTGTTTCTCAAGATTAAGATATAATCTGGCATAATGACTCTTTGCACAGATCTCACCATCCTTCAAAGTTATTGTTACATTCTTATACGGCTTGCCTACCGGTGTAAACGAATAAGCCTTATCCAGTTTAAAATAGGAGATACCGGCAATCGTCTCACTCATCCCGTAAACGTTATAGATCTCGAACTTATCTGTATATATATTGACTACTCTCTCAGCTCCGCATACAACTCTCTTAAACGGAAGAGGTTTATCTTTGGCAACATCGAGAACGATCTTCATAAGCTGCGGCGGAATGAATGTGAAAGTAATATTATTCTTACAATAGAACTCTATAAGTTTTATAGGATCCTTCCTGACATCATCATCGATAACATACACCGTGCCTCCGGATCTCAAAACTCCGAAGATCTCGGAAGTTGCCGGAGCGAAATTAAACGGAGGGAAGGAACCGTAATTAAGCAGATCCAGACCTTCGACAAGTTCACAGTTGCGTTCTGTTGCAGCTACGATACTGTCATGGTCATGAACTACACCTTTAGGAGTACCTGTTGAACCCGAAGTATAAAGCAAAAGCGCCATATCGGTTCCTTTACTTTCTACACATTTATACTCAACACCTTTAGGAGCGTCATCGAGATAAGAATCAGTCAGTATATGATTTGCTTTACAATCCTTCATAACCGCTTGAAGCCTGTCGTCAGGATAAGACGGTGTAACAGGAACAGATACGCAGCCTGCCATCAGTATTCCCAAATATGTCGCTATATATTCGGCTGTTCTGTCCATTCTTATAAGAAACGGCTCGTGTGAACGAGTCTTCATCGAATCAATCATAAAAGCTGCCTTATTAGCCATAGCCCATAATTCAGCATATGTAGTTTTACGAGTACTGTTATGATCAACTACAGCTATTTTATTCGAATTCTTAAGAACACTTTCCTTGAATATATCGATATAGATCATTGTTTTCCCTCCATTTCAACAGTTGCGTAAACTTCTTCAGCAAGACAATGCATAGTCTTGATAACACCGTTTCCAAACGTCTTCATCAAAAAGCTGCCGAAACAGTGATTTGAGTACAAAACACACTCGCACCTTGAAACCATATAGATGGCATAAAAATAGTTTATAGTAGTATCGTTAATATACTCATTGTATTCTTCCTGAGATCGTCTGCTCTTTTCCAATGAACTGATAGTATCGTATTCAACAAAATCAGTAACAGAATATCTCTCCTGAGCTATGGCGATAACCTTTCCCGGGAAAGATTCACGAACCGCCTTCAGAATATCTCTGTCTTCAGTCGCCAGAATGATTCCGTCATAATCACCGTCCTCGTAATACTGACGGATGATGGGCAAAGCATCTTCCATTGATACCGGTCTCGAAGGTCCTTCAAGCTTGGCTACATAATAATCACTGCCGCGCAAGAACAACCCCAGCATTTTCTTATTACCGATGACTTCACTCCTATAAAACTCAAGATGTCCGCGGAATACCGGATTAAGTTCGTCAATTGTGTAATGACAAAGCTCTGTTCCCCCGATCATCTTCGTAAACAGAGGTGCATAAGCATTTGCTATGGTAACCGTATTCTCGTACGTTGCATCAGACGGTGTGATTACAACATTAAAGTAATCTTCAAGAAGACTGTCATCATATCTCGAACCTCCCGGAGCCATTGTCACGGTCTTACCGTAACGCTTAAGAAGATTCTTAAATCCTGCATACTGATTCAGAACTGAACCTATCCCCTCATCCAAAGACTCGATTATCTCGAAGTACTTCACGTTCTCAATGGGTTTATCAAGGATCCACTGAATAAGCATCACGGAATAAAAACATGAAACTATATCAAGTTTATTAAAGTCATTGAGTATTATCGACGGATAATACTGCTGCTGAACCACGATAAGATCCTTATCCTCAGGAATATCTTCGGTAACAACAAGTCTGTCGGACTCATCAAAGAAATATAATATCTTTCTGTCCTTAAAGATGATCTTAATATCTGTATCACGAAGAAGAACAGCGGTTAAGGCGACAGAATACTCATTCGCATCCTCAAACCATACCGAACTTTTACCTTCGAATATATCAAGACAGATAAGATCCGTTGCTTCGATATCATAATCATACATAGGAGGACAAAGGCAATAATTATTGAACAGTTTCCCCGTAGGATAATCAGGAGAAGACATAGCAAACTTCTGATTCTCAATATACTGAAGGTCATAAAAGCTCCTGCCGTCTTTTCTCACATGAAAAAACTCCTCTCCCTTCATTACGCCTTTAATGGCTTTACGGAAGACATCTTTATCATGATCTATCACACGGTAATTCTTATCAGAATCGTACGGAACTATTATCAGCATATTTAATTTTCCTTAAGGTAAGTTATGGCTTTTTGAAATTCCGAATTAAATCTATCTGCTTTATTCTCAGAATAATAACCCTTGGAATATACAAATATGCACGGAAAATCATCCCTATTCTCATCAACGTCCAATCTTACGCTCAAAAGATCCATGGGAGCACTCATATCCGTCGGAACTTCAATACTCTCAGTTATCAGATCACAGAAGCTGTCGTTCGTACCAATATCTTTCTGATACAGCACGATCATGGTATTTACGATCGGCGTATCTATTGCAAAGCCGTTGTTGAAACATGAACTGTGAGAAATAAAGAACGCTGACTGTCTTCTTGCTTCATCCATAAACTCCGCAGGAGAAGAATAATCATTTATGTTCATACAGATCGGCAGATATCTTACGAAGCCGCCGGCAGATGAATTCTTAAAAACACTGTCCCTTCCGTGATATCCGAAATATACAACACCACTCTGCGCATTATTGGTCTTGGCAAGAGCCATAAGACTTGCTACCGAATAGAAGATATTACCTTCACCATCGTTTCTTTTAAGTGTATTCACCCTTATTCCGGGGCAGGTATCAGGACCCGGAAGGTCGGGATCAAGTGTTCCGCTTATACCGTTCGCATTAATCCTTGCAAGCTCACATGCTGCTTCAGCCTTCATTTCTTCGCTCTCAGATGATTCCTTATCAAGAATATAGTAGTAATAATCACGTTTAAGAGGCTCATCGGAACTGTAAGCTTTCAATATATTGTTCACTATAAGTTTTACACCCATACCGTCAAGAAGAATATGGTGGAAAACAAGAAGAAGATATACTCCTTCTGAGGTTTTGTAGATCCCTCTGAAGTGGAGTCTTTTCTCCTTCATGCTGAACGATCCCTCCAAAGTGCTCAGATTATTTCTGAAATCCTCTTCGGGCATCTCAATTATCTTCGTAGGAGTAAAGATTGAAGGGTCATATCTTTGACAGAAACGGCCGTCATCATTTCTTCCGAACGAAGTTAAAAGGATCGGATGATGCATAAACACTTTATCCAAAGCTTCACGAAGTCTTTCAACATCAACATCTTCCTTAAGCTTATAAAGAAGCTTAATCTTGGAGACAGGCATATCGGCATTCTTTTCACAGTTCACTGCATTAAGAGACTGCATCTGAAGAAGATGCATATCTTTCTTACGGGCTGCCTCATCCTCTTTTTGAAGTTTCTCCTCATCTTCTGAAGCCATAATATCAACATTAGTAACCAAAGCACGCGGTGTTCTGAATTTAAACAGATCGCTGACCGTAATATTGACTCCGTATTCTCCTGCGAGGGCAACAAACCTGATAGCCCCCATTGAATCTCCGCCGATAAGGTAGAAATCATCATTGGCACCGACTTTATCAAGTTTCAGTGATTCTGCCATAAGGCCGGCTACCAAAGACTCAGCACCTTCTTCAGGCTGTACATAATCAGTGCGCTCTTCAGAAACAACAGGAGACTCCAGAAGTCTTCGAACCAGCTTGCCGTTCGCATTTATCGGCAGCTTATCCAGAGGAACATAATATGTAGGAAGCATATAGACGGGTAAACAGTCGGCAAGTTTCTTCTGATCAATTACAAGATTTCCGTCCTTAAAAATTCCGAGCTTCTCCGCCTCTGACTTAAGATAATACAGACAGATATACGACCTTATGCCCTCCGTAAATCCCTTGGCAACAGCGACATTTAATCCGGTCACCCTCTTGACCTCTGATTCTATCTCAGCAGGCTCAACCCTGTTACCGTTGATCTTAAACATATCGTCCTTACGTCCGATAATGTAATAGAATCCGTTCTCGTCTCTTCGTGCTATGTCCCCCGTATGGTATATGCCGTTAACAAGAGCAGCCTCGGTCTTCTCGGGAAGATTGATATACCCTCTGAAGAATTCGTTTCTGAAACATATCTCGCCTTTACCCGGGCCTTCGACTCTGTTACCGTCTTCATCAATAAGATGGACATCGATATCAAATGCGGGTTTACCGACAGGAGCAACATCGTAGGACCTGTCCAAAACGGTTTTAAGAACCGAATAACCCGACTCACTCATTGAATAACAATTAGTGACAGCAGGACCGTTCTCTCCGTAATAAATCCCGTTGGCAGGCTCGCTTCCGGTATTAATTCTCTTAAGACAGGCTGCAGGGTTCTTGTAAAGCCTCAGATAAGAAGGTGAAAGGTATATCGAAAACACCTTTTTCTCTTCAATGAATGCCGTTAGCTTTCTGAAATCCCTGAGAACTTCAATTGGAACTATATAAAGAGGTCTCACAGAATTAAACATTGATGCAATGTAGAAAACAGCTACTACAAAATAGAACGGAGCTACAAAAGCAGTGTAGCAATCTGTATAGGATTCATCCAAACTGCTGTAATAATGTGAACTGAGCTCTATATTACCGTATTCATGTAAAACACCTTTGGGCTTACCGGTAGAACCCGAAGTATATACCGCATATGCCGCATCATGAACGTCAGCAACCTCATCGAAGTATAGTTCTCATCACTGATCTCACACTTGGCTCCCGTATCCTTCCTGATATATTCAATCCTGTCTGCAGGATAACCGCTGTCCAGTAAAACAAAAGCAGCACCGCACTTGATTACGCCCAAAACAGAAACAATACACTCAACGCCTCTGGACAAAGTGATAAGAACAAAATCCTCTTTTCCTATCCCCTGTTTCTTGAGCCATGAATAAATACATGATGAATCATGGTCCAACTCACCGTAAGTAATAGATCTCCTGTAATCCTCAACTGCAGGTCTGTCGGAATATTTCTTCATAAACTCTATAGCTGTCTCAATAAACACTATCAGTTCTCCTCGCTAAGAAACTTTGCTGCAGCCTTAAAGTTCTCGGCAAATTCATTAACTTTATCCTTCGAATAATGATTGGGAGAATAAACGAATGAGAACGGTAAAACCGGAATACCCGGATTATCGATCATAGCAACCGCGAAGAAGCGGCAAGGCTGATCAACAACAGGAGGCAACTGAACCGGGCTATCAACAACAGAGCTTATAGCTCCGAGATTGTAAATATCCTTCTGATAAAGGAACATTACAGTATGATCTGTTGATGCTATTGATCCGTCAAAATAACAATAAGGCAAATGCGAAATAGAGTATTCAACCTGCTCCCTTACTTTGTTCATAAGCGTCTCTGGAGTATCACCTTCTTCTATAACAAGAAGGATCGGTACTTCAGTTGCAAATTCACCGGCTGAAACAGTCTTGATATATCGGTCTCTTCCGTTGATATCAAGGTAAACCATTGCCCTGTCAGACTTATTGCACTTAGCTGTGGCAATAGCTGTACACGTAAGATAGAACAGGTTGGTCTTGCTCTCATCTTTCATAAAGCTCGTGGGATCTATGAAAGCCGCGCCTTTATTAAACTCGCCTTCCATATCAGGATCGATCTTACCGCTTGCTTTGCTCATTTCTGAAGAAAGATTTCTGAAATGATCCTCAGCTTCCTTATAAAGATCGCTGTTCCTTGCTTCGCTCATCTGCTTAACGATATAGAAGTAGTAATCGTTTGGAATTACGTAATCCGGATTCTCATAACAATTGTAGATAGCATCCTTAATAACCCCGAGACCGGTACCGTCAAAGAAAGCATGATGGAAGTGCATAAACAGATAAACTGAACTCTCAGTCTTATAGATCGCCGATCTGTACGATTCTCCGCTGAACATATCGAGAACATCGATGAGTTCCGGTTTAAGATTCTCAAAATCAGAATCGCTGATCTCTATTACCTTAATCTGCTTATATACGGAAGGATCATATACCTGAACATATTCGTCATTATCATTCTTGATTATCCTGGTCTTGCAGATAGGATAATGGTCGAAGGCCTTATCTACAGCAGCCTTAAGTCTGTCAATATCGATATCGTCCTTCATCCTGCAAAGCATCGGAATATGCTGATGTCTTACACCGGGATGAAGAGCGCAAATATTCGTCCACATAAGCTGCGAAGGAAGAAGCATCTGGGGTTCGGATTCCGCCAGACGCTCAAGTCTCATAAGCTCTTCGTCATCAGCTATCTTCCTGTTTACACATATCTTGGCAAGTTCCTTAGGTGTTCTCGCCCTGAACAGATCGGAATCCGTAATGTCATATCCGTTCTCGCCGAGCAGAGTTACAAATGTGATACTGCTAAGAGAATCGCCGCCGAGAAGATAAAAATCGTCCTCAATACCTACTCTGTTAAGCTTCAGAGTCTCAGCCATCAGGCTGCAGATAAGCTTCTCGAGATCGTTGGTAGGTTCTACATAATTATCGGAATAATCAACAACTTTCGGAGCCTTAAGCTCACGTCTTACAACCTTGCCGTTGGGGTTTACGGGGAAGGAATCAAGTCCGATGTAATATGTAGGAATCATATACCTGGGAAGTATTTCCTCAAGTTTACTCTGATCGATCTTAAGATTGCCGTCACTTACAAGGCCCTTGGACTCGGCTTCGGAATTAAGATAGTAAGCGCAGATAAATGAGCGGTCACCTTCGGTAAAGCCCTTAACAAGCACATTATTAAGGCCTGTGATGCTGCATATAACATGTTCTACCTCTCCGGGTTCCACACGGTTGCCGTTGATCTTGAACATATCATCAGCTCTACCTATGATGAAGTAGTAACCGTTCTCGTCTCTCCTCGCGAGGTCTCCGGTATGATAGAAACCATCGATGAATGCGGCCTTGGTCTTCTCGGGAAGATTGATATAGCCTCTTACAAACGGATTCCTGAATACAATCTCACCCTTACCTGCACCTTCTACTTTATTACCGTCCTCATCAATAAGGAACAATTCGAGCCCCGGCGCAGGTTTGCCTACAGGAGCTACATCGTATGCTTTATCAAGAATACATGTCAGCACGGCAAATCCTGCCTCTGTCATGGTATAGATATTCTGGATAAGAGGCGAGCCCCCCTCGTAAAAGATTCCGTTCGCTGGCTCACTACCCGTAACAACAAACTTAATATAAGGTGACGGATTCTTATAAAGGCGGATATAAGAAGGGGAAAGATAAACATTCAATATCTTGTTATCCTCAAGGAACTGCGTGAACTTCTTGAAGTTACGTACGATTGACATAGATACGACATACAGCGTCCTGGCGGTAGTAAAGCAGTTTACTACGATCAATATACTTGCAATAAAGTAGAAAGGAGAAATCATGGCTCCGGTAGTCTCGGGATACTCATCAGCCTCAGGAAGTATCTGCGCGAAAAGATCGAGGTTTCCGTACTCATGGAGAACTCCCTTAGGCATTCCTGTGGAACCGGAGGTATATACGGCGAATGCAGCCTGATGAGGATTGGTCTTCTCATAACCGTCCAAAGGCTCTGAAGATGCGACGATCTGTGCAAATTTATCGGAATTGATCAAACACTTGGCATTTATATCCTTACGAATGAATTCAACTCTCTGTTCAGGAAAGAAATCCTCCATGATGGCAAAAGCAGCACCGCTTCTGATGACACCGAACATCACTGCAATAGCATCGATTTCCCTTGGCATAACGATCTGTACAAAGTCTTCGGCACCTATTCCGTTATTCTTAAGCCAAGAATAGACTTTACCCGAGATCTCATCAAGTTCCCTGAAAGTATAGGATCTGTTGTCATCTTGTAAAGCGACTCTGTCCGGATACTTTCTGAAACTGTAAAAAGCTCTTTCCATAAAACTGCTCATAGTAATTCTCCTATCCGCTTTTTAATTACTTCTTGCAAAGAGTTAAATATCTCTCGTGATTCAAATTTTTGTATATACAATATTTTCACCTTACCGTTAACTTCAAAAACATACAGCGACAACGGAAAAGGTGAGTTCATGGTAACAGTAAAGTCTTTTACACAAGCAAACTTATCTTCTGTAAACAGCTTACCGGTGTTACTTACTAATATCCCTGTTCTTAATGAGAATTCATACAAATAAGCCAGAATATCCTTCTTCTCCTCATCCCTGAACAATCTCGCAAAGGAATTAGTCTGATAAGCAAGTTCATCTTTACTGATCTGTTCTCTTAATTCCTTACTAAGCCTGACGGCTGTACCCTGAAGATCTTCTGTATCCGAGGGATCGGAATAGAGGAATGCATGCGGCATACTCGCATTCTGGAATGAGTCTGCAATCCCAAATCTTTTTCTGCAATCAACGGGGCATCTGAAGCAAAACATCTTATCATTTCCGGGATAAGCCAATGTAAGCGCCTCGGCAAGCAATATAACGGCAGATATCTGCCTTGTCGTATCAAGACTCGATGTAAACTCATCGAAAGCAGCTTTATCCATGCTTAAGGCCTCGGTAAAACCATCTGGAGCAGAACACTCTTCAGGAATGCTGAAAACCTCACCATCATAATATTTATAGGGCTTAAACCCGTCACTTAACGGAAGCTCATACTTCATAAGATCCGCTGCATATAAATCGGAAGCGGCGCCTTTATAAGCCACCTCATATCCGAGATAAGCCTCAAGCAGGCTTCTGGCGGCAATATACTGGCCACCGAAATCAGTTATCGCATGACTTATCCCGAAGAAGATCTTATCATCTTGATAGCTTACAAACGAGAACATGCCACCGGTCTCTTCAGTTCCGTATTCAAAAGGAAAAACCTTGTGAAAGACCTTATATTCGGCATCACTCATGCGATATATAAAACGTTTACTTCCTTCATCTTTAAAAACACTGAAGGTGATAAAGGGACAATAACAAACGGTTCTGTTGACGGCTTCCTGCAATCTTCGTCCGTCCACTTTCTCCTTCATAGTAATAACAAATATCAGATTATCCTTAACTGACCGGTAATCAAAAGCCTTACCGGATTCAAACAAACTGCCGTAATAAGTTTCTATTTCTCCGGTAGTTCTAAATCTCTTAATATCTTCCTTATATTTACTAATAATATCCTTCATAAAAACATATTATACAAAAAATTTTATAAATTATAAAATAATATATAAAAAGAGGCTGCCTTTACGACAGCCTCAAATGAATTTACCGGATATTATTAACTATTAAAGAGCAGCCTTTGCCTTCTCAACGAGAGCTGTGAAGCCCTTAGGATCTGTGATAGCGATATCGGAAAGAACCTTTCTGTCGAGCTCAACGCCGGACTTCTTAAGGCCATCCATGAATCTTGAGTATGACATCCCGTTAAGTCTTGCAGCAGCATTGATTCTTGCGATCCAAAGCTTTCTGAAATCTCTCTTCTTATTTCTTCTGTCTCTGTAAGCATAGTTACCGGACTTCAATACCTGCTGATTAGCAACCTTGAAGAGCTTGCTCTTCTTACCGAAGTAGCCCTTAGCCTGCTTTAAGATCTTCTTATGACGAGCTCTTGTTCTGATTCCTCTTTTAACTCTAGACATATATTACTTCCTCCAATCAATTCCTATCACATATAAGGGATCATCTTGCGAATGACTTTTCTGTTCTGCTCAGATGCAAGAATGTTGTGTCTCAGGTGACGCATTCTCTTAGTAGGTCTCTTACTGAGGATGTGACGGCGGAAAGCCTGTGCTCTCAGAACCTTGCCGGTACCTGTAACCTTGAATCTCTTCTTAGATGAACTGTGTGTCTTCTGCTTAGGCATTGTTAATATGTCCTCCTTGCTATTACTTACTCTTCTTGGGTACTACGAACAT
>CADAXO010000007.1 GCA_902791885.1 Oscillospiraceae bacterium | reverse complement strand
TGTAAAATCCGGGCTTTTAGTACGTTGGGAAAGAAATAGAATGAAAAATCCAACTCAGAAGCCGAGGTTGTCGTTTACGAGGATGACGCTGATCCTTCCTGGGTGTCTTGAGAAGCGGGTAATGAGTATCTGACAGCAGATCGTATCGGGAGACTTGCAGTCGAAGCAGGCACCGCTTCATGGCGGCGTCGAGATCGCTGCAGACTTTATTCATTCCTACAATGAAGAGAACATGCTTGGGCCCTTGCGCGATCGCGGATACTCTGTTGGAGTTGCCGTCAACGTTTACTATGATTCCGTCATCTGTCATGGCATTCGCGCTTGCGAGGAAGAAATCTGCATCGTATGCAAGGAGCATAGCCTCACGCTTGTCTTCGTATGCATCACGGTCGATGAAGTTGTAGTTGCCTTCTTTAAGTGCGTCAGAAAGTCCGATCTCGTGAACGCTCATTGCGCCGCCCATGGAGATTGAGCTTCCCTCGGGGATCAGTTCCAAAGCTTTCTTCAGAGCCTCTTCTTTACTTGCGGCGTAGTAGCCTTCCATGTTTCTGGACTTAAGTCCTGCGATTGTTTTCTCGGCAAGAAGTTCATTTCTTTTGGTGATGTTGGCGTTCATGACGGTACCTCCCGTAAGCTTCGTGTAAGCTCATTATATCAAAGTGCTTTTGTATTTGGATTTGACGCATTATAATTACTTTTGATGGACGGTTTTTGGAGAAAGAATTACAAATTGCTGATCACTGCGGCCCTGTTGGTTATGGGGTTGATATTCTTTCTTTTCGCGGCGCCCAAGCTTCCCTTATGGAGTTATTCATATTCCTACGATCCTTCAGAAGCGGAATTCACCGATATTACTGCAGGGGATCAGTATGAGGTGTCCTTCACCGAACCTTTTGACAGAATCAATAAGATTGAGCTGTTTTGGGATTTTGACAGGTCAGTTCAAGGCCATGTGATCGTTCCTTTTGATGCGGATCTTGAGTTTATCGATTCGAACGGAAATGTAGTTCTTAGTAAGCACATGACATCGATCTACGATACAGGTCTTGGCGGCGGTTATACGGAGATCGACAGGCAAGAGGTCTATACATTAAGGCTTACGGTTAATTCAGTCGATGCGCTTGAAGGTTCTGCATTGCCTCAGATCAAGACGGACGGACAGACACTGTCATTCAGCATTTACGGTTGCCACAGCGGCGCTCCGAATAAGGGCTTGTTCCCGGTAATTTACGCCATATTCGCATTGATAATCTTGCTTTATGTATATTCGATGGACAAAGATTCGAAGGAGCTTAAGAAGATTTCCGAGAGACTTCTTTTTTGGGGGATATCTTTATTCTCCATACTGTTCCTCGGGCAGGTCCTTGATCTGGAGATGATCGCGAGAAGTGCGTTCAAGATAATCGAGTCCGTAAAGGCCGGTAACTTCCTGAACTATTACGATTATTCATACACCAGCGCACTTGAGCCCGGTGTGGATTTTATTCATCTCGGGTATAACTATGATTTCTTCCTTATGCTTCCGGTGACGATAGTTCTGTTCCCGCTGTCGTTCTTCATGACTTCTGACATGCCTTACTGGCAGGGCTATAACGCTGTCTCGGTATTCCTTTCTTTGTGTGTATTAGGACTGATACTTCTTTGTGCGAAGCTCATAGGGAAGATATGCGATACATGCGGAATGCCTGAAGGATACAGAGAGACCGTAAAGAAGTTCTTCCTCTTCTCTCCGGTGATCCTTTGTGCATCTGTAACGTTCGGTCAGATCGACATGCTCTATATCACCGTGATCCTTGCGGCTCTCATCTTCTACTATAAAGGAGACTTCAGGAAATTTACTTTGCTGATGTCGGTCGCATCGGCAATGAAGCTTTTCCCGCTGATGATATTCATCCCTCTGATACTTCTGGTTAAGAAGAAGCCGCTCGAGCTTATCCTTCACGGCGCGGGGGTACTGGTGTGTCCGCTTTTGACGCTGATACTTTTCAAGCACGGCGCGGGGTACACGGCCATCATGAATATCGTCGAGGCGGAGTACAGTTTCTCGGAAATGCTTTTCGAGCAGAACATAGGCGGACGCATCGCGCTGTTCCCGCTGGTGTATGCTTTCATCTGTATCTGGGCTTACGTGCACGACGCTTCTTTCACATCGAAAAGCAGTATGCTAAAAACCTCGATGCTTCTGATATTCGCTTCCTATGCGAACTTCACGGTATTCTCCTCGTGGCACTTCCAGTGGCTCATACCGCTGTCGCTGTCGCTTGCTTTCCTCATACCTTTCTACAGTAAAAAGAGGGGAGTTCTTCTTATCGGAGCTGCCGCCGAAGTGCTGCTGCTTTTGTATGTTATGGCAGACGACAGGATCTCTGTTTACGAGACGAATTTCCTTTTCCCGGTGCTCTTTGATTACGAGTACCACGGACTGTTTATATCCGAATTCTTCAGCAATATTAATGAGCATATCTATACTCTGATCGTATCGCTTACTTCCGCGTGCATAGCCGCGCTCTCATACATCTTCTTCAAGGGAGAGAAGGATACTGAAACGTACGTTACTTCCTGTGAGGAGCATACGGCGTGTCTCAGGGTAACAGCTCTTTACGCAGCAGCTGTCCTCTTTGTCTGGTGTTACTGCTACGTCGGATAGTTGTTGTATAATATCCCTATGGGTAAAAAGGGAAGAAAAAACAACAGACTTAAAGCAGTTCAGATCAAGCCGAGAAACATAGTGCTGCCGATAATCGGCAATATTTTTCTGTTCTTTATCATATCGCTGATAATATCGGCCGTATCCGGAGTATTCATCTCGTATGTCTGCTACCTTAAGGCAGGTTCGGCAGGTCATGATTTTAATGAGATGGTGGTAAGTTATGAAACATCCGGGATCGATTCTTTAAGTGAAGATGACGCCGATATGTTTATTCTCGATCCGTCCGGTCAGGAAGTGTTCTGCATCGGTGAGAACACCTGCGATACAACCGATCGTGTGTCCCTGGCTGTCGATGTTTACGGATATGATTTCAATATCATCAATTACGGGTTCGATCTTTATGCCGACAAATCTGATTCCATGTTGGAATTCGATGATAACGGAATCACCAGTATCAAGATCAATCATATCTTTGACGGTGATGAATCTTCATTCGAGGATCCCGATAATCCTACGGTAAATATACCTCTGTGGTTCTCGACCGAATTGAAGGACGGCAACAGGATGTTCATGAAGGTGAACATAGTCATCACCATCATCGACCTGATGTTCTTTGTTTTCCTGGGATTGCTGGCAGCCGTGATCGTGCTCGGAGCTTTCATAATCATACTTGTAAGCATCATAAGAGGTGCCGTCAGACAGAACCGTCTGGTATATCTGCTTTTCGAGGACCCCATATCACATAACCATAACTGGCTGTGGTTCATGAGCAAGGCGGGGAAGATTTTAAGCAAGCGCATGAATGCAAGAAACTCGTATGCTGTCGTAAGCCTGTCGTTCGTAAATTACAGAAACTTCGTCCTGTGCCACTCTATGGAAGAAGGCGAGGAGCTTCTTGCGAGAATATACGATGTCTTGAGCGAGACCGTGGGAAAAGGAGAGCTCGTAGCTCACAGCACTTTATCGCATTTCCCCATGCTTCTTAAGTACACCGACAGGAATGTTCTTGAGACCAGATTAAACGACATAATCGCTGCCCTCGAGATAGTCGGAAGCGCCAACCACAAGATCAACTATCAGGCTGGTGTCGACTTCGTCGGAATAGACGAGTTAACAGGGGAGAGAGATACATCTAACAGACAGGCTGACATCGAGGTTGAGTACAACAACGCGAGTGCGGCAAGACTTCTTCTTGAGAATGCCGGCAACTCATCCGGAATACAGTTCTTCGGCAAGGATATCGTCGAACAGCAAAAGTGGATCGACCGTGTATGCGAACTTCAGAAGAAGGCTGTCGTCAACGAGGAATTCGTTGTTTACTATCAGCCTAAGTACGATCCCCGAACGAATAAGATGAAAGGCGCGGAGGCACTTATCAGATGGGATTCGCCCGAGCTCGGATTCGTTTCTCCGGGAAAGTTCATCGACATCTTCGAGAGAACGGGATTCATAAGAGAGATCGACCACTATATGCTCACACATGTAGCGGAAGACCAGAAGCGCTGGCTTGATATGGGACTTCCCTGTGTTCCGGTCTCGGTCAATGTATCGAGAGTTCATTTCGCCGACGAGGATCTTGCTTATCAGATCAACAGCATCGTCACTAAGGCGGGATGCCCGACGAATCTTATTGAGATCGAGCTTACCGAGAGTGCATTCTTCGAAGACAAGGCTTTGATGATCAAGACCATCATGAAGCTTCAGGAGTTTGGATTCGAGGTCTCCATGGATGACTTCGGTTCGGGTTATTCTTCGCTTAATTCACTTAAGGATCTGCCTCTTAACGTTCTGAAACTGGATGCCGGTTTCTTCCGCGATGCCCAGGAGGACGGCAGGGGGCAGGTCGTTGTATCGGAGGCGATCAGGCTTGCCAAGAGTCTTAATATGAGAACGGTCGCAGAGGGCGTCGAAGTAAAGGATCAGGTTAATTTCTTAGCTTCCGAAGGATGTGACATGATACAGGGTTATTACTTCGCGAAGCCGATGCCCGGAAGCGAATTCGAAGAACGGATGAAGGAATAATAAACATCAAAAAAGCACGGCCGTTGACCGTGCTTTTTGTTTATAACCGTTTGCTTAATTATCAGTCAACAGCTTCGGCACTCCAGCCTGCTGCGAACATGTAATCTCCTGAAGCTATATCGTCTTCGGATGCGTAGTAAGGCATGGGGAGTGTTCCTCTTATATCAACCTGACCTGTGATGATGTCGGCGATTCCGTTGCCGCCTTCACTTCCGGGGAGGTAGCAGAAATAGCAGGAATCCCAGTCGTCGATATAGTCCTCAACGATCATGTTGCGTCCTGATACGATAAGTGCCATTGTGGGAACTCCTGAAGCTGATGCATCGAGGATGGCTTCGAAGTTGCCTGAAAGAGCCATTGTGCCCATCGCTATATCGATGCTCGGGGAGTCACCGTTCCACTCTGCATATGTCTCTTCACCGAGGCAGAGGACGATAAGGTCGCATGAATCAACCATGTCGTAATCCGTAACGACTTCGAATCCGATCTCCTCAGCTGCAGCCTCGAGACCGTCGAGGATCGTAACACCTTCAGGTACGACGCGGCGGCCGAGTTCAGCGTCAGTCGCACCTTCCCATCCGTATGTCCATCCTCCGCAGAGAACACCTGTGTCGTCTGCTGCAGGACCCATTACGAGCACTCTCATGCCGGGCTCGATCACGGAGTGTTCACCGTACTTGAAGGGAACGATCGACTCGGCAGCAAGCTGTCTTGCAACTTCGTGGGATCTTTCTGAATTGAACTCGTATGTGGGGTTGAAATTCTCGATATAAGGATCATCGAAAATGCCTGTCTCAAGCTTGACTCTGATGATCCTCGTTACGGCATCGTCAATTCTTTCTTCTGTGATATCACCGTTGGCAACTGCATCTACGATAGCCTGGCGGGCCTGCTCGTAGTTGCCTGCTTCCATGAGCATATCGACGCCTGCGTTAACAGCGAGGACGACGTTCTCGTAGAGGTTGGAACCTGAACACTTCTCGATGGAATCCCAGTCGGAGATGATGAAGCCTTCGAAGCCGAAGTCGTTCTTCAGCATCTGGATGTACTCGGCATTCTCGTGCATCTTTGTACCCCACAAGGATGTGTGGGAGATCATGATGGTCTGCGCTCCGAGATCTATCATGTGCTGATAAACAGCAAGGCACTCTGCGATCTGCTCATCAGTTGGCTCGGAATTACCTCTGTCGATGATCCTGCTGATACCTTCGGAATTCTCTCCTGTTCCGTATACTACATAGCCTTCGGCAAAGAAGTGCTTGGGGCATACGATAACGCCTTCTGAAAGCTGGCCTGTGATAAATGCGGCACCCATCTCGTCGCACAAAGAATTCTCCGAAGAGTAGCACTCGTAAGTTCTTCCCCATCTTGGGTCGAGGCAGTTATTAACAAGGGGTGCGAAGTTGAAGATCATTCTTGTGTGGATCATCTCGCTTCCTACGATCGCTCCGTACTCTTCCGTAAGTTCTGCATCATGTGCCGCGCCGATGTTGATCGGCTGGGGGAAGAGGACACATCCGCTTGCGAAGTTGACGCCGTGAACACAGTCCTGACCGTAGAGCATGGGAATACCGGCACTGCTTGCCAATGCTGCATCCTGATAAGCGTTTGTAGTATCTACCCACTGTGACATGGAAAACTCGGGGAACATACCGTAATGGCTTAACACTGAACCGTAGCAGTAATCCTCCATCTGATCGGGGTCGAGATTATAGAGCGCGCCCTGAACCATCTGAGCGGCCTTTTGCTCTATGGTCAAACCTGCTACGATCTCTTCTGCTGTCATGCCCGAATAGTCAGGCATTTCAACTTCGATCACTTCGGGTTCTGTCTCTTCGCTTTGAGTCTCAACGACCTCTTCAGAGGCGGTCTCGGCAACAGTCTCAGATTCTTCGGTCACTGTCTGCTGACAGGAGCTCAGAAGAAGCGTTCCTGCCAGGATCAAAGCCGTAATCTTCGTTTTTTTCATAAAGTATTTCTCCTATTAAGGTAGTTCTAATATTATGAGGGATAACTTAAGATATGTTAATATTTAAGTTAGGCTGTTATTGATCATAAGGTTGGGGTATTTATGTCTAAGCTTAAATCGGTAAGAGAAATGAGTTCAATGGAGAGAAAGAAAAACTCCATTGAAGCAAAAACATTCCGCGGTATGGTAATGACCTGCGCCGTGCTGGGAATAGTCCTTCTTGTGACGGGTCTCGGACTTTACACATATTCACTTGTCAAACAGTATATAAGTCATGCTTACTATACTACTAAGATAGCGGCGCAGTCCGTGTCCAGGGGATCGGATGCCGTCTCCCTGGCTTCGGATGTAATGGCTGTATACAGAAGCCTTACTGACGAGCAGCGCGACATGATCGGAACTGATGAATACAGAGAGCTTTTCGCCGAGGTTAATGAGGAGCACACATACGACGTTCTTATTCACATGCTCCCGCAGTACTCCGAATCGGAAGAAGTCACGGATGTTTATATCGGTATGTATGATCGTGATACGGGCGCGTTGGTCTATATTGCCGACCCGGATAAGGAAGATCCGAGAGATATCGGTGACTGGGAATACATCGCCGATAAGGAGCTTAACCGGTTCTTAGGCTGGGACGGCAGCGGTATGCTTTACGATATCGACCATTCGGATACTTACGGATGGATGTGTACGGCTGGTACGCCTATCTATAACGATAACAGAGAGGTGGTATGCTTCGTTCTCGCAGATCTTACCGTCGGGAATATCTGGACCGGGATGAGAACTTATACTTCCCAGATTACCGCAGTACTGCTGATCGCTATCCTTGTGCTTTTGCTTCTCATGATCAATTACATCAGAAGGACACTTGTAGATTCCATTAACTCGATAGCAAGCAGTGCCGAATCCTACGTCAACGATAAGAAAAACGATGTTCAGGAAACAGATCATTTCTCAAAACTTGATATACATACCGGCGATGAGATCGAGAACTTAAGTCTCATCATGGCCGATATGGAAAAAGATATGACCGAATACATCAGCAATATCCGGAACATCACTGCAGAGAAGGAGCGTATCAGCACGGAGCTTACAGTCGCTACGCGTATACAGGCTGCAATGCTTCCGCATATCTTCCCGGCTTTCCCCGACAGGTCGGAGTTCGACATCTATGCTACTATGGATCCCGCGAAAGAGGTCGGAGGCGATTTCTACGATTACTTCCTTATCGATGACGATCATCTCGGCATTGTTATAGCCGATGTATCCGGCAAGGGAGTTCCTGCAGCGTTGTTCATGATGGCCGTAAAGATCATCATCGCGAATTATGCGAAGATGGGACAATCTCCGGCACAGGTCCTCAACACTGCCAATCAGGCTATATGTGAGAATAACCAGGAGGAGATGTTCGTCTCCGTATGGCTCGGAATCCTCGAGATTTCAACAGGTAAGCTTACGGCTGCCAACGCAGGTCACGAGTATCCTGCGGTACGTAACGGAGACGGTCCTTTCGAGATGAAGAAGGAGCGCCACAGTCTTGTTGTAGGCGCCATGGAAGAGACCGTATACAGGGAATATGAGATGACACTGACTCCCGGTTCCAAACTCTTCCTTTATACTGACGGTGTGCCCGAAGCTTCGAATGCGGAGAATAAGCTTTTCGGTGAGGAGCGCATGGTAAGCGCGCTTAATAAAGATCCGGGTGCAGATCCGGTCCAGGTGCTTGCCAATGTAAATGCAGCTGTGCAGGAGTTTGTTCAGGGTGCGGAGCAGTTCGATGATCTTACCATGCTCTGCCTCGAGTACAAGGGTATCTGATTACTTTCTCGCTTCCTCAATGAACTTTAGGAAACCGTCCTTAGGGATGGGCTTGGAGAAGTAGAAGCCCTGAAGGTAATTTACGCCCATTGGCTGCAGAAGTTTGATCTGCTCTTCAGTTTCTACGCCCTCTACGAGGATATCGAGATTCATCTGATGGATCATTCTTATACTGTTCTCCAGAATGATGTAGCCGAGCTCGCTCTTCTCGGCTTCCCAAAGAATGCTCTTGTCGATCTTGATGCAGTCGAGGTGCATCGATGCCAGAGCTCTCATGTTGGAATAACCGGTTCCGTAATCGTCCATGGAGAAGAGGAAGCCTTCGTGCTTTAAGTCGTTTATAGTGGAGTTCATGATCTCATAGCTTGCCGCGGAGATCGACTCTGTTACCTCGAAGTTTATAAACTTCTTGTCGACGCCGCTCATCTCCACGATTCCGTTGATGTGGTCTACAAAGCCCGGCTTCATGAGCTGGATAACGGAGAGGTTGACGTTGATACAGTCTATAGTTCCGTCTTCAAGATTCTGCTCCTTGATGAGTTTACATACTTCCATGAGAACGAAGTCGTCGATGGCATCGATCAGACCTATGTTCTCGGCGACAGGAATGAACTCGTCGGGGAAGAGCATACCCATCTTATCGTCATGAAGTCTTACGAGGGCCTCGGCACCATGCAGGGTCTTTCCGTCGATCGAATATGTCGGCTGATAGTAGACTTCGAACTTGCCTTCTGCGAGACCGTTGGAGATAGACTTCTCGATCGCGGAGCCTCTTAAGATGAAGTCAAGGTCTGAACCTGACAGGATCTTCTTGCCTTCTGACGGCTTGAAGCCCTCGAACATATAAAGCGCATCATTAAGGTTCTCGAGCTGCTCGGGGATCTTCGCGACAAGCAGGCAGGACTCGAGAAGAACGAAAGTATCGACGAGCTGCCACGGCTTATCGAATCTTAAGTGTATCCTTGAGGCGATGTCGTATGCCTCGTCATCACTTAAGCCGAAAGCGACGAGTACGAACGTCCTTCTTCCGAGTTTATAGATGTTGTACTTCTTATGGATAGTCTCGAGGTATTCTGCCACTTTCTTCTCGGCCATCTCACGCTTGGCGACGCCGCTCTTCCTGGAGATTATCTCAGGAGTCTCGATACGGAGACTTATCGCGTGCAGGCGTGTCTTGTTGGCAAAGTAGCCGCTCATGTCCAATATAAATGCCTGGCGGTTGTAAAGACCGGTATCAGTGTCGATCCTGTCATCTTCGTTCTCTATGATCATCATGACTCCGGTAAGGCCTATGGCCTCAGCGAAAAGCTCCACCTTCAGATCGGAGTTAATAAGCTGCGCCACGATACCCGTAAGTGTGATGACGATAAACATAAGAAGGCCGCTTCTTCTTTTTGTGTTAAGCGCGCCCCAGGAAGTGTAGAGATATTTGAATGACAGGAACAGGAAGCAGCCTGCCACAATGTATATTACACCCTCGCCCCAGTTTCTGGTGAAGACGTAGTTCTCGTCGTGATAGTATACCCAGTGAGTGAGCGGGTTCGTAATAGCAAGTGCTTCACAGATAATGAGAACAGCGTAATAGATGTATTTCTTCTTGTTGGAATTCGATCTGAAGACAACGCCGCATACGTGCGAGATATAGAAGAAGAATACCGGTGCAAGTGCGGTATGGAACACAAAGTAGAAATACCTTGACTGATCCATAACATATAAAGCAAGTTCGGATTTATCGGCATAGATCGAATAATAGCCTGTCAATGTTGTACATATTCCGTTAAGCGCGACGATCCACAACAGGATAACGAAGAACCTGTTCTGGGTCTTGCCCATAGTATTCTGAACCTTAACGAAACAGAAGTCAGAAAGGCATATGAAAGTCGCGGCTATCGAGAATGTAAATGTCAGGCAGTAATAAAGATCCATAAATCACCGGCGGTGAACTTTTGATCTGTTAAGGATGCGTATTGAGCATTGCGATGATATCAGGAAGTGCATCATCGACCTTGTCATTGTCAAGCTGACATGTACCTGCGTTAGGATGTCCGCCTCCGCCGTAGTCGAGGCAGAGCTGACCGATATCGAGAGTGCCTGCCTTGTTGATAATGGACTTACCAATCATGACCGCAGTGTTCTGCTTCTTGAAGCCCCATGCAACGTGAACGCTCATCTCAACTTCAGGCCACATCGCATATACCATGAAACGGTTGCCTGCATAGATGGTCTCCAGGGGACGGAGGTCGATGACAGCTACCTTGTCGTGGATAACGACTGTGTCGCGAAGCTGCTGCTTAAACAACTCCTGCTGCTCGAAGTAAAGATCTACTCTCTCCTTAACGTCGGGGAGTGCGAGGACCTCATCGATAGTGTGGTCTACGCAGTAGTCGATGAGTTCCATCATAAGCGCGTAGTTGGAAATTCTGAAATCATGGAAACGTCCGAGACCTGTTCTTGCATCCATGAGGAAGTTCATGAGTACCCAGCCTTCGGGGTTTAAGATCTCATCAGCCGTGAAGTCGGCGGAATCGCCCTTATCTACAGCTTCCATGATCTCTGTTGTTACTGTCTTAAATGTCTCGGCACCGCCGTAGTAATCATATACGACACGTGCTGCGGACTTTGCCACGTAGCAGATGTACTGCTCCTTGATGGCTTCCATATCATTACGTGAGAGTTCACTCTCGTGATGGTCGAATGCGATACCGACTCTGGGGTCAAACGGAAGGTTGGTAGTGATGTCGTTGCTGGACAGTTCTACCTTGCCGTCCTGAACATCCTTGGGATGAACGAACTTGATCTCTCCGATCACGTCGAGCTCTCTGAAGAGCATTGCACATACCAGACCGTCAAAGTCGCTTCTTGTTACGAGACGCATTTTCTCTTCCATATAAATACCTCCGTGAGAGTTATTATCCACTTATAATGATAACAACTCGCAGGAGGTAAAGTTTAAAACTATATGTAAATAAAAAATTACATAATCAGCCGAGGTCCGGATCGATGTGAAGTATCTCCATGTCGTGCATCCACTTGCTGAAGGCATCGGTGACCTTGTGGGCATCATTGTCGTAGTCCTTGCCGTAGATAGGTTTGCCTACATAGATCCTGAGCTTCTTTCTCTTGAAAGGTGCCTTCCAGGGGTGTGGCCACTTCTGTGTTCTGGGCCAGATCTGATATGCTCCCGAGATATAAACGGGGACAAGGGGTACACCTGCCTTAACTGCGATATAAGCGGCGCCGTCCTTCATGGGACCGAGCTTACCGTCGTGTGTTCTCGTGCCTTCCGGGAATACGAAGCAGATGTTTCCCTTTTCGACTTCCTTCTTAGCCTTGATGAGGCCTCGTACAGGGTTGCCGTAACGGTCTACGGCGATGCCTCTTCCGACCTGCATAATGAGTCTTCCGAGTGAGCCGTAGTCAGTCTCGAGATCGGCTCCTACGAGTGCGCACATCCACTTGAAGTGACCTCTGGGGAGGAACTTGTCGATGAGTACGCCGTCAGCGAAACACTGGTGGTTGGCAGCAACTACGTAAGGGTTATTCTTGGGAAAGTTTTCCCTGCCTACGCACTTGAAGTCGGTAAGAACGCTTGCAAGGAAAAGGAAGCCTATCTTGGCAAGATGAGCCTTGATTCCTCTTTTGGTGGGATACTTCTCGTCGAGATGCTTGTGCTTGTCCTGAGTATTGGTTTCCTTAGCCTTGTTTTCTGCCATAAAAGCCTCTGTAACAGTGTTAATTTTCACAAATGATACATTAATAATATCGTTTATTATTCTTTAGTCAAACTTTATAGACTTAAAAATCTCAAAATGTTAATATCTTATAGTTTTGAACGGAGGTCGTAATGCGCGAGATAACCGGCACAGCTATATATAAGGCGGAGTACCATGAGAACATCCGCGACCTGATGATGGATGCCTGCGAGAAGCATGCTGCTCTCGATGCTTTTATATTCAGAAGAAATCCCAAGGAATCCGAGACACACAGGACTTTCGCCGAGTACGGTGACGATATCAAGAGCCTCGGCACATATATTCTTAACAGCAGATATAAGGGAGAGCGCCTTGCAGTTGTCGGCGCTAATTCATATGAGTGGCACCTTTGCTACAATGCGATCCTCGACACGGATTCCGTAGGCGTTCCGCTCGACAGGATGCTTCCGGAAGACGAGCTTATCGCTTTGCTCGAGAGATCCCAGGCAAAGGTTATCTTCTATCAGCAGAAGCATCACGCAATGATGGTGTCGATCGCAGGTAAGCAGAAGGAAGGCAGCATCAAGTCTTGTGTCGAGAAGTTCGTGTGCATGTACAAGGACGGCCTCGGCAAGGGGGAGGATCTTTCCCTGGACGGCTTCGAGGACCTGTATGAGCTTATCGCAAAGGGCAAGGCCCTGCGCGAAAAGGGTGACGACTCATTCATGAAGACACCCATCTCATCCGATGAGCCCAGAATCATCCTGTTTACTTCAGGTACGACATCCATGAGTAAGGGCGTGCTTCTTACTCACAGAAATATCTGTACTAACGTTTACTGCATCCAGCAGACACTGCCGGTATTTGCGGGAGACCGTGCGTTCTCGATCCTGCCGCTGCATCACACTTTCGAGAATACTTGTGACTTCTTTATCCTGTATGTAGGCGGATGTCTCTGCCTTTCGGACGGACTTCGTTATATTGTAAAGAACCTTAAAGAGTGGCATCCCGAGGTATGTATCTCAGTGCCGCTTCTGTACGAGAATATCTATTCCAAGATCGAGGAGGGCATCAAGGCGTCCGGTAAGGAAAAGCTTATCAACGTAATGGTGCCTGTCACCAAGTTCCTTAAGAAGTGCGGCCTTGATTTGAGACGCGCTGTCTTCAAGGAGATACTCGATAACCTGGGCGGCGACATGAGAATGGTAGTTATCGGAGGCGCAGGTATCGATAAGAGATATATTGATGCATTCACTAACTTCGGTATCGACTTCTTCATGGGTTACGGTCTCACGGAGACTTCACCTGTTATCTCGGTTACGAATGAGGTATGCAATGTCCATGGAAGCGTAGGACGCCCGTTGGTCGGAATCACTGCCGCGATCGATACGGAGGAGACCGGTGCCAATGTCGTAGGTGAGATCATCACGAAGTCAGACTGCGTAATGAAGGGCTACTTCGAGAATGAGGAAGCAACGAAGGAAGTCATCGATGAGAACGGCTGGTTCCACACAGGTGACATGGGTTATATAGATAAGAAGGGTTCGATCCATATCACAGGACGCGTTAAGTCTATGATCGTTCTTACGTCAGGCAAGAAGGCGTTCCCTGAGGAGATCGAGTCTTTGATCACAGAGATCAAGGGCGTTACCGAGGCGTTCGTATGGGGTGCCGGTAATGACAGAGGTCAGATCGATATTACCGCGAAGCTTCTTATCGACCGTGCGGCGATCGGCAGAGAACTCGGACTTGAGAAGGATGCCAATGACGATCAGATCGCAGAGTATCTTGATGATCAGATGCGCATAGTAAACCACAAGATGCCTTCTTATAAGATCGTACATAATTACGTGTTCTCCGAAGAGGACATGATCAAGACAACAACGCTGAAGATCAAGCGTTCGAAGGAGCAGGAAGCCATCGAGGCCAAGCTTGCCGCCAAGGGTGTAACGCTTCGTGAGATCAACGGAAAGAATATCGATAAGATCTGATAAGCGACTTTAATAGGACAGTTTAAAAACCGTCATGAGGTATAATGATTGTAATATCACTTCATGGCGGTTTTTGTATGATCAAGATCATTCCTTATACAACATATAAGCCTGTGACGGAGTTTGCAGTTGAAGAGCAAATGAAGTCTGTGAGGAAGGGGCAGCAGACCGTCTTTATCGTGCCGGAGTCCGTTAAAGCTTCGGTGGAAAGACTGGTGTTCGATCGCCTGGTTAAGGGGAAGTCTTCTTCAGAGGATATAGCAACTTCATTCGGACCCGTCAGTGCGGGAACACTCGATATAGATGTTTTAAGTTTTGTCCGTTTGTCGTATAAGATCCTGTCGATGACGGGTAAGGAATCTTTTTCTGATGATTCGGTTCTTCGTAATCTCATCTATCGTGTGCTGACGGATTCGCCATCTGATTTTCCGAACTTTAACCGCCTGCGCCGCCACTTCGAATATGTCGATATGTTGGTCAATCTGATAGGTGACTTCCATCGTTATGATATCGGTGCAGATAAGATCGAAGCACTTATCGACAGTGAAGGGGATAACGATGGTAAGCTTACCGAGATGTTGCTTCTTATGAGAAGAACAGATGAGCTGGGTAAGAAATACGGACTTCCTGTTGATGAGACTTTACCTGATGCTGCGGCTAAGGCTGTAATGACTTTAGTTGATGGCGTACCTTCACGATATAAGCCGCTCGCTTCTTTTGTTAAGTCGAGATTTGTAATAACAGGTCTTGGCAGTGCACGTAACCTTACACCTCAGGAGAGAAGACTCATTAAAGCTCTGTCTGATGCCGGTGCTGAAGTTATCGTATATGCGTCTTCTTCAAGCGAGGGTGACGACGGTGCTTTCAGTGAGTTCGGACGGAATACGATTTCTGACCTTGAGGGTGCAGGAGGAACGGTTTGCGAGCCTTCTGTTTTCGAGAAGGAGGATGATAACAGGCTGAATGTTATTGCAAGGCATTATGCCCGCGGTGACATGAATGTGAATGTGTCTTCGATGCCGAAGGATGATTCGGTCAAGCTGCTTTCTTATGCTTATCATGATGATGCCGTGTCTTATGTGGCGAACGAGATCAATAAGCTTGTGCGTGTTGATAAGAAGTACCGCTATAGTGACATCAGGATACTGTGTGTTGATGACGATTATAAGGAGCGAATCAAGAGTATTTTCAGTCTGTTTGATCTGCAGGCTTTTATCGATAAGAAGGTCATACTGATGAATACGCCTGTCGTAAGATTTGTGATCGGTCTTCTTGATCTGTCGATATATGATTACGATGCGAATTCTGTGCTGAAGATTCTTCGTACCGGTGTGCTTACAGGTGCCAGAAGAGATCTTGTCGATGTATTCGATAATTATCTTCTCCGCGAGAATATCCGTAACAGGAGCAGACTGTTCAACGAGAATTTCTATAAACTTACATTCGAGTCGGACGGCGAACAGATAAAGAAGGATGAGTTTAAGGTCTTTGATAACGGAAGACTCATTGTAGACGGACCTTCATATCTGTATGAGCATATAGTTAAGAAGGTGCTTGTTCCGTTAAGTGGAATCACGGATGCGATTGATGCGAAGACGACTATCGCAGGTAAGGCTGAGACACTTGCCGGATATATTGGAGGTCTTAAGAAAGAGGTCGAAGCTTTACGCGATGAATTCATTGACCGCGGTGATCAGGATACAGCTCTGGCAATCGTCAAAGGCTATACGGAGATCATGGATCTTCTGTCATCATTGACGGGCGAACTTAATGAGGTTGAGATTACTCGCGAACAGTTCGCATCTTTGATCAAGACTGACATGAGAAATAAGGCATCGGGAAGCATTCCTCTGTGTGCTGATTCCGTTCAGATCACATCGGTTGAATCGTCTGTTTATACATCCTGTAAGGTGCTTTATATCCTTGGTGCGAATGCTGAGAACTTCCCTCACAAGTCTTCTCGTGAAGGTATATTGCCTTCAACTAAGCTTAAGGCTTTGGGACTTCCTGATAAGGTTCAGATGAGATCAAGGCAGGAGTTTATTGAAGCGTCGCTTCTTCTTAACTGTGCGTCGGATAAGCTTTGCTTTATCACGCCGGCTTCTGAGATGCCGAGCTCTGTATTCACATACATAAGAAGAGCACTTCAGGAAGGTGAGGATGAGTATCCGATTCCTACCGGAGGATTCGAGACTCCTGTATATGGCGATCCTGTTCAGAGACGTCATGATGCTTCGGATGAGAACTCGAGTTTTATAACTCCTTCGCACATGAATCAGCTTCTGTCCGGAAGGAATACCTGCAGTGTATCTTCAATCGAGAAGTATAACGGATGTCCTTTGCAGTATATGCTTGATCACGCACTGCGTATCAAGGTAAGAACTGACGGAACCAAGGTGGAGGGTAATGAGTTCGGAAGCCTGAGCCATTCTATGTTCGAATTCGCGATGAGCGATGTTAAGAAAGAACTTTCTGATAAGACGATCGATCAGATTATCGATGAGGCTGTACCGGAGAAGATAGAGAAGCTCGCTGATGATTATTTCAGAAGAGCTGTTGCTGATGAGCAGATCAAGAATCCTGATAAGTTCTCGATCAGGTATGCGGTATATCCGGGTCTTAAGGTTAAGAGGATATTCAGTAAGGCTTATCCCGCGATGCTTGACTACTATAAGGCATCAGGATACAGACCGGATGCGTTCGAGGTGAAGGTGGAAGACTTCGAGCATAAGATCGATATCACCACGACAGCTGATGGTATCGAATTCGAGTTTAAGTTCAAGGGTTCTATCGACAGAGTGGATAAGAATGAAGACGGACTCTTAAGAGTCGTTGACTATAAATCCTATGCTAAGGAAGTGGAAGGCAAGAAGCTTGCTGACGGTGTGCAGATCCAGCTTTTCGCTTATGCGTACGGACTTGAGAAGCAGCCCGGAACGAAGGTGGATGATGTCGGATATATCGGCATCTACCTGCCTACGAAGAAGGCTGACAAGGGCAAGAAGCCGCAGTTGTTCGAGTACTTAAGTGCGAGCAGGAAGAAGTATGATATCGAGCCTATGATCGAGTATGCAGGACAGAAGCTCGAGGAGACTTGCTCGAAGATCGCGCAGGGTAAGGGTGCTGCCAAGCTGACGGCGAGTGAGTACGACGGAGCGTGTATGTTCTGCAGTTTCAAGGGTGCATGCGGAAGACTTCTTAACATTGACGATAAGCCGAGTTCGGATGAAGTTGCTATGTTAGATAAATCGTGGAAGCAGGGTAAGTGATATGGTTAAGTTTTCAGGCGAACAGCAGGCTATAATAGATGCAGGAAGATCGAATATACTCGTATCCGCAGCGGCGGGTTCGGGAAAGACGACCGTGCTTGCGGCGAGGATCACATCGAAGATCATCAACAAGGAGCTTGATATTGACGAGCTTCTTGTAGTTACGTTCACGAAGGATGCCGCTTCTCATATGAGAGAGAAGATCGAAGCGAGTCTTCGTAAGGCGATGTCTGAACCCGGCGCCGACAGAGCTCATATTAAGTCACAGATAGATAAGATCTCTGTGTCGTATATCCAGACGATGAACAGTTTTTGTAACCGCGTCGTGAGTGAAGCGGGTTACATGTTTGAAGATGAAGATGCGTTGGCCCCGGGCAGTGCGGTTCTTGATGAGACTACTCTCAATATGTTTAAGAGACAGGCAGCGAATGATGCGATCATGGCTGTGTATGAGAGGATCGCGGAAGGTGATATCTCTGAGCAGGAGAGGGAGGATTTCCTTAACCTTCTTTTCTCGATGGGTAATGGCAAGAGTGAGGCACCTTTGGTTGATGCGCTGGAGAAGGCTTACGGCAAACTTCGCAGTCTTCCGGATTATCTTGATGTAGTTGACGGTGTGATCGCGCATCGGCAGAGGCTTGATGAGACGGGTTCCGTTATTGGAATGGATAAGTATGTTCAGCTGCAGGATCGCCTGATAAGAAGTGTCGGTCCTGCCTGTGACAGATGTTCTGATCTGTCGCCTGCTATGACAGGTTTCCTGAGCAGACTTAAGGCTTGTGTGGATACATATGAAGAACAGTCTGACAGGTATGAGGCGATCAGAGGATTCTATGCGGATGTCTTTAGGATCGATTATGCGGATTTTCCGACTCTGCCTAATAAGAATAAACTCGACCCTGAGCTGAAGGTCGCGTTCGGCCCTATAGCTGCGGTCGGTATGAAGATGACCGATGCACATAAGAAAGCGGGCGAGAGCATACGTGCGAAGTCAGGATATAAGGATGCGGCAGCACCGTTTGCCATCAATTCCGATTACGATGTTGTAGATGAGTTTGATTCTTCAGAGTTGCTTTCCATGCAGTTAAGGAGGACGTCGTGTGCGAGAGCGTTCGCGGCGTTGCTTAAGGATATGGACGGAAGGTACAGCGGGTATAAGCGTGACCTTCGCGGTATTGATTATTCCGACCAGGAGCATATGTGCCTTCGTATTCTGAAGACGAAGGAAGCGAGTGAACTTTACCGTAATAAGTTTAAAGAGATCTATATCGACGAGTATCAGGATAATACGTCACTGCAGGATGCTGTCGTGGAGAAGATCGCAGATAATAATGTCTTCTGTGTAGGAGATGTTAAGCAGAGTATCTATAAGTTCAGAAATGCAAACCCTGCGATGTTTATCCGTAAGTCTGAAGTGTATAGTGAGGATCCTTCCAAGGGTAAGCTGATGGGCCTTAACTGTAACTTCAGAAGTACACCTCAGGTTCTGTCTTTTGTTAATGAGATCTTTGACCAACTCATGAGCGGCGGTGCGGCTGAGATTGATTACGAAGGCGGTAATCATCAACTTAATGCTCCCGAGGGTGCGAAGGACGGACCGCTGCCGGAAGTTATTCTTATCAACGCGAAGAAGAAAGATAAGAACTTCACGGAAGATGATGAGGGCATCATCGAGAGTGATGTTAATCAGATCGAGATGCTCGTATCTGAGATAAGGACCAAGGTGCAGGAATACCTTGATGCCGGATATGAGAAGAAAGATATCTTTGTGCTGACGAGAACTAACAATGCGGCTAAGGAAGCGGCTGCTCATCTTAGACGGTTCGGTATCAGTGCGAGATGTTTGGATAAGAAGCCGCTGTTCTCAGATAACGAGATAATCGGTATGTGTAATCTTATCAAAGTGCTCGCGAATGAGTATCGTGATGAATGTCTTGCAGGTGTTATTCTTGCTCCTTACAGGTTCTCGAACTTTGTTCTTGATGAGCTTGCTGAGATCGTCGGATTCGCGCCTGTTGAGTATAAGAAGATGAACCTGATTATCAAGGTTCGTAATTATGCAGATAACGGTCCGGATGAGAATATTAGGAATAGGTGCCGTATCATGCTCGACGCTATTGATGATCTGCGCTCCGAGAGTGTTATTCGTGATATCGGTGAACTTATTGAGTTGGTTTATGTGCGCACAGGCATTAAGGCAACTTTGATGCAGGAGGCTCCGTATGAAGTCAATAAGCTCGATCTGTTTAAGAGATGGCTGTGCAGTAATTTCCTTAAGCGTGGAAGTGATCTTACTGAAGTCTCTGACGTGATCGATCAGATGCAGTCCAAACTTGATGATGATGCCGCGATTGAGTTTGATCTTGGCGGTGAGGATCTTGTGCGCTGCATGAGTTATCACAAGAGTAAAGGCCTCGAGAATAAGTGCGTCATCGTAGTTGATGTCGACGGCTCGAATGAAAAGGATACTAATGGTTATATTAGTTTTAAGTCGGGGAGTGTATTGTCGCCTGATGACCCTAAGGGACCGCAATTCGTTGTTGATGATTATGAGGAGGAAACTTCTTATGCATCGACTTCTTTGGAGAAGGCTATTGTAAAGGAAGAGAACAGACTCGAAGAGAATGCGGAAGATATGAGACTTCTGTATGTTGCGCTTACGAGAGCTGAAGAAAATCTGTGTTTCATAAGACGTATGGATCTGTCATCTCCGACGCTCGGATCTTCTGTGCTGACGCCTTTGCTTTCGGAAGGTCGCAAGCTGTCACGTGAATTCTATGCGGGGATGTACGGTATCGATAAGCTTATGTTGAGCGCACTCATTCGAATGAAACTCTCGCCGGATTCTTCAGACCTTAAGGAGATCTGCGGTCTTAATGAAGCGATGTTCTCTTACAGGTCCGGCTTCGAAGGTGTAAAGGTGACTGTTAAGACTGTCTCAGATGTTATGGAACCTTCTGATGATGAGTCTGCTGAAGCTTTCCCGGTTGTTGCTAAAGCACCCGCATATACCGGTAGCGAAGCTGATCTTCGAAGACAGGAGATTTACGGCTGCATTGGTGCTGATGAATCAGGTATGCCTAAGTTCGATCCATACCGCTATGAAGATGCGATGAATGCCCCTGCGAAGACTTCAGTGTCGGCGATGAAGAGAGAAGAGGAATCGCTTTTCACGAAAGAGCATGCTTCTGATGCGGAAGGTGATCTTAAGAGAGCGATCAACCTTATTGTTCCTGATGCTGACCACTATATCGGCGAGAAGGGCGGCCTGTCGGGTTCGGCTCTTGGTACCGCCGTTCATAAGACGATGAGGTTTATTGATCTGCCTCGTATTGCTGAAGGTGTGTCTGTCGATGATGAGCTGGATGCACTTGTCTCTGAGGGGATACTTAATGAGAACGAGCGTGATGCTGTCGGAAAGTTCTCGAAGAATATCGGTGCTTTTGCTGCAAGTGAATTGTGCAAGGCTTTAGTAAAAGCTGATGCCGACGGCCGTGCAGAACGCGAGCGTGAATTGGTATGCTCTATCCGAATCAATCCTGACCGTGACGATTATAAGCTTGTGCAGGGTACTTTGGATGCGATGTATATCGACGATGACGGTGCGGCTGTGATCATCGATTATAAGACTGACTATATCAAGACGGATGATCCTGATGAGATCGTTAAGGAAGTTAAGAAGCGTCACGCTGAACAGCTTGAATTGTATGCCGCTGCTGTTGAAGCTTCCGGTATTAAGGTCAAGTCGCGCTATATCTGGCTGCTTCGAAAGGATATGGCAATAGAAGTTTAATTAAGTCTTTTAAGATAATCTTCTATCGTCGTTTTGATCTTCTCCGGCGGGTCGGTCATACCACGGTCGACCCACTTGAAGATGACGTTCCAAACAGCGCCTACATTGAATGCGATAAGGTAGTCAGGCTCAAGTCCTGTCATAAGCTTAGCGAAAGGATTCTTCTCCTTATCTGTAGTCTCGCTGACCTTCGGCAGGGTCTCGTTGAGTTTAAGAAGCAGCAGATAAAGCATATTGTTTTTGTGAAGAATCTTAAGAAGTTTCCGGTTCTTCTCGCAGAAAGTGAAAATTACGGTAAGCGGGTCCTCGTCTGATTCCACGAGTGCATCCGTGTACTCGATAATGGCGCTGTTTATGATCGCTTCGAGAACGTCATCCTTGGAAGTGAAGTTCCTGTAGAACGTCTTTCGGACAAGGTCTGTCTCCATCACGATCTGCGTAACCGTGATCTCGCTGTAGGGGTACTTTCCCATGAGCTTCAGAAGCGCTTTGGTAATCTCGTTTCTGGATCTTATGGCCGACGGATTTGTTGTCGTGTTCATTACGCCCGCTCCCTTCGAAAAGACACACTTACGCGAGTTTGTGTATCTTTTGCCTTATCTGTTTACTTCGCTTATGGTACATCGTAACATAATCACAAAAATACACAAGTGTGTCACATGCGAGGTGTATATGAGAGAGTATCTTCTTTTGCTGCCGATTATCTTTATCTTTCATGATATGGAAGAGGTTGTTGGGTTCGGGTCTTTCTTCAGGAAGAATCCGTGGCTTTTTGACAGGTTTCCGAAGTTGTTGAATGCATACCGTAATATCACAACGTCCGGATTCGCGGCAGCGGTGTATGAAGAGTTTATCCCGATCTTCGGAATCAGCTTATTGGCTTATTATCTGCCATGCGATGTGCTGTATGCATTGTGGTACGGAGTGTTTCTTTCCATTGCCGCACATTTTCTGATTCATATAGGTCAGACGGTTTATATCCGCAAATATATCCCGAGTTTTATCACGAGTCTGATCTGCCTGCCGGTTAGTGTTGCTGTTCTGATAAGGGCGGGACAGTTTATAAGCTTTGATGTGTTGTCAGTTGTGCTGATTTTTGCCGGGATTGTGATTATGATGATCAATCTTAAGTTAGCTCATCTTGTGATGCATAAGGTGAACGGAAAAA
>CADAXO010000006.1 GCA_902791885.1 Oscillospiraceae bacterium | reverse complement strand
GCATTGTCTTACTTTGCCTCGTGTGTTAAGTGTCGCTGATGACGGCGGCATCTGCCAGAACCCGATAGATGAGTTGGTTAATCTTCGTTCTTCGCGCATAAGGTGTGCGGCAGGGCAGAAGACAGAGATCACATTGCCATGCGATATCGTGATCACAGATCAGGGATTCACGCGTGCATCCTTCGGAGGCTTTGAGATTAAAGTAGTAGACGGCGCCGCAGTGCTTAAGTTCGATGAGGGCAAAGGCTGGGGATACGGGCGTGATATAAGAAGGGTCCGTATCGGTCAGTTCAACGATATGAGGATAATCCTCGATACATCTTCAGTCGAGATCTATATCAACGGCGGAAGATTCGTCTTAAGCTCGAGATTCTATCCGGATGCGGATGTTACTTTCGAGTGTGATGCAAATGCTATCGTCTATACGCTCGGGGACAAGCCGATGAAGCTTGTCGCGATCGGCGAGGCTCTTATCGATTTTATTCCCGATAAGACAGGTTGTTCGTTCGATCAGGTCACGGCGTTCGCACCGCGGGTATCGATACATCCGATGTTATACAGACCGATGAGGCGAATACAGCTCTGGCTTTTGTAAGCCTGGAGGAAGACGGCAACAGGACATTCTCGTTCTACAGAAATCCTTCTGCGGATATGCTGCTTAAAGATTCAGAGATAAAAGATGGGATGTTCGAAGACATTTTCGCACTTCATTTCTGCAGCGTGTCCTTGGGCGATTTCCCGATGAAGGATGCGCACAGGGCGGCTATAGAGAAGGCGCGTGCCAGGGGTGCGCTCATAAGCTTCGATCCGAATCTTCGATTCCCTTTGTGGAAGACCAAAGAAGATCTGCGTGCGGCGGTAAAGGAGTTCATACCAAAGGCTGACATACTGAAGTTATCTGATGAGGAGATAGAGTTCATCACGGGCAAGACGGAGATTAAGGATGCTGCGGATGAGCTTTTCGAGCAGGGAGTGAAGCTTATCGTTTACACGAGAGGCAAGGACGGTGCCGTGCTTAAGACAGCCAAGGCTTCGGGGCAGGCGGAAGGCGTACAGGTCAAGGCTGTGGATACGACGGGCGCGGGGGATGCATATATCGGCTCGCTTCTGTGGTACTTAAAGTCCATAGGCGTGACCGTGAATGATCTGCCGGAACTTACTGAAGAAGAACTGTCGCAAGGTGCTGCTTTTGCTAACAGGTACTGCGCCGTGACTATTACGAAGCCCGGGGCGATACCGTCGTACCCGTCATTACAGGAATTTAAGAATATTTACAAATAGGAGTTACAGGAATTTAAGAATATTTACAAATAGGAGGACAACAAAAATGAAGCAGTTCGAGTACACGATCAAGGATCCCGTAGGTATTCACGCACGTCCCGCAGGTCTTCTCGGCAAGAAGGCAAAAGAGTTCGAGGGCACCGTCGTAACCATCGAGAAGGGTGACAAGTCAGCAGCGGCTACCAAGCTCATGGCACTGATGGGACTCGGTGTTAAGTGCGGCGATACCGTTACGGTCAAGATCGAGGGAGGCGACGAGGATGCGGCTGCAGCTGCTATCGAGGCGTTCCTGAACGAGAATCTCTGATTACTGATAATCACCTTCGATAAGGAGGATACCTATGATCAAGTATACGGGTAAAGGCGTTTACGGTGCCGTGGCGATCGGTAATGTGTCTGTATTTAAAAGGCAGACCACGAACGTCGAAAAGGTACGCATAACGGATTCCGAGGCTGAGAAGGCACGTGTTGCTTCAGCCAAGGAAAAAGCGACCGAACAGCTGCAGGCTATATACGAGAAAGCGCTTGCCGATGTAGGCGAGGAGGAAGCTGCGATCTTCGAGGTACACATGATGATGCTCGAGGACGAGGACTATAACGATGCGATCAATGACATGATCGACAGCGAACTTGTTAATGCTGAATTCGCAGTTGCATCGGCGCGCGATACATTTGCTGCGCAGTTCTCCGCCATGGATGACAGCTATTTCCAGGCAAGAGCCGCGGATATCAAGGATATCTCCGACAGGCTTCTGAACTGCCTTGCGGATAACGGTGCAAGCAGCGAGCTTACTGGAGATAAGATGGTCGTATGTTCTGATGACCTCGCGCCATCCGAGACGGTCTCTCTTGATAAGACGAAGGTGCTCGCATTCGCGACCGCTTACGGATCTTCCAATTCACATACGGCAATCCTTGCGCGTAACATGAATATCCCCGCTGTTATCGGGCTCGGTAAGGAGTTCCTCGAGGGAATTGCCGACGGACAGCAGATCTGCGTCGACGGCTATACGGGCGAAGTGTTCGTGAATCCGGATGAGGAGACTGTGGCGAGACTTACTAAGAAGCGCGATGAGGACCTCGAGAAGAAGAGCAGACTTAAGGAGCTGATCGGCAAGGAGAATGTTACTGTTGACGGAACCAAGATCAATGTGTTCTGTAATATCGGCGGTCCTAAGGATATCCCTCTTGTAAACGAGAACGACGGCGGAGGCATCGGTCTGTTCAGATCTGAGTTCCTGTATCTTGAGAATTCGGATTTCCCGTCGGAAGAGCAGCAGTTTGAGGCTTATAAGAATGTACTCGAATCGATGAAGGGGAAGAAGGTAATCATCAGAACGCTTGATATCGGTGCGGATAAGAAGGTCGATTACTTTAATCTCGATGATGAAGAGAATCCCGCGATGGGTATCCGTGCGATAAGGATCTGCCTGACGCGTCCCGAGATATTCAAGACTCAGCTGCGCGCTTTGTACCGGGCGTCTGTCTACGGTGACCTCGGAATCATGTTCCCGATGATCACTTCTGAGAGCGAGATCTCCGAGATCATGGGTTTTTGTGACATCATCAAGGCGGAGCTTAATACTCAGGGAATCCCGTATTCCGACAACATCGAGCTCGGCATCATGATTGAGACTCCGGCAGCGGCAGTTATAAGCGATAAGCTCGCGCCTATGGTCGATTTCTTCTCTGTAGGCACCAACGATCTTACGCAGTATACGCTCGCGTGTGACAGACAGAATCCGAAGATCGAGAGGTTCGTAGACACACATCACGAAGCGGTGCTGCGACTCATCGAAATGGCGGCGAAGGCTGCGCATGATAACGGCAGGTGGATCGGTATCTGCGGCGAGCTCGGAGCAGATACTTCGCTTACGGAAAGATTCCTTAAGATGGGTATCGACGAGCTGTCAGTATCACCGCCTTCGGTGCTTAAAGTCAGGGACAAGGTAAGAAGCATAGATCTTTCAAAGTAACGGCAGCTATTATTAACTGTTTGTTCACGATAATAATAAGAAGCGTTTAATGATTTTGAAATAGAATAGGGCAGGTCGTAAGATCTGCCCTTCTTATTCGGGCATTATCTATGGAGATGTGTTGACTGATATGAAGCAGTTTGAATATAAGATTCAGGATCCTGACGGCATACAGGCCCAGCCTGCAGTTCTTCTCGGGAAGAAGGTAAAGGAGTTTAACGGAACTACAGTGACCGTAAGCAAGAGCGGCAACAGCGTACTTGCCACGAAGCTTATGGCGCTTATAGGGCTTGATGTAAGATGCGGGGATACTGTAACCGTAACGGTCGAAGGCGGGGATGAGGAAGGAGCATCTAATGCTATTGAGATGCTTATGAATGAGAATATGTGATCAGTCATCAAATCTTACAAAATTACCTATTTTGAAGAATCACGGGGCCGTTCAAGTAACGGCCCTTTATGTTATACTTATCTCGATTTTTTGATAGGAGAAGGTATATGGGAGAGATGATGATCAAGGCATCGGGAGTCTGCAAAGGCTACGGCAATAAGCAGGTTCTCCACGATGTAAATTTCACGGTTGATAAGGGTGATATTTACGGTCTGGTCGGTAAGAACGGCGCGGGAAAGACCACTATCATGAGAATACTTACCGGACTGCAGGTCCCCAAGTCAGGATCTATAGAATACGGATTCGACAAAAACAGATTAGGTTCTGTCGGAGCACTCGTTGAGATCCCTTCAATCTATTCGAATATGTCTGCCGAGGAGAATATCAAGTTTCAGTATATGAACTTAGGCCTTAAGATCGACGGTTCGGTAAAGGAGATCTTAAGACTTGTAGGTCTTGATAATACGGGAAAGAAGAGTGCAGGTAAGTTCTCCCTCGGTATGAGACAGAGACTCGGAATTGCGATGGCTATGGTAGGCGATCCCGATGTTCTTATATTGGATGAGCCGATCAACGGTCTTGATCCTCAGGGAATTATCGGAGTAAGAGATCTTCTGATCAAGCTTAACCGTGAGAAGGGGATAACTATCATTATCTCAAGCCATATTCTTTCAGAGCTTTCCAAGCTTGCCACAAGGTTCGCGTTTATTGATGACGGCAGGATCATCCGTGAGTGTTCGGCATATGATATCGAGCACGCAGGTGAGAAGCTCATGATAATCTCTGCGAGCGATGCCGCTGCTCTTAACACGCTTCTTAATACCCACGGCTATAAGGCCGAGACAGTTACCAATCCTGATAAGGTTACGATCCACGGTGAAGTCGATATCACTGATGTTTGTATCCTTTCAAGGGATAACGGAATCAAGATCACTGACTTAAAGACTGTCGAGACGGATCTTGAGGAGTTCTATGTCGAGATGGTCGGAGGTAATAAGAATGGCTGAGCTGCTTAAGTTTGAATACCACAGATTATTAAAGAGTAAATTCCTTTGGGTCCTTATGGGACTGGCGTTTATCATCCCGCTTGTCGCAGCACTGGTCATCAATCTTCTTGTCGGGGAAGTTGGAGTAGACGGCATAGATGTCGACAAGACAAATGTAAGATATTTTACATGGTACGTTATATCTTATTTTATCGAGAGGATCCCGCTTGCGATAGCCATCTTCATCCCGTTGTTTATAGGCAGGGATTATAAGGACGGTTTTATCAGAAATAAGCTTACCGCGGGTCATAAGAGAATTGATATATTCGGTTCTGCGGTTCTCACGCAGCTTTCCGTAACCGTTGCTTTATCTGTCATGTATATCTTAGGCGGTCTTACGGGTTGTGCCATGACAAGCTTGGGATGTGATATCAACCACGGTGAGATGCTGTTAAGAGCTCTTACGCTCTTACTGTCGGTAATGGCAACATCGATACTGTTTACTGCAATATCACTTCTTATCAAGAGCAGAGCCGGCACGATGGTAATCTGTATCGCATTCGTGTTCTCCTTGGGATTTTTCTCTATGATGGCATCGAACTATTCATATAACCGTGAGATGATCAATGAATACGAGGAGCTTTACAGTGAGGCTCTTGAGAATATTTCCGTTGATTACGGCAGTGCCGCAGGAGCGGAGTTTGACGCTGACAGTTATCTCAATGCAGGCTGGTATGTAGGTCATACTCTGTTTGTCGGAACGAACGCCGCATTAAGCAGTGAGTTTATTCCTTCATTCTCTTCTATGATCACCGATTCCGAGATGTTCGCTTACCCCAAGAAGATATCACGTCTTTCTTTCGCGAATTCATATTATTCGCTTATGACAGGCAACATCGGTGCTTATATTATCGATCCTGATGATCTTGAGGATATACCGGGCGCATATGTGACTTTCGAAGAGGCTGAGCTTCAATATAACATCAAGTCTGTTATCTGGGCGGCTGTATTCTTCGGCGCAGGTTACGCGCTGTTCAGGAAGAAAAACGTATTCTGATATTGACAGCAGAAAAAAGCGCGCTATAATGTAATGTGCACTTTAATGCGGTACTATGCCTTTTTGCGCATAAATACCGCCTGAATGTGTGATACAAAGACAGGTAAAGGCGGTTATTGATGGCTATTATTCAAGGCATGTGCAAGAACTGCGGATCTCTTATAGTTTTTGATGACAGAGATTCCCAGTGCGAGTGCGTATTTTGTCACTGTGTATTCCCTTCGGATGAAGCAGTTGAGATCTTAAACAATCCGGAAGGAAGAACATTTCCTAATGAGAAGTATGAGGTAACAGAGGGAGCTTCCAAGCATAACGCGACAAGAGTTTTCTCAACAGAGAGCCTCGAGAAGGAGATAGCAAGAGAAGATCTTCGTAAGGCTAACAGCGAAGATAAGGTTAAGAACGAGTACGAAGTACAGGCAAAGGATGTAAAGGCTCCTAAGAAGGTAGTTATCGGCCTGATAAGCGGTTTTGTAGTTATTACCGCACTTATAGTCGGTATTACTTATCCTATCTACAAGTCGAGAATATCCCTTCGTGCAGATATCGAATCAGATATCCGTACAGTGTTCGATCATGTGGCAACAGTCGATATAACTACGGATACAAGCGGTGATTACTATAATGGGTTCAGCGTCTTCGGACAAACATGCCAGTATATTAATGCGGTAACAGACGAAGAATTAACAGAGCAAGACGCAGAAACCATTTTCAATAATTATTGTGCCTTAAGGGCAGAGAAAATCGCAGACGGTCGTACGGATATTCATGACGGTGTAATGCTCAGAATGTATTGTGCCGGCGGACATTACGTAGTAACGGGTGCGAATGGCAGTGTGAATGTCGTGTTCACAGAAGATGTTGGATCAACGGAGGAATAAGACTACGGCTACCAAGAAGACAGCAGCGGAGTCCAAGAAGACTGCCGCTAAGAAGACAACAACAAAGAAGACAGAAACCAAGAAGGCTGAGTCTAAGAAGGAGACTAAGAAGGAAGAGACAAAGAAGAGTTCTTCCAAGTCTTCCGATTCAAAGAAGACAGCAGCCAAGAAGGATGATAAGAAGGAAGAGACTAAGAAGAGTTCTTCCAAGCCAGCAGCTAAGAAGGAAACAACAGCTAAGACTTCCAAGAAGACTGAAGCTAAGGCTTCTGAGAAGAAGGTATCTTCCAAGAAGGAAAAGACCGCTCCCAAGAAGTCTTCCAAGAAGGCGGCTGAGCCTAAGGAAGAGCCTGCAAAGAAAGAAACTTCTGCCAAGAAGAAGTCCTCCAAGAAGGCTGAGAAAGCTCCCGAGGCTGAAGCTCCAAAGGCTGAGGAGATCTTTGAAGGCGGAGACGATATAAGCGGTCTTATTTCCCAGCTGAAGCTTATGGCTTCCGGAAGAGGAAATACGATTACCGAGGGTGAGTTCGATCTTCTTATGGTCGAGAAGGATGTTTCTCCCGAGACATCGGAGAAGCTTATGTCCAAGCTTGCTTCTTTGAAGATCAAGATCGTTCCCGATACTGATGAAGATGATGATGCAGGTGATGATGTCGCCGCAGCAGCTTCAGAAGAGATCAATGTTGACGACTCCGTACGTATGTATCTTAAGGAGATCGGTAAGATTCCGCTGCTTAATGCAGAGCAGGAGAAGGATCTCGCTCAGAGAATGCAGGACGGTGATAAGGATGCGAAGAATACTCTCGTTGAATCCAACCTGAGACTCGTTGTTTCCATCGCCAAGAAATATATGAACAGAGGCTTAAGCCTGCTGGATCTTATCCAGGAAGGAAATATCGGCCTTATCAAGGCTGTTGATAAGTTCGACTATTCCAAGGGATTCAAGTTCTCCACATATGCTACATGGTGGATCAGACAGGCTATCACAAGAGCCATTGCCGATCAGGCAAGAACGATCAGAATTCCCGTTCATATGGTTGAGACGATCAACAAGCTTACACGTGTACAGCGTCAGCTTATTCAGGACTTGGGAAGAGAGCCTACTATCGATGAGCTTGCCGAGAAGATGAATATGCCTGTGGATAAGATCAGGGATATTCAGAGGATCTCTCAGGATCCCGTATCCATCGATAAGCCTGTCGGTGAGGAAGAGGATTCCCACCTCGTTGACTTCATCCCTTCTGATGAGTATGTATCACCTGATGATGAGGTATCACGTGAGCTTCTTAAGGAAGATCTCATCAAGGTATTGGATCTTCTTACAGAGCGTGAGGCTAAGGTTATCAGATTGAGATTCGGTCTTGACGACGATAAGCAGAGAACACTCGAAGAGGTAGGAAGAAGCCTCGGAGTTACAAGAGAGAGAATCAGACAGATAGAGGCCAAGTCCATAAGAAAGCTCGGAAGATCTTCTTATGCTACAACGCTTTGGATTTTTCAAAGCGTTCGTCTTTTGACCGCGATGTTATGCTCGAGAGGGTCTACCCGAGAAGGCTGATCCTCCCGATGCTTCAGCATTGCGGTGATGAATGTGTTCCGATGGTAAAGATAGGGCAGAGTGTGACTATAGGTCAGTGTATAGGTGCGCCTGCTCCCGGCACTATGGCGGTGCCGGTCCACAGCGGTATATCAGGCACGGTCACTGATATCAAGCCCATCATTCTTCCTGACGGCAGAACATGCCGTGCAGTATTCATTGAAGGTGACAGGAAAAGAACTTTTCATCCTTCCGTAAGACCCAGAAACAACATTAATGTCAGTGCGGCTACCGTTATGGGAATCATCCGTGACGCAGGTATCGTCGGCATGGGCGGAGAAGGCATACCGACGATAGTGAAGCTTAACAGGGCAAGAAGAATGAAAGTTAAAGAGCTTCTTGTTAACTGCCTTCAAAGCGAGCCGTATGCGGATTCAGATTATCTTATGCTCTGCGAATATGCAGATCATATCATCATGGGTGCCGTTGCCATGGCAGGTGCCTGTAAGCTTCACATAATCAACATACTTATCTCTAAGGACCGCAAGAACGAGATCACGGCATTAAGAAGTGCCATGGAGAGAAGCTTTTCGAAGTATTCCGGATATGCTTTTAACTTCATATACCTGAAGCCCAGATACCCTCAGGGCTATTACCGCATGGTGGCAAAAGCCCTCTATGACGTTAACCTCGAGGAGGGAGAGAGCCTTGAGAGCAGATGCAGGGCGGTTCTTTTCAACTGTTCTACCGTTTATGCGTGCTGGAATGCTATATCGGAGAGCATGCCGCTTACTTCAAGGACGGTAAGCATCAGTACGGAGAACGGACTTCTCCGTAATGTAACGGCACCTATCGGAACGCCGGTGTCGGAGCTTTTTGATACCGTGAACGGAGCTTCAAGTTCTTCCAAGGTTATCGTGTGGGGTAACTGCTTCACGGGAATTCAGATTGATAATCCCGATATCACGCCTATCATTAAGACCACATCGGGAGTGTGCATGATAACGGATGTTGCCGAGGTTAATGCGCCTTGTACGGGCTGCGGAAGATGCGCTGATGTGTGCCCGATGAAGCTTGAGCCTGACATTCTTTACAGACTTATAAACTGCGGTAAGGAACAGGCTGCATTGAAGGCCGGTGTATCAAGGTGCATCAACTGCGGTGCGTGTTCTTATATCTGTCCCTCACATATCATGATGGGAAATGTTATCGGAGGTTTTGCTGCAATAAAGAGAAAGTCCTCGTCTTCACCATTTCTGTCTGTGGGAGACAAACAGTGGATCGATGACGTATCGTTGCTTTCTGCGGATATCGTTAATACCTCCGAGAGCAAGAAGCCGTCAGGGGACACTCTGACACTTCCTTTCGAAGGGTGGAGTGCAGAATGAGTACCGGATATAAGGCTCCTTTTATTCATACAGACAGAAACGACGCTTACTTTAATGCGTCTCATCTTCTGTCGCTTATCCCGGTTATGGCTGCGGCTGTCGTTTATTACGGCCTTCGCGCAGGGATCCTGATACTTTCATGTGCGCTTTTGTTCGCGCTGTCAGACGATGTCTGTGCAAGAATGAGGAAGATAAGCCGCGGAAGTGTTCTGAATCCTTTGTTCTGCGGTGCTGCCTATGCTCTGCTGCTGCCTCCGGATACGCCGCTATACATCGCGTTCTCGGGAGTTTTATTCGCGTCTTTAGTAGTAAGACAGATCCCGGGAGGAAGAGGTTCTTCTTTTGTAAATGCAGCTGCATTCGGCAGATTGTTTATAAGGATCGTATTCCCGGGAAATGAAACCGCGTTTGCTATGCCGGGTGCATCCTTAACTTCGCTTAAAACTCTTATTACAGGCTCGAAAGGCTTCGCGGGAGTGGATCTTTCACAGTATTTTACTTCGGAGATCGTTATGGGAAGATATCCGTCTTTCATCGGTACTTCCTGTGCTTTCATGATACTTGCGGGAATCATATACCTTATCGTGAAAAAGGCAGTCAGGTTCTACGGACCTCTTTGTTATATCACAATGCTTACGGCACTTCTTCTTATCAGGGATCTTCGAAATGAGACCGCTTTCACGGGAATGTTCCTTCTGACTTCCGGCGTGCTTTTTACGGCAGCATATCTTCTGTTTGATGAGGAGAATGTTAAGTCGTTCGGCTTGCGTTCGATATTATCGGCTTTCATATGTGCTTTATTGACATTCCTTATGTCATTCAAGGCGACGGGTATAGATCTTATCGTTATACCTGCAGTCCTTACAAGTATACTTACGGGGATCATCGATTACGCATTCAAGGTTCTTCGTATAAGCGGGGAGGGCAGAGTTCATGTTCAGTCGTGATAATGTCATCCGTTTTACGATAGAAGCGATCTGCCTTGCCATATTCAGCGTTGTTGTTATCATGCTGGGAGTTCTTGCGACAAACAGTAACGAATATCAGCGTGTGCAAAGAAGTTATTACGAGGATTATCATCAGGTGCTTGAGGCATCTTCATACGAACCTGTCCAGAGCTCGCTTATAGAAGGCTACAGCAGTGTAAGCAACGTGTATGAGGGTATTGACGCTTCGGGTAATCCTTTGGGTTATGTTGTTGAGGTGGAGGTCACCGATCACCAGACGGGTAATCCTTTATGTCTTCTTGTCGGAGTCGACTATAACACGGCTCAGCTTACGGGCCTTACAAGATCCCCAAGGGATACACGTACTTCCGCCATCACTGATGAGCAGATAGCGGTTATCGCTGAGCAGACTTTGGGAAGCCAGATTCCGGTAGCGTATGGTGTCGATCTTCAGACTTCTGATCAGGATTCATCCGATCAGGTAAGACTGTCGGGACTTAACGACGGAATTTACTATGCCCAGACTTTGTCTGCTGACCGTACGGGTTATATTGATTATGTCGAGATGAGTATTGAGAACGGCGTTATCACCATGGTTCAGTGGGATGCGTTCAATACCGACATGAATATCAAGAACAGAAGAGAGTCTTCACTCGACGGCGTCTATGAAGTATCGGGACTTAACTGGGCTTCACAGTCCTATATCCTTTGCCATGCTCTTATCGATGTGCAAAATCCCGATCTTCTTGCCATGAAGTCTGACGGTACTACGGATATCATCGACGGAGTAACGGTTAACATCAGAACATTCATAAATCTGTGCGTCGAGTGTATAGAGAACTCGAGAGCCGGTTTCGATAAAGATATGTACTTCGCAGGCCTTCAGGAGATAATCGACAGTCTTTTCGCGGCTGACTTTGAAGCCTTGGGTGTTGTAAACGATGACGGATTCATTGTATTCTCGTTCGACGGCTATCCCGGAGTCTTCTTAAACGATGATGCGGTATCACTTAATGTAAGACAGAAGGTAACGGGTGATATGTCTGATTATTCCGATTTTGATTCCGCTTCGGCTGACGGCAGTGAGGAGACGATAGACGGCGGCAGTGAAGACGGAGTAAGAATGAGTGAGACTTCTTATGATGCCGACAGTGTCGACGGTCTTCCTATGAATGAGATAAAGACATATATCGACGGCATAGATGGGCATATAGTTATCACGTCCGATATCGTTTCTGCGGTAAACTCCGCATATAAATTCCTGAAAGACTACCTTAACTGGATGGCATAATATGAGCATGTTCGACAGCACAAACAAGTCTATAAAGAATTCGCCTTTCAGCGATCTTAATAACAGGGCAGAGACTCCTGCCAATCCTTTCGAGGGACTTACTTTGAGAAAGGAGGATGCAGCGTACAGGTTAAGTACGAGAGCTTCTTTTCTTACGGCGTTCCTTACAATTGCTTTATGTATACAGGTGCCGTCTTATTCTGCCGAGCCGAAAGCATTCTGGATGTCGGTGCTTCTGGCGTTGGGTATCGCTGCAGCTTATGTCGTATTCTGGTCTGTGTCGTTCAGGTTCTTCGAGAACCCTGACATGATGCCCCTGTCTGTTGTCCTTAATATCATCCCTGCCGCATTGGGGTATATATTCTTTCCCAAGATAAGTCTTATAAGTGCTGTCCTTATTGCAGCGGGACTTACTGCTCTTACCATAGACACGCGTGACGACAGCAAATCATCAGCAAAACAGTCACGCCGTGATTCCAAAGGCTTCAGGGACGTGGATTTTCTTAACGGAGAACTTATTAAGTACAGCGAATTTGTTCCGGCCGATCCCGTTCACGAGATCCTTATCCCTTTTGCATGTGCTGTTGTATCAGCAATGACCGGTATTCTTGTATCACGTCTTATCTGTACCGGAACAGGCGCTTCGGGAAAGGGTCTTGTAATCCTGATCAGTTCGCTGATACTTGTTCTGATATCGTTTGTCATAAGTAAGATAAGGGGGAAGGATTTCCTTTTATCTTCTTCCAAGCTTTCCGATGCATCGAATCTTCCGGCAGTTGAGTTCAGAGCGTTAAGAAGTTTCTTCTTAAGACGCACACGCTTCTTCTTAAGCATCATTTTGATCGGTGCAGGATGCTTACTGTGTGATTATATTAACGGGCATTTCGAGTTGGGATTTCCTTTTATGAAATATATACTCGGTGCGCTTTTACTGTTCGCTTTTGCTTTTATGCGAGGCAGGAATTCCGAGCACTGTGTTCAGTTTGTTGTCGAGCTGCTGGTTATCTATGCAGTAACTGTGATCAGATGCCATTCTGTATTGGATCTTGTTATTCTTGCGTTCTTTATGACGATAGCGGATATTCTTATCTCTGGCATGATGCTGACTCATAACAGACGCCTGATCATGTCGGGCAGAAGTAAGTATGCAGAAGGTATGCCGCTCGAGCTTATGAGTGTGGCTCTTATAATAATGGCGAGTGAAGTTATGCTTTCGTATTGGGATCAGATATTGATCTGATCATTCTTTCATAAGTTCCCAGAAGCTGATAGCCGCGGCTGCGCCCACATTAAGTGAATCGACTCCGAGGTGCATCGGTATCATTACACGGTAATCACAGGCAGATATTACCTCTTTTGGAAGACCTGCTCCTTCTGTACCGAGAATGATTGCGACTTTCTCATTCGATCGGATCTCATCGCTGTCCGGGCTTACCGAATCATCTGTAAGTGCCATGGCAACTGTCTTGAAACCATATGCTTTGAGACGCTCTATAATGCCGGTGGGACCCGATTCTTCCAAAGAAGCCTGAACCCATGGAATCTGAAAGACTGTTCCCATGCTGACTCTGGATGTGCGCCGGGAAAGAGGATCGACTGATGCATGAGTCAGCAATACTCCGTCCATTCCGAGTGCGGCGGCGGATCTTATGATCGCACCTGCGTTCAGCGGATTTAAGGTATCTATCAATACAGCTATACGCTTCTTGTCGTGGCAGAATTCTTCGATGGAAACGGTGGGCTTTCTTCGAAATGTCATCCAAAGTCCGCGCACCAAAGCGTAGCCTCTGATATTCATGATAAGTTCGCGCTCCGCAACATATACGGGGATAGATTCTGCTTTTGCCTTACCGCAGTGTTTAATAAGTGCTTCAAAGACAGGTTCCGCCTCATTATCAAGACGGTCCTTCTCTACAAGTATTTCCACAGGTTCATACCCGTTCTCGAGGGCGATACAGGATACATAAGCGCTCTCAGTCATAAACAGCCCTTCTTCAGGGGCGTTGCAGGTGCGAAGTTCCCTCTCGGTGGCTCTTATAAAAGAATCGAGCTGCGGTGCGTTTATATCGTTTATCTCAATAATGTTCATTGTTCTTATGCCTTAACGGGTATTATAGCAGAAAAGAAAAAGGTCTCAGAAAGCTCTGAGACCTTTTGTTATTGGTGATCGTGAGCGGATTCGAACCGCTGGCCTACCGCTTAGGAGGCGGTCGCTCTATCCAGCTGAGCTACACAATCAAGACCGACAAGCATTATAACACATAAACTCTGGCAGGTCATCTTACGCCGGCGGGCCGTGATATAATGCTGCTTATGATCAAAAGGATTATGTATTGATGAAGAAGAATATACTCGCGTTTCTCGGTGCTTTCTTATGCTGCTTCCTGTGGGGCAGTGCGTTCCCCGGAATCAAGATAGGTTATGATCTTTGGAATATCGACAGCTCTGACACATGGAGCATAATCAGATTCGCCGGAGTAAGGTTTATTATCGCAGGGATACTGGTAATTCTTTTCGCGAGCATTTCAAAGAAGCACTTTATCTGCCCCCGAAAAGATGAGATCGGCAAGATCTTTCTTTTAAGCCTGTTTCAGACTATTGGGCAGTACTTTCTTTTCTACATAGGTCTTGCGCATACTACGGGAGTCAATTCCGCTGTTGTGGATTCGCTTGGGGCTTTCTTCGCGATAATAGTCGCAAGCCTTGTTGTAAGATCGGAGAAACTCAATGCACGTAAGATCATAGGCTGCATCCTGGGATTCTCGGGCGTGGTCCTGGTTAACCTGTCATCGGGCGGATTCGTATTCTCGTTAACGGGGGACGGACTGGTTGCTTTGTCGGCTCTTTGTTACGGCGTATCTTCATCTCTTATCAAGGGTTATTCATCTGAGCACGATACTGTTTTGTTCAGCGGGTATCAGTTTCTGATAGGAGGCCTTGTGCTGTTCCTTGCAGGGTTTGCTGCAGGCGGATTTAAGACGGGACTTAATTACGTGGAACAGGTCAATCTGTTTCCTGCCGTACTCCTTCTTATATATCTGTCGATGGTCTCAAGTGTCGCTTATACATTGTGGGGAATACTATTAAGGACCAACGATGTATCAAAGATATCGATCTTCGGCTTCATGAATCCTGTTATAGCCGTGATATTGTCGGCTTTGCTTCTGGGAGAGACGGGCGTTCTCGGTATAAGACATGCCTTCTCTCTGGTTTTGATCGCGGCCGGAATCATCGCGGTCAATTACGAGAAGAAGACGACATAATATTATATTCACAATTATTTCAATAAGTGTTTCGTTGAAGTGTTATGGCGGGTTTGCTAATCTGATAATGGTTATCAGTGTCGAACGGTAATCTTCTTAAGTAACGTGGGGGCGTAACTTTGGACATTAACAGCGTCAAGAAAATGGCTATAAGGATCAATACGTCTATCCTGCTGTTGGTTTTTCTGTTGGCAGGTTTCTTCTTGTATTGCAAAGCTATGTTCCTGGTCTGGTTCAGTATCCCTACGGCTATAGTTTATATCTATTCATATACTCTGATTGCGCGAAATAATTTCTACCGATATATAAGGCTTGTTTATTTCTGGCTTACTTTATATATGACGACCACTACGGTGTGTCTGGGTATCGGCGTAGGTTTCCACCTCTACTGTCTTTCTATGATCCCGATCATCTTCTATACGGAATATATGGGCCGGAAGCTGGGAATGCGCAGGCTCATTTCCCTGTATGTAAGCGTTGTTATCTCGGTGTGTTACCTGGTATCAACGGTTTATACCGCATATGCAGGTGCGGTTTACGAAGTCGACAATTTTATCGCCGGTACGTTCAGACTTGTTAACTCGGTTATTGTAATCGGTTTTCTTATCTACTATTCAAGACTTATGCTTCAGATGATAACTGATTCAGAGAACGAACTTGAACTTCTCGCACATCAGGATCAACTGACGAAGCTGTATAACCGTCACTACATGATGGATAAGCTCGAAGAAGCATTGAATGAGGGTGAGACTTCATATCTGGCTATTATTGATATCGATGACTTCAAGATGATCAATGACACATACGGCCACAATGCCGGTGACTATGTACTTCGTAATGTTGCACGCATAATGAAAGAAGTCTGTGACAAGAGTTTGATCTCAAGATGGGGAGGTGAGGAATTCCTTATCCTTTCCGCGGGCGACGTTAATTCGAACGGCCGCACACTGATCGAACGGTTAAGATCAAAGATCGAGGATGAAGACTTCACCTTCAATGATCAGCATATAAAGGTCACGATAACGGCAGGCCTTTCCGCTCTCGAGAGAGGACGTTCCGTTGATGACTGGATCAAGGAATCCGACGATAATCTGTATTCCGGTAAGAAAAACGGAAAGAATCAAGTCGTATATCAGAAGATCGGCTGACGGCATTTGCCTGTAATATGTCAAATAGAATTAACATTGCGGTAAAAGTAGCAACTCCCTGATTAGCTATAATTAAATCAGCATTATCATGCATATTGGGGGACTTTATTATGAAGAAGACAAGTGTTATTCCTATATTACTTATCGCAGCAATTGCGGCTTCGGGCTTTTCGGGCTGTAAGAAGGAGGCTTCCGAAGAACCCGTAGTCATTTACTACAGTGAAGGCCAGGCAGAAGAGTCTGCTGTTGTCGTTACTTTCGCTGATGAAGGAAATGCTGAACAGAACGATGAACCTGAGGTGCTGGCGCCTATTCTTGCTGACAGAACCCAGACGACGGAAACAGCAGCTGTTGAGACAAATGCTTCTGAGACTGAAGTAACAGAAAGTGCTGCAGCAACAACAGCGGCACAGCCTGCACAGACGGAAGCTGCTGAGACAACGGCTGCAGATACACAGGCAACAACTCAGACCACGGAGCAGACAACTGCCCAGACTGCTGCACAGACAACAAGTTCCACGGAAGCTTCGGTGCCTGTTATAACTTCCGGAACACATGTATATGACAATGCCGGTGTTATCGCAGATGAATCATCATTGAACTCTGCTATGGATTCATTCCAGAGCGATACGGGTATAAGTCCTGCAATCTTTACTATCAACAATTCACTGTCGGGTGATGATTTCAGACAGTATGCGCGTGAGACATATTCGTCCAACTTCAGTGACCAGGATCACGTGCTTATCGTATATCAGCTTACTCCCCAGGGAACATGGTCTTGGACATGCGTGTTCGGCAGCAACACAGGAACTGTATTTACACAGGATCACATCAATCAGTTCCAGTCCGACTTGACCAACGCATTCTCCAGCGGTAATGTTGATAATGCCCTCGTTACTACATTTAATAATGCAGAGAGCTATAACTGATTGAAAGGAGGAAAAGCCTTATGAAGCGTACTATTGCTTCAGCTCCATGCAGAGCCTGAGGAGACTGTATGGAGGAATAGATATCCTCAAGCTTTGCTTTTCGGTAAAAATATTTATCTGAAGGAGCAAAGAAATGAATAACAGAAATAAGCTCCGGGATTTCTATATCCTGTGGAGCACCCAGAGTCTGTCACAGTTAGGCAGCAGCATTACTGCGTTTGCATTGACACTTTGGCTTTATGAGAAGACGGGATCTGCATTAAGTACAGCGGCTCTCACGATCTGCTCATATGCGCCGTACGTCATTATGAGTATATTCGCAGGAGCCTTGACAGACCGTTTTGATAAAAAGAAAACAATGCTTGTATGCGATACCCTTGCTGCGGTATGCACACTTACTGTATTTATCCTTTATAAGACGGATACTCTCATGATCTGGCACCTTTACGCGGTTAATGCCGTATCGGGCCTGATGAATACTGTCCAGCAACCTGCATCCGAAGTCACGATGACACTTATCGTGCCCAAAGAGTCATATCAGAAGATAAGCGGTCTTAATTCACTTACGAGGTCACTTGTCTCTATTCTGAACCCTCTTATTGCATCTGCGCTTTACGCGCTCTTCGGCCTCGGTACAGTAATTACTGTCGATCTTCTGACCTTCGCTCTGGCGTTCATCGCGCTTGCGGCTTTTATCAATGTTCCCGGCAGCAGTAAAGAAGTTAAAGAGAGTACGTTGGAACTTGCTAAAGAAGGTTTGGGATTTCTTCGTAAGACACCTATGGTGTTTACGCTCATCATATTCATGGCAGGCATCAATCTCATAGCTTCGGCATACGATGCGTCGCTTCCTGCTTTGATTATTCCGAACCCCAAAGGCGGTTCAAATATGTTAGGCATAGTTTCATCCTGCGCAGGCGTAGCCATGGTTATCGGAAGTCTTCTCGTAACCGCAATGCCTAAGCCCAAGGACAGGGTAAAAGCGGTATATGTAACCATGCTGATCTCGATGAGTACCGAGAACTTTATTCTGGCCTTCTCAAGAGCGCCGGTGCTTTGGTGCATAGGGCAGATCATAGGCTGGATCCTTGTTCCCGTCATGAGTGCGAACCTTGATGTTATCTTAAGAAATTCGATCCCGGTGGATCTTCAGGGAAGAGTGTATGCATGCCGCAATACATTCCAATTCTTTACGATCCCGATAGGGCTGTTTCTCGGAGGCTTTATGGTGGATAACGTATGTGAGCCGTTTATGGCGGAACACGCGTATTCTGCGGTTCTTACAATGCTTTTCGGCAGCGGTAAAGGTTCGGGTGCAGCTTTGATGATGCTGATACTCGGAATAGCAGGAAGTCTTCACTGCATCCTGTTCGGAAGCAGGCTTCGAAAGTATCACTACAGCGACTCGTGAAAAACTTCTTGCAGTAAGTGAAGTGCTCTGCTACAATCATGGCGCTCAAAGAAGCCGACAGTTCATTTGTACCTTCCTGTCGTTAAGCAAAACCGGGACTCAATGGGACGGGGAATAATCTCGTTTATTTGAAGGCTTCGCGTTTTGCGGAGCCTTTTTTATTCTAAGGAGATTATGGTGAAAGCTCTTGTTCTATTAAGCGGCGGCCTCGACAGCTCAGTATGTCTCGGACTTGCAGTAGATAAGTATGGTGCCGGTGAGGTTCTTGCACTGTCTGTTTTCTACGGACAAAAACACGATAAGGAACTTGAAGCCTCCGAAAAGATAGCTTCCCATTACAATGTTCAAAGGATCACATTGGACCTGGGGGAGATCTTCAAGGATTCAAACTGCAGTCTTCTTACAGGTTCCGGTGTTGATATACCTCATGAAGAGTATTCGGAGCAGCTTCTTAAGACAAACGGGGCTCCCGTCAATACATACGTACCTTTCCGTAACGGTCTGTTCCTTTCGTCAGCTGCTTCAGTAGCTTTAAGCCACGGATGTGAAGTTATCTACTATGGTGCACATGCCGATGATGCCGCGGGTAATGCATATCCCGATACAAGCATTGAGTTTAACAACTCCATGGCGGATGCGATCTACGTCGGAAGCGGCAAGGCGTTAAGAATAGAAGCCCCCTTTATTGATAAGCCCAAGGCTGAAGTCGTTAAGGAGGGTATGAGATTACATGTTCCTTTCGAGCTTACATGGAGCTGCTATGAGGGGCACGATAAAGCCTGCGGAGTATGCGGTACGTGCCGTGACAGGATCAAAGCTTTTGAGATAAACGGATTGAAGGATCCGGTTGAATACGAGGTGTAAAGTGACTAACGAGATTATCTTTATTGCCACAGTGCTGTTATATCTGGGAAGTGTTCTTCTCCTTTATAAGTTCTTCGGCAAGAACGGACTTTTCGCGTTCGCAATATTCGGAACGCTTCTCGGAAATATCGCCGTGTGCAAGTGCGTCGATATCTTCGGAGTATCAACTACGGCAGGAAACGTTCTTTACGCTTCCACTTTCCTTGTTACCGATATTCTGTCGGAAAAGTACGGGAAGAAGGAAGCAAGCAAGGCCGTAGCCTACAGCTTCACGATAATGGTTCTGTGGATGCTCGGAACCCAGATGATCATGCTTTTCGAGCCCAACGGAAATGACTACATCAACGGAAGCCTTCAGGTTGTGTTCTCTCTTGTGCCGAGGATAACGATCGCAAGCCTTCTTGGCTTCCTTGTGAGCCAGAACCTCGATGTTCAGCTTTACCACGGTATCTGGAACAAGACCGGCAACAACAGGAATATGCTGTGGCTTCGAAATAACGGAAGCACCCTCGTAAGCCAGGCCGTGGATACCGTTATCTTTACTTTTGTTGCTTTCTGGGGCGTGTACCCTACGGGAGTGTTCATGAGCATTCTTGTAACGACGTATCTGTTCAAGGCTGTAGTGGCAATTCTCGATACGCCTTTCATGTATTTGGCGAGAATAATCGAACCTGTTAATGAGGAGGAGATGTTAAGTGAGAGAACAAGAAGGACTTACAAAGCTGGGGAGTGCTAAGACAGATTACAGGTTTGAATATGACCCCGGTGTTCTGGAGGCATTCTCAAACAAGCATCCCGATAACGATTATTTTGTCAAGGTAAACTGTCCCGAGTTTACGAGTCTGTGCCCGATAACGGGACAGCCCGATTTTGCCAATATCGTTATATCGTATGTTCCCGATCAGAAGATCGTCGAGAGCAAGTCATTAAAGCTTTACCTGTTTTCTTTCAGAAATCACGGTGACTTCCATGAGGATGTCGTCAACATAATCATGAAGGATCTCATCAAGCTTCTTGATCCCAAGTATATCGAGGTGTGGGGAAGGTTCCTGCCCAGAGGCGGTCTGTCCCTGGATCCTTACTGCAATTACGGTAAGCCCGGAACTCCTTGGGAGCAGGCTGCATGGAAGCGTCTTTCCGAGCACGACATGAATCCCGAGAGAGTTGATAACCGTTAAGACCGATTTGTAACATTACCTGCCGCGGCAAATTAACAAATCATACTTATTAATATATAATAATAAAATGAAATTTACATTTGGAGCGGGTTAATGGCGGTATCCAACAGATTTACCAAGGCTATATGGCAGTTGATGAACGGACTTATCAAAGCTGATAATTCCGAGATCGCGCTGTCAGAGAGCCTTGATTGCATAATAAAGACACTTAACAGCGAAGCCGGAGTTGTCTGGCTTCTTGATCCCAAGGATAATGCACTTCATCCGATATTCAGTATAGGCGAAGTCGCTATCAAGGATATGCAGGTTGAGAACGGTATGGGTACGGAGGGCGTCGTAACACGCGACAACAAGCCCGTTATGGTATCCGATACATCCAAGGATCCGGTGCTTGCAGCTACGGTCAACGAAGAGTACGGGATCAAGATCAAGACGTTTATCTGCACTCCCCTTAATACAACGAGCAAGTCCGTCGGATGCATCATGGTGCTTAATAAGACAGACGGCACAATGTATGATGACGAGGACTTAAGGCTTTGTGAGTACATGTCGACCTTTGCCGCCATGACCATTATGGAGAACGGCATCAATATCGATAAGGGAGATAAGAAGGAAGTCCTTGTTAAGCTTGAGAATGTTAAGAAGAGCTTCGCGAACGGTGATTCAGAACTTCAGGTCCTGAAGGGAATAAACCTCGAGCTTTACAAGAATGAGTTCTGTGTAGTCTTAGGTGAGTCAGGCTGCGGTAAGTCAACTCTTATGAATATCATCGGAGGCATGGACTTCCTTTCCGAGGGAAAGTTCTTTGTAGAGGGGATGGATTGTTCCCACTTAAACGAGAAGGAACTGACAGCTTACAGACGAGATTATATCGGATTCATTTTCCAGTCTTATAACCTGATGCCTAACCTTACGGCTCTCGAGAATGTCAGATTCATAGCTGAGCTCGTTGATGATCCGATGCCTTCGGAGGAAGCTATCGCACAGGTTAAGCTTACCGACAGATCTCGTAACTATCCGGGTCAGATGTCGGGCGGACAGCAGCAGAGAGTATCCATAGCAAGAGCTATCGTAAAGAAGCCGAAGCTTATCCTTGCCGATGAGCCTACAGCCGCTCTTGATTATCAGACAAGTATCGAAGTCTTAACCGTTATCGAGAACGTTGTAAGAACTCAGGGGACTACTGTACTGATGGTTACCCATAACCGCGAGATCGCCAAGATGGCTGACAGGGTTATTGAATTAAAAGACGGAAAGGTATCAAGCATAAGGACCAATATGTATCCTTTGCATGCTCAGGACCTTACCTGGTAACAGTTCGTGAAGCGGACACAATTCATTGACTTAATAAGAAATATCCGGAAGCTTAAAGTATCGTATCTTTCTGTTGTCTGTATATCGATGATAGCGGTTACGATCTTCTTAAGCATGGATTATTCTTCGCATACGATCATTAACAACGGTGATGACTATTATGCGAGGTCTAATTTCCGTGATGTCGAACTGATCTCCACACTGCTTTTTACGGATGAGGATATCGAGGCTGTAAGAGCTCTCGATAATGTCTCTGATGTCGAAGGCGTTTATGAGACTGCGGGTGTCCTTGTCACTGAGACTATGGAGAATGACATTCAGGTCATTTCAATGCCTTCAAGGATCAATGTCCCTATAGTTACAGACGGAAGACTGCCGCAGGCGGAAGGCGAGTGCTGTATCGAAGATACGATTATGGAGTATATGGGCCTTCACATCGGAGATCAGGTCACCGTAACCGATACTCTGGGTGATCCGCTTGAGCTTTTGTATCACGACACATTTGTGATCACGGGTTCGATCTATTATGCGGATACGGCCTGTTATGAAGAGTATGCACCCGGAAACAGAAGTATGATAGTTCTGCCTTCCGAGTTTAATACCGAGTCTATTGAAGATTGTTATACCAATGTATTTCTGAAACTTTCTACGACGGAAGGGCTTTCACATTTTTCGAATGCATATTTAGATGCTATGGACCGTGAGCTTCCCCTTATCGAAGCTCTTGCTGATGAGAGGGAAGGCTTAAGAACGGGAAGCATCAGGACCAGATATCAAAGTGAACTAGCAGATGCACTTGCCGAGCTTAATGAAGCTTCGGACGGACTTAATGATGCAAGAGACAGACTTGATGCGGGCTGGGATGAGTATGAGTCAGGTGTTGCTGAATTAGATGCAAATGAAGCAAGACTTGAAGCCGGAAGGATCGCTCTTGATGCGGCGCAGACGGAACTTGCCGATGCGCAGACGAGACTTCAGGCGGCAGGGGTTGAGATCGCCGCCGGACAAAGTCAGCTCGATCAGGCTGCATCGGAACTTCTTAACGGAAGACTGGAACTGGAGCGCGGGGAGAATGAACTTCTGGCTGCTTCCGAGGAACTATCGCAATATGAGATTCAGCTTAACGCCGGCAGAACCGCACTTGAGCAGGCAGAATCGGAACTTAATTCCGGAAGGGCTCAGCTTCAGTCCGGTATGGACAGCATAATATCCGGTCAGTCTGAGATCCGTATTGCAATCAGAGACTATCTTACTGATAACTTCGGTCCCTATGTTTCCGGTATCGATTGGACGTACGAGACTCCCGAGGTTAATGTTGATGACCCGAACTTCAGTGCGGGCGATTTTGCTTTAACTAATGAGATCAGTTTCAGCCTTTATGTGTCCTTGCGCGATAATCTTGAAAGCTTCCTTGAAGGTACCGGTATGCCTGAAGAGGATATTGAGACGGTTCTGGATTTTGCTGATGAATATACAGGTCCGTATGCCGAGATAGCCGCAGGATGCAGTGAGTGGGATACACGCCATCACGAGTACATTGAAGGCGTTAATCAGTATTCTGCGTCAAGGGCCGAGTATGATGCAGGCGTTGCTTTATACAGCGAAGGCCTGGCCCAGTACAATGCGGCAAGGGCAGAGCTCGATGCAGGCTGGGATACATATAACGAGAACCTCGAAAAGTATAACGAAGGCGCCGCCGAGTTCGCATTAAGAAGGGAAGAATATCAGGCGGGCCTTGATGAGTATAACCGTGGATTAACTGAGTACAACACCAATCGTCAGGCTTATGAAGACGGCCTTGTCGCCGTTGAAGAGGGGAGAGAACAGCTTGAAGAAGCAAGACTTGAGCTTACTTCAGGCGAAGAGGAATACAACGAAGGGCTGGAAGAATACCTTGACGGAGAAGCCAGATATCGTGAGGCGACGCTTGCATTGAGAAGACTCGATATCTGCAGATGGGTAGTGTTTGATGCGCGTAAGAATACATCGTTTAATATCCTGTGGAGAACATGTCATAACCTTAAGGATATTGATTCGACATTCTCGGTAGTGTTTATCATCATTGCTGCACTGGTAATATTCGCGACACTTGCCAAGATAATCGATGAGCAAAGAAAACTCGTGGGTACCACCAAGTCTTTGGGATTAAAAAACGGAGAGATACTTACCAAGTACTTGGGATTCGGTGTATCGGGAACGTTCATAGGAAGTCTGCTCGGAGTGTTCTTCGGAGAGACTCTGGTCCAGCGGATAATCATGTCTGCATACGGCAATAACTATATATACGGTGCGGGAGAGTACGCTTTCGATGTGCCCGTGACAGTGGTAACCGTTATTGTTGCATGTGTACTCTCGGGTCTTACGATATGGTTCTCGTGCCAGGTCCTTCTTAAGACGACGGCGCTCGATCTTTTACAGGAGAAGGCCCCTGCCGTACGAATGAAAGAGCCGAAGAAATCCGGTATCAAAGGACTTTTGTACTCAAGACTTCTCATATACAACATGCTTAATGATAAGCCCAGAGTAATAGCCACCATCATAAGCGTTGCGGGTTGCTGTACGCTTCTTGTTATCGGTTTTACCATACAGATGTCGGCAAGACACTGCGTGGATTATCAGTACGACAGATACGAGCATTTCGACAGAAAAGTCAGTTTTGATACCAAGATAAATGAAGATGCTGAAGATGAGATCATGTCGGCTCTCGGAAGTTACGGTATTACGGGATTTCCGGCAAGCGATGATTACCGTCTTACGGAAATAGGTGCGAAGACTATCTTCGCTGAGGTAATATGCGGTGATCTTAATAACATCGATGCTTACTACACTATGCGCGATGCAGATACCGGAGAAAAGTTTAACTATGATCAGACCGGCATCTACATTACCCAGCAGCTTTCCGAGTACTATGATGTGGGAGTCGGGGACACTATCTATGTCTTCGGTGACAATATGGAGCCTTTCCCGTATACGATCAACGGCGTATTCAGCAACCACATCGGTTATTATATGTTCCTTACGGAAGAGTCATATGAGGCTGTGACAGGCGAACCGCCTCATCATAATGCTGTTTATGCTATGGTCAATGAAGGAGACAAAGCAGCTGTTGATGCTGCATTGCAGGAGGTCAGCGGTGTCAGGGATATCTACCGCCGTGAAGAACTGTTAGCTTCGATCGAAGAACTGTTCGATCCTTTGGATTCGCTTGTAATGATCTGTATCCTGGGTTCGGCGCTCCTTGCGTACTTTATTCTGCTTAATCTTGTTACGATGCTCATCAATCAGAAGAAACGCGAACTTACGGTAATGAGGATCAACGGATTTACCTTCATGCAGGTCGTGAAGTATATTGCGAGGGAGCTCGCCGCCAGTGTAGTTATCGGAATTATTCTGGGTCTTGTAAGCGGTGCAGGGATTGCTTCGCATATCATTAAACTTGTCGAATCGGACCAGATGAGGGTGGACAGGGATATACAGTGGACCGGCCTTATCTATTCCGCGCTTATTACATTCTTCTTCTGTTCCGTTATCTGTGCGTTCCTGTTCAGAAAGATCAAAGACCTCGATCTTACGGACCTCACGTCCTAAGTCTTGTGAACTAACTGTTATACAATCTTAATATTCGGAATGTTAGAATTAATCTGACAAATAGTCAAAAAATTTATATATTTAAATGGGGGAGACAGTTATGAAAAACTTCAAAAAGCTCATTGCAGTCCTTCTTGTTGCAGCTACGATCTTTATCGCTGTACCGCTTAGATCGAACAACAACGCTGTACTTGCTGATGTAACTTATGTCGACAGAGAGCAGAAGGTTCCTAACTTCATCGACGGAATCTACAGCTTCCTTGACAGACTCTATTACATTGCATTGGGAAGAACAACAGATCCTGACGGAAGATTTACATGGTTCAACCATATCATCTACGACGGATATACTGGTGCCGATCTTGTAAGAGGTATTCTTTTCTCGCCTGAATTCCTCAATAAGAACTGCAGCAACGAGGAGTTTGTTGAGATCCTTTATCAGGTAATCCTTGACAGACATGCTGATGAGAACGGTATGGCTACATGGGCAGGTGCTCTTGCAAGCGGACAGTCACGTCAGTCGGTTATCGAGGGATTCCTCGGTTCTACAGAGTGGACTAACCTCTGCCTTATCTACGGTATTCCTTCAGGTAACACGGCAGATGCTTCCATCGCTATCCTTCCTACAAGCAGAAGTAAGTCATTCTGTTCATGGCTTTACTATTCTGTATACGGCGGTAAGACAGCTGACGATCAGTCTGTTGAGACATGGTCAAGCCAGCTTGTAAACTTTGACATTTCCTGTACTGATCTTGCTCATCAGTTCTTCTTCAGCCCTGAGATCAATGCTTTGAGCAATTACGACTTCCTCACAAGGATCTACAGAGTTCTTCTCGACAGAGAACCGGGCGGAGATTTCCAGAACTGCCTCGATATGTTAAACAACGGAACTGTTACACGTGAAGCAGTATTCACGATGTCGGTAGAGTCCAATGAGTGGGCACAGACATGCGGAGGTTTCTCACTCTTAAGATAATGGGCAGATTGCTTATTTATATTAATTATTAAGCTGCGGGTACGCCCGCAGCTTTTTTATGATATTATTCTATGAGGTTTACGGACCTTATATTAATACTTGGTACAGGTGATTTATGGGTAAATCTGAATCTAAGCTCAAGTCATTGCTGAAGTATGCAGGGTATCTCGTTCTTGCATTTATCATAGGATTTCCTCATCTTGTTCTTGCAAGATACACTATTCCCGGTGCAGATGATTTCTCTTGTGCAAATGCTGTAGAGATCTACAGACAGAACCACAATGTGTTCGCATCGGCCCTTGCTTATACGAGAGATGTTTACCAGACATGGCAGGGAACTTATACAGGTGAGATGATCATGGGCCTTGAGCCGTCGGTAAGGGAATCTTTCACAGGTATAAGGATCATCATGGTCATAAGCGTTATCCTGTTCATTGCAGCGGTAATCCTTCTTATGCATACCATCTGCACTAAGTTCTTCGGCCTTACATCAGGTCAGGGCTGGGCAGCCGGCATACTTGCCGAGTATATCGCTTTCAATATATCTTTGACGGGCGAGCTTTTCTCCTGGTACACAGGTGCCGCGGTTTATACATTCCCACTGATAGCATTCCTGTTCTGCCTCTCTTTCTCTATTATCAGCTACTTTAACAGGAAGATGATCTTCGCCGTTCTCGCGGCAGGATTCGGTATCGTCGGTGCCGGCGGTTCTTTGGAAGTCGTTGCATTCGGATGTGCTGCTTTCCTTGTGCTTCTTGCTGTATATACAGTGGGAACAGGGAAGATAAAGGGAAATATCAGGAAGCTTCTTTTCTTCTATATACCTTTCATTCTTACGGTTGCCGGAGCATTGGTAAATACAGCGGCTCCCGGAAACTTCGCAAGAAAGAATGCTATGGAGGCAGGCGGACATCTCGAGGTGGTACCTTCTTTCACATCAAGCTGGTATAATCTCGTAACTCATATCGGAGGACTTATCACGGCATACCTTCTGCCTTTGGTCCTTGTTATCCTGTTCGTCATCTGTGTGGTATCAGTCTCCAAGGTTACCGTTAACGGCAAGACGTTGATAGCTGCTATCGCAGGTGCGTTCTTTATCACAATCGTTACGATCTTCCCGGTTATCTTGGGTTACGGAAGCTACAACATCGATGCTTATGTATCTAGTACAAGGATCATCTACATGTTCGATCTTGCTATCGTGCTTGTGCTTATGGTGCTTGTCTGCTTCGTTGCTATGTACATCAAAGATCTTCTGCGCCGTAATAACGTATCGGTTAAAGACCAGATGTATAAGTCATTTGTTATCCTGTTCGCGATAGCGATCATGTTCTCAGGTGAAGTGTTCAAGAACTATAACAACGGTATGTCTATGAAGATCATAGATGATCTTAAGAATGACAGGATCCAGATAGCATCACAGCAGATAGCTTCCATCTATGATAAGGTTGATGAGGCTGAAGACGGTTCTGATGTATCACTCACAGAACCCGTAATTCCCGGAACGGTACTTTACATTCCGCTTTATATAGATTATCCTGCATACTTCGCGAATGCAGAGGTAGCTAACTACTATCATGTAAATTCTTTCTCTATTTATTACGGTTGAGGTGAGGTAAATGAACAGTAAAGCAAGAGAATTTCTGAAGAAGAAAGACATCAACATCTCGGCAAAGACTTATTTTGTCGATGCCATGAGCGGTATGGCACAGGGATTGTTCGCATCGCTTCTGGTAGGAACTATCCTTTCCACGATAGCTAAGTATATCGGAATGATCGACGGAGCATTCTTCGTCCGTATGGCGCACTTCCTGTCCAAGGCGGGATCTATGTCTTCCGCCATCGCAGGCGCGGCTATCGGCGTAGGTATAGCGGCAGCCCTTAAGGCTCCGATGCTTGTTATGGCATGTGCAGCAGCAGTAGGATACTTTGCTAACGCATATCCCGGACAGCCTTATGCGGCAGGTCCTTTGGGTGTATTCATCGCAGTAATCATCGCAGTTGAGTTCGGTAAGGCAATCTCCAAGGAGACAAAGGTGGATATCCTTGTAACGCCTATAGTTACGTTGGGTATCGGATACCTTATAGCGTACCTTACGTGTCCCGCCATCGCAGTTGCCATGAACTGGCTTGGTGAGTTCATCAACTATGCAACGACGATGCACCCGTTCCTTATGGGTATCGTCATATCGGTTGTAGTAGGTATTATCCTTACTCTTCCTATCTCGAGTGCTGCTATCTGCGCATCGATCGGTATCGCAGGTATCGCAGGCGGTGCTGCTCTTGCAGGCTGCTGCGCACAGATGGTCGGATTCGCCGTTGCTTCCTTCCGTGAGAACAAGTGGGGAGGAATCGTATCACAGGGCCTCGGAACTTCAATGCTTCAGATGCCTAATATCGTAAGACATCCTGCCATCTGGATCCCTCCGACGCTTGCAGCGGCTATTACAGGCCCTCTTGCAACAGTAGTATTTCAGCTTGAGTGCAGCAAGGTGTCTGCAGGTATGGGTACATGCGGCCTCGTAGGTCCTATCGGATGCTTCTCCGATATGTCTGCTTCAGGTACATTGGATGCCAAAGCGTGGATCGGAATGCTCGTCGTTTGTATCATAGCTCCTGCTGTTCTGTCTCTTGTTTTCTCTGAGATAATGAGAAAAATCGGCTGGATCAAGGCTGACGACATGAAGCTTTAAGAATGGTATAATTATATTGATAATTTACCGCATCGGGAGGTGCCGATATGTCAGTTAAGCAGATTAATGTATTTCTTGAGAATGAACCCGGAAGACTTGCCGAAGTAACATCGGCTCTTTCGCAAGCACAGATTGACATAAGAGCTGTATATGTAACGGATTCGACTTCCTACGGAATGTTGAGGCTTATCGTTAATCAGCCCGATGATGCAAAGATAGTTCTTCAGAGCAAGGGATTCACAGTAAGTATCTCCCACGTTATCGCGGTTGAGCTTAAGGATGTTCCCGGTACACTTGATAAAGTATTAAGGATCCTTTCCGATAACGATATTCAGCTTGAGTATCTTTACGCTTTCGTCGGACGTGCATCGAACGATGCAGTTGTTGTCTTAAGAGTTGACGACAGACCCAAGACAATGGATATCTTCGAGAAGAATAACATCAAGGTGCTCGACGACAAGGAGGTTTACGGCATCTGATGGGAAATCCCTACAGTATTTACGGTGTCAGTGATGAAGCAGCTTCGCTTGCCTTCAAGGCAGGGGAAGCTGTTCTTCCTGTATTTAATAAGATCGAGAAGATCCGTGAGCAGAATCAGCTGCGTGTGATGGAAGCTTTTCGAAAGCACAAATTCTCTGAGCCGCATATGGGTATCACCACAGGCTACGGTTACGACGATATCGGAAGGGAGAAGATAGAAGAGATCTTCGCCGATATCATGGGAGCCGAGAAGGCTTATGTAAGGATACAGATAAGTTCCGGTACACAGGCTATCTCCTCGATGCTTTACGGTATCTTAAGACCCGGTGATACTTTGCTATCCGTAACGGGCAGGCCGTATGACACATTGGCATCTACTCTCGGACTTACCGAGAAGACATACGACGGTTCACTTCGCCAGTACGGTATAAACTACGATGAGGTGGAGCTTAATGCCGACGGTACCTTCAATAAGGAAGCGGTTCTTAATAAGATCGACGATAAGGTGAAGGTTGTTTTTATCCAGAAATCAAGAGGGTACACGGGTCGGCGCGCACTACGTAAGGATGATCTTAAAGACATCATAGATACGGTCCATAATGTGCGTTCTGATATCATTGTTGCCGTTGATAACTGCTACGGTGAGTTTACCGAAGACGCCGAGCCCTGTTCCTATGGTGCCGACATCTGCGCAGGGTCCATGATCAAGAACCCCGGCGGCGGAATCGCTCCTTCGGGCGGTTATATTGCAGGTAAAGAGGAGCTCGTCGAGAAAGTCGCAAGACATATATCCGCACCGGGACTCGGTAGTGAAGTAGGACCTTCATTAGGCTTCAACAGACAGCTTGCACAGGGGATATTCATGGCGCCTCATGTTGTGGCGGAGTGCCTTAAGGGTGCCGTGTTTGCTGCAGCCGCATTCGAACTTGCAGGAATCAAGACCTCGCCGTCTTATGAAGAAGACAGAGGCGATATAGTTCAGACTATCATCTTCAACGATAAAGAGAAGCTTGTAAATTTCTGCGGAAAGGTTCAAAGCTGTTCTCCTGTTGATTCTTTTGTTACTCCGGAGCCTTGGGATATGCCGGGATACGAAGATCAGGTTGTAATGGCTGCCGGAACCTTTACGTCGGGAGCTACAACCGAGTTCTCGTGCGACGGCCCTATAAAGCCTCCCTTTATAGCTTATATGCAGGGCGGATTGGTTTATGAGCAGGTTAAGCTTGCAGTGATGAGGGCTTTGTCATAAACTGAAATTTGGTATTGAATATGTCGGATAACGAGAACAGACAATGGTTTGAGCAGGGCTCCGGCCCGAAGGATAAGAAGATCGGCGGCAAGAAACCCATGCCTGCCGGTTCCAAGACGCCTGCCGATCCTTCCAGGAAAAGAAGGAAGGCAAAAAGAAGCGGCGCGCCTTCAGGCAAACAGCCCCCGAAGCCTAATCAGCCCCGTCCGAAGGGTGAGCAGGATTCTAAGAAACCCGGCAATAATAATAAGAATGTTCCTAATAAGAATAAACAGAATAAGAACAATAATCATAAAAACAATAATCAGAGCATACCTGCTAAGCCTGTTAAGGCTAAGAAGGCTCCTGAGGCAATACCTCAGCCTGCAATTCCTTTGAAGGGGGCAGAGGAGCCTAAGGCAAGTTCCAAGGATAGGAAGAATACTTCGAATCCTACTCCTAATGAGATAAGAAAGAAATCTTCAAGAAAAAAGGCTCTTGTTAGTTCCGGTCTTGCGATCGCTTTGGTGCTCGCAGGTATACTGGTCCTTATGTTCGTGGTTCACCATCTGTTTGATTACTTCGCAGTTAAGCCGAATCTTGAATTCGTAACCAACGGTTCTATCGAGCATACGATCGGATCGAGAGCTATCATCGTAAGAGATGAGGATGTCGTAGTATCCAACCACGGCGGTGACTTCGTAACGGAAGCTGCAGAAGGATCCCGAGTCGCTTCAGGTCAGGCCATAGCAATGGTAGTTCCTGCCGATATGGCTGCTGTAGTGGATAATCTCCGTAACACACAGTCACAGATCTCTGATGTACAGCAGGAGCTTATTGCAAATGGTTCTGCTGAAGGTGCGGATATTATTTATAACGATATCGACCAGTCGCTTACACCTATCATCAATATGCTGCGTATAGATTCCAACGAAGGAAATCTTTCAGAGCTGTCATCTTATGCGTCTTCAATCTCGGTTCTTCTTAATCAAAGAGAACTCGAACTTGCTGACCTCGACTTCGACGATGAGAGACTCCGTGTCTTAAGATCAGATGAGAGGGGATATGAGTCACAGCTTGAGAACAGGGCATCTGTTATCAATGCGCCTGAGCCGGGTATCATCTCATTCAAGCTCGACGGCCTTGAGACTGTATTAAGCTTTGATGTCCTTCTTAATGCCGATGCAGGCACCATAGGTGATTATATTGATGATGCGGTAGGTATCATTACGTCCGATCTTACGGTCGAGGCCGGTGATAACGTTGCCAGGATCGCAAGCAACGAGGAACAGTATATCGCATGCTTCCTTAATGAGTCTGATGCACCTTCTGCGGCGTTCGAGATCGGATCACAGCATACAGTCATCGTAGGATCCGAGGGCTTAAGTATAGGCAAGTGTATCGTTCAGAGAATGACTCCCACATCGAACGGCAATTATCTTGTAGTATTCTCGACCACGAGATATGTTGAGGATCTTCTTGATGTAAGATCAGCGGATATCGAAGTCGTTATCACCGAGACAAGAGGAATGAGAGTTCCTGTATCAAGCCTTGTAAGTCCCGATTATGACAGAGGCGTTGCCACACTGTATATCAATGACCAGGGCTTCTGTTCTGAGCTCGGTGTGCTTATCGAAGACTATGACCGTGAGTTCGCCATCATTAAGCCGATGGGCGACGTCAGCGTTCCTAATCTTCAGACTGTTTATATTACGAACCCCGGATCTGTAAGTCCGGGAGATCAGGTAAGCTGATATGGATTACGATCAGGATCTTCTTATAAGACTTAAGGATAATGCGGATAAGGTTCGTGCAAATATTGCCGAGGCCTGTAAGGAAGCGGGAAGAGATCCGTCCGAGGTAACGCTCATCGGCGTATCAAAGGTTTTCCCCGTTGAATATGCTGAAGCGGCTTTCGCGGGCGGTCTTAAAGATCTTGCCGAGAACCGTGTGCAGGAGCTTGTTCCTAAGATCGAGAGACTCGACGAGCTCGGCCTTCACCCCAACTGGCACCTCATCGGAACATTACAGCGTAACAAAGTTAAGTATATTATAGGGAAGACGTATCTCATACATTCCGTCAACACGATCGATCTTGCTGAAGAGATCTCGAAAAGATCCGTTTCTGCAGGCATTGTTACGGATATCCTTCTTCAGGGAAATATCTCCGGGGAAGAAAGCAAGCACGGTTTCTCTTCAGAAGAGCTTAAGGCTGCAGCAGATGCTGTGTCAGCTATGGAGGGCGTACGTATGAGAGGCCTTATGACAATGGCTCCCATCGAGACAAAGCCCGGAGAAGCAAGGCCTGTATTTGCCAGGACACACGAGCTTTTCGATATGCTTAGAAGCGAAGTAAAGGATCCTTCCTGCTGGGATGTGCTCTCAATGGGCATGAGCGGAGATTACAGGGAAGCGATACTTGAAGGAAGTACCTGCATAAGGGTCGGAACCGCGATTTTTGGTGACAGAAAAGCCTTACAAAGCTGATTATGTGTCTTATGTAACAGGATT
>CADAXO010000005.1:27192-32569 GCA_902791885.1 Oscillospiraceae bacterium | reverse complement strand
CTGCCTCCTCCGTGGTATCGATCGTAAGGAAGTTGAGAGAGGCCAGGTTATCTCTAAGCCCGGTTCTGTTACACCTCACACAAAGTTCGAGGGTCAGGTATACGTTCTTACAAAGGATGAGGGTGGACGTCATAAGCCCTTCTTCGATGGTTACCGTCCTCAGTTCTACTTCAGAACAACAGACGTTACAGGTGTTGCTCACCTTCCCGAGGGTACAGAAATGTGCATGCCCGGTGACCACGTAACAATCTCTGTTGAGCTCATCACTCCTATCGCTATGGAGCAGGGCTTGAAGTTCGCTATCCGTGAGGGTGGCCACACAGTTGGTGCTGGTACAGTTTCCAAGATCATTGAGTAATCAATAGTCAAGTAAACGAACTTAATGAGGCTCCGGTTTAACCGGAGCCTTTTTGTGCTCATAATAATTCTTAACAATTATTAACATTATCGAAAAGACTTCTTCTTTTCCTCGAATGTATAATCCAAAATATGAGACAGATACAATTCGAGTATGAGGATGATGCTACCTTAAGACAGGAGCTTAACAGGATCGATAAATGGAGGATGAACCGTCAGGTATCCGCCATTTTATTTCATGTGTTCTCCGATAACCTCGAGATCGAGAAGATCAGACATGTTACAAGCCTCATAGAATTCGCTCTTCCGGATGCCCAGTATGTCGGATGTACGACGAGCGGCAACGTAATGGACGGAAGACTTAACAAGTCTCATATAACTGTCACATGTACTATATTCGAGGATTCTTCGACAAGGATCAAAGTCATGCAGATGCCTTTGACTGAAGAGACTGAACCTAAGGTTTCACAGACACTTGCCGACTTCGTCAAGGAGAATGAGTGGGTCAAGGCGATAGAACTTCTGGTAACCATCAGAGGACTGTCGATGACCAGGTTCTGTGAAGACTTAAGTGCCATTAATGACAAGGTCAAGATCTATGGCGGAGGATCATTCTCGGACGACCTTAATGAATACTCTTCATTCGTATTCTCTACAGGTTCGGACTGCTGTGAGCATGCGGCTGTATTCATTCTTATCGGCGGCGATAATATCAATGTCTATTCCGAATGGGTAACCGGATGGAAGCCTCTGGGAAGAAAGCTTAAGATTACCAAGGCTGACCATGCATTGCTTCAGGAACTCGACGGCAAGCCCGCTTACGATATTTATTACAAGTATCTGAATATCGCTAATGATGAGGACTTCTTCCTTCACACACTCGAGTTCCCGTTCATGTATAAGCATAACGGTATCGATATATTAAGAGCTCCGACTGCATGTTTGCCGGACGGAACGCTGGTCATGACCGCTGATATCGAGGAAGGTGTCGAAGCCTACATGGCATACGGCGATCCATGGACGATACTTGAGCAGGTTAATAATGTTGGCTTGAGATTATCCGTATTCGAGCCTCAGGCAGTATTCCTTTTCTCATGCGCCGCGAGACGTGCATTCTGGGGAGATGAGGGATGCAACCGTGAGACATCGCCGTTCCAGAACATAGCTCCGACATCGGGATTCTATACTTCCGGCGAGTTTATGAGGACCGGCAAGAATCTTAACCAGCATAACGTTACCTTGCTCGTAACGGGACTTCGCGAAGGTCCGATAACCGGCAACAGACATAACTTCATGATCAAAGATCACACCCTCGAGGGTCAGGCATCGCTCGTTAACAGACTCGCGAACTTTGTTCAGGCCGCGACGGAAGAGCTTGAAGAGACTGTTATGATGCTCGAGCAGTCGTCCATAAGAGACGGTCTTACGAAGCTATACAACCGTACCGAGATCCAGCACAGGATAACGGCTGCGAATACGGCCTATACGGCAGATCCGGAGAATGTTAAGAAGCCGTCGCTCATCATGATCGACATTGATGACTTTAAGCATGTAAACGATACATTCGGACATCACGAGGGCGACATCGTAATCAAGACGATAAGCCATATCATGACCGAGATCTGCCTCGATACGGATCCTTCGATAAGCATCGGAAGATGGGGCGGCGAGGAGTTCATGATACTTGTCCCGACTGAGCTTGAGGGCGGACCTGAGGCGCTTGCTGAGAAGATCCGTAAGGCTTTCGAAGATCATACTTTCGAGGTGTCCGGCTATCATACGATATCCCTTGGCGTTACTTCTGCCATAGCGGGCGAACACGTTGATACTTGGTGTCAGCGCGCGGATTCAGCCCTGTATGAGGCGAAGAATACCGGTAAGAACAGGATAGTCATACTTTAAGAAGTACTTTAGTAGGTGAGTTTCCGCAAAATATATGTTATTATCCTTAAAGATTTTTTTGAGGATGTATGATTATGGAAAAGAAACCGTTCGTTACCAAAGAACAGATCGAGCAGATCGTTAAGACTTATCCGACACCTTTCCACATCTATGACGAGGCCGGAATAAGGAAGAACTGCGAGGCCGTAAAGGAAGCTTTCTCATGGAACAAGGGCTTCCGTGAGTATTTCGCTGTAAAGGCTACACCTAATCCTTATATCATGAATATCCTTAAGGATTATGACATCGGATTCGATTGCTCAAGTGAAGCTGAGCTGGTCCTCTCGGGTGCGGTCAAGGCTACCGGTGATCACATCATGTTCTCTTCGAACGATACACCTGCGCAGGAGTATAAGCTTGCTTACGATATGGGTGCGATCATCAACTTGGATGACATCACGCACATCCCATTCTTAGACAGCATCATCGGCGACAAGTACCCCGAGACAATGTCCTGCAGATATAATCCGGGCGGAGTTGTTACCATGAGCAACGGCATCATGGATAACCCCGGCGACGCCAAGTACGGTATGACCGAGAAGCAGCTTTTCGAAGCTTATGCCATGCTTAAGGAGCGCGGCGTAAAGAAGTTCGGTATACACGCTTTCATCATAAGCAACACGCTTACAAACGACTACTACCCGATGCTCGCGGGCGACCTGTTTAAGCTCGTTCTCAAGATCGAAAAGGAAGTCGGCATCAAGTTCGATTTCGTGAATCTTTCGGGCGGTGTCGGTATTGCTTATAAGCCCGACCAGACTCCCAACGATATCCGTATCATCGGCGAAGGCGTTAAGAAGAAGTACGAGGAGATCCTTGTACCCGAAGGAAGAGACGACATCGCCATCTACACGGAGATGGGAAGATTCATGCTCGCGCCTTACGGTGAGCTTGTAACCAAGGTTATCCACGAGAAGCATACATATAAGGAATACGTCGGCGTTGATGCCTGTGCGGCAAACCTCATGAGACCTGCTATGTACGGCGCTTACCACCACATCACGGTTCTCGGCAAGGAAGACATGAAAGAGGATCACAAGTACGATGTTACCGGATCTCTTTGCGAGAACAACGATAAGTTCGCTATCGACAGAATGCTTCCGCAGGTTGATATCGGCGACTACCTCGTAATCCACGATGCGGGTGCACACGGCTTCGCGATGGGTTATAACTACAACGGAAGACTTAAGTCGGCAGAGCTTCTGCTTCAGACCGACGGATCCGTAAAGCTTATAAGAAGGGCAGAGACACTTAACGATTACTTCGCTACATTCGACTGCTCCGACTATAAGAACGACCTCATTAAGTAAGGCTTCATAAGTTAAATCACGACAGGGCTGTTCCTTAAGGAACGGCCCTTTTAATTATCATGAGAATTTGAGTTAAGAAATACTTTACAGCAAGTTAAATATAATATATAATCCATTCCGTTTCGCAAGTTTAATAATACTAAACTTTTTGTAAAATGGAGTGAATATGGAGATCGGTGAGAAGATAAAGTTTCTGAGACTGCAGAATAACCTCACTCAGGAAGAGCTCGGCGACAGATGCGAGCTTACCAAGGGTTATATTTCCATGATCGAGAAGGACAAGACTTCTCCTTCCATCGCAACACTTAAATACATACTCGAAGCCCTCGGCACGAACCTCGCCGATTTCTTCGCTGATGAAGAACAGGAGAAGGTCGTATTCGGAGGTGATGACTACTCGGTTAAGGAAGATTCCGAACTTAATAACGAGATCTGCTGGCTTATCCCCAATGCACAGAAGAATGAGATGGAGCCCATCCTCGTTACGATCGGCGCGGGCGGAAGTACTTATCCCGACAACCCGCATGAAGGTGAAGAGATCGGTTATGTATTAGAGGGTTCGGTTACCATCCATATCGGTAAGAATATCAGCAAGGCGAAGAAGGGCGAGAGCTTTCTTATCAAGCCCGACAAGCCGCACTTTATATCTAATGAGGGGAAGCGCCCGGCGAAGATCATGTGGATATCTTCACCGCCGAGCTTCTGAGGAGGACAGCAATGAGCGAGAACAAGGAAAAGAAGTTAAGGGAAGGCCAGCTTCTTCCCGATTCTATGGATATCGAGCATATTATCGAACTTAAGGACGTCAACAAAAGTTATGACGGCAACCAGGTTCTGCACGATATTACTTTCTTCATAAGAAACAACGAGTTTATCACGCTCTTAGGTCCTTCCGGATGCGGTAAGTCTACGACTCTTAGGATCATCGCGGGCTTCGAGACCGCTGATTCCGGAATCGTTACTTTCGAGGGCTCGGATCTTCTTTCCGTGCCTGCACATAAGAGACACATCAACACGGTTTTCCAGAGGTATGCGCTTTTCCCGCACCTCAATGTATTCGATAACGTGGCTTTCGGCCTTCACCTTCAGAAGGTTCCCGCGAAGGAAGTCGAAGAGCGTGTAAACAAGGCTCTTCACACAGTAGGCCTCGACGGCTACGGCAAGCGTTATATAGACCAGCTCTCAGGCGGCCAGATGCAGAGAGTAGCTATCGCGAGAGCCATCATATTAAAGCCCCGCGTGCTCCTTCTCGACGAGCCTTTGGGTGCTTTGGATCTTAAGATGAGAAAGGAGATGCAGATCGAGCTTAAGCAGATGCAAAGAGAGCTCGGCATCACCTTCGTATACGTTACGCACGATCAGGAAGAGGCACTTACAATGTCCGATACGATCATCGTAATGAAGGACGGTTATATCCAGCAGATCGGTACGCCTATCGATATCTACAACGAGCCTAAGAATGCTTATGTAGCGGACTTCATAGGTGAGTCCAACATCATTCCCGGAACCATGATCAAGGACTGCGAGGTCACATTCGCAGGAAGAAAATTCGCATGCGTTGATCCGCTGTTTCCCGAGATGAAGGAGGGTGCCGTAAACGACGTCGATGTCGTTATCCGTCCCGAGGATATCTACATCAAGGAAGAGAGCGACGAGTATGTAAACGGTACCGTCGAGAGCATCATCTTCAAGGGCGTTCATTACGAGATCATCGTTAAGGGCGACACCGGAATCGAGTGGATGATCCAGGACGTAGACCCTGTTGAAGT
>CADAXO010000005.1:0-27182 GCA_902791885.1 Oscillospiraceae bacterium | reverse complement strand
CCGTTCTCACCTTTGCCCGGAGGCTTCGGCGTAAGAGGTGTCAAGGACGATGATTCTGCAGAGGAGAATGCATGAGAGACATCAGATCAAGATTTAAGCTGATGCCTTTTCACGGCATCATAATGTGTATCGTCGCGACGCTTTCTTTCGTGTCGGTATTCATTCCTATGTTTGAGCTTTTTGTTCAGTATAAGAAGGAGAGAGTATACTCGCTTCTTACGCTGATCATGTCCCCGAGAGTTTACGTTCAGCTTCGCGATACGACGGTAGATCTCGATTTCAGAGGCTTCGGTGCCACAATGTTCACGCTTACCCTCATTGTATCCGTAGCAGCACTCACGCTCTCTTTGGGCTTCCAGCTTTACTCGCACTCCAAAAGATCGAAAAGACTCGGCTGCCTTACGGTAATGCTTCTTTTTATCTTAAGGATCGTGCTTCATGTCATTACATTAAATAAGTTCATAACTCCCGCCATGATCGCGGAGAACGGACTTACCGCACAGCGTCTTTATGTGGTTCAGTCGATCATCGGAAACCTTTTGATCGTATTCCTTTTCATAGGCATCGCAGCTTCACTGTACGGAGCACTGGGCCTTGTTATGAACATGAAGCTTCTGTCGTATCCTTATATCGCATGGGTAGTGGTCTTCACGATCCTTCCTCTAGTGCTCATCCTCTTCAGAGCCTTCTTCGCGAAGACTTCCGGAGGCTACTCATTTAACCTCGACGGCTTTAAGACTTTGTTTGAGAATAAGACCGTAACGGCCGAATTCTACGGCATGAGAGTTACGCTTCAGGAGTATTTCTCTGTATTCCTGCGAAGCTTGGATTATGCTCTTTGGACAACGATCGGATGCCTTATCCTGGGCTATCCTCTGGCATACATCCTTCAGGCGCGTGCCAAGAGACTTCACACGGATTCAAGTAAACTTCTGCTCCTGTTCGTCCTTCCCATGTGGATGAACACGATGCTTCGAACATATGCATGGAGAGCTTTCTTCAGCCAGACGGGTGTGCTCAACACATTCCTTCAGAGCGTATTCCATATGTCGGATCCGATCCTCTTCCTGAAGGATCCCATTCTGTCCGATATCATCACGAAGGTCGTTATGGTAAACGACTTCCTTCCGTTCATGCTCCTGCCGATCTATTCGGTCCTCGTAAAGATCGATTCAAGTCTCGGACAGGCTGCAGCAGACCTCGGAGCGAACAAGTTCCAGACATTTACCAAAGTAATTTTCCCGCTGTCTTTGCCTGGTGTTATCTCGGGAATCCAGATGGTATTCATGCCGTCCATGACTTTCTACATGATCCCCGATATCATCACCGAAGGATCGAAGACAACGATCGGTAATACGGTTCAGTCATTCATCCTGAACGAGAGCCCGACGTATCAGCAGGCAGGTAACGTTCTGTCACTGATACTTCTCATCTTCGTACTTGTGACGATGAGACTTCTGCGTAATCAGGATAAGGAAGCAGGAAGCGGAGGACTTGTACTATGAGATTACTTCGTAAAGCCGTTCCGAGCATCTATATCGGAATCATTCTTGTGTTCTTATATCTTCCCATCGCACTCATGATCGTGTATTCGTTTAACAAGATCCCGAAGTCATTTGTGTGGGGCGGATTCACTTTGGATCACTACATTAACCTTTTCAGCGGAAGTGACGGAGTAGAGCTTCTCGAAGGCCTTATGACGACTCTGAAGGTAGCTGCCATTGCATCTGTTGTGTCGACGTTTTTCGGCGTTATCACATGTCTCGGTATGGCTTACCTCGGCAAGAAGCTTCAGGGCTTCCTTATGAACATCACCTACATTCCGAATGTAATGCCCGAGCTCGTTATAGGTATCTCGTTCATGCTCCTGTTCTCATTTTTGGGAGTGCAGAAGGGTGAGCTGACGCTCATTATCGCTCACATCGCTTTCTGTGTGCCTTTCGCGATACTCTCGATAGAGCCTAAGATCAAGCAGCTCGACAAGAACCTTTCGGAGGCTGCGATGGATCTCGGAGCCACGAGATTTCAGACGCTCCGCCTTGTTATAATCCCCGAGATCATGCCGGGTATCATATCATCGCTTCTTCTGACGTTCACGCTCTCGATTGACGACTATCTTATCAGTAACTTCAACGTCAGCTCTTCAGTGCAGACACTGCCGATGAAGATCTACGCGATGGCGAAGTTCGGCGTTAACCCCAAGATGAATGCCTTGACGGCGATTCTCTTTGCAGCTGTAATACTGCTGCTTCTGTTGTCCAACTTATCCCGTGTTAAGGGATCAAAAGATAAAACCGGAGGAGTAAAGAAATGAAGAAAATGAGAAAGATCGTAAGCGTCTTAAGCTCCGCAGCTTTGATTGCCATGACAATGCTCGGCTCAACAGCATGCGACAGCAGACAGGAGCTCATCATCTATAACTGGGGCGAGTATATCGCAGAGGATACCATCGCCAAGTTCGAGGCTGCTTATCCTCAGTACAAGGTTATTTACAGAACATTCGAGACTAACGAGACGATGTACCCCAACCTCGATAACACATATGACGTTATCGTACCTTCCGAGTACATGGTCTGCAGACTCATCAACGAGCAGAGGATCCAGCCCCTCGACTGGTCTTTGCTTCCTAACGTTACAGAGCACATGGATCCTATGCTGAGAAACCTCACATATTCACAGGATCCCGATCTTAACAACGAGATCTTCGATTACGGTGTTCCTTACATGTACTGCACAGTAGGTCTTGTATACGACGCAAACAGAGTCGAGATCCCCGAGGGCACTACAGATCCCGAAGTTATCTGGGGTGCTGTTTTCGATGAGGCTAATGCAGGCAACATCGGAATGTACGATTCCATGAGAGAGTCCATCGGCGTTGCTTTGAACTACTTGGGCTACTCCATCAACACAATGGATGAGGACGAGCTTAACGAGGCTATGCAGCTTCTTATCGACCAGAAAACAAACATCAATCCCACATACGGTATCGATAACCTCAAGGACAAGATGGTATCCGGTGAGCTTGCAGCTTCCGTTACATGGGCAGGCGACCACATCGTTATGCTCGACAGACTTGAAGAACTCGGAGGCAGCGACGATATCGACTTAAGATTCGTTCTCCCCGAGGGATCCAACTGGTCCGTTGATATGATGTGCGTACCTGCTAACGCAGCTAACTACGAGGGTGCGCACGACTTCATCAACTTCATGTATGAGCCTGAGATCGCTCTTGAGAACTGCGAGTATGTAGGCTATTCGACACCTAACCTCGCTGCAAGAGACATGCTCGATCCCGAGATCTCCGGCAACATCTACTACTATCCTACAGAAGAGGTCTTCGCTACACTCGAGGTTTACTACTCTTCTTCTGAGATCGAGGAGAGATACACTGAGATCTGGAATACGGTAAAGGCTTCTGCATAACTTGTATTTTGGAGTATTTGAGTATATTCTTAACGGGCGGCGGAGCGATTCTGCCGCCTTTATTAAGAGGAAGGAGCCCGCGTTATGCAGGTTGAGGACAACGGCGGTTCACGTTATGCGGTGAACTTCGCGAAAGAACGGCAAGATGAATCACGGCAACATCGATAAGCTGTGCCGCGGCATTGCCGATATCTGGAACAGCGGACGTGAGGTCATCCTCGTTACATCAGGTGCCATCGGAGTCGGTATCGGAAGCTTGAATCTTCCCGAGAAGCCCGACGATATCCCGCAGAAGCAGGCTATCGCAGCCGTCGGTCAGTGCGAGCTCATGAACGCTTACACAAGATCTTTCGCGGAGTATTCCTATGTATGCGGACAGATCCTTCTTACCAAGGACGGTATCGCCGACAAGCTTCAAAGACATAACATTACCAATACACTCGAGGCTATGCTCGAGAAGCATCTGATCCCGGTTATCAACGAGAACGACACGGTATCCACATCCGAGATCTGGCATAACGGTACTTTCGGTGATAACGATACCCTGTCGGCGGATGTAGCTATTCTTACGAATGCTGACCTTCTTATCATCCTTTCGGATATCGACGGCCTTTATACAAGCAACCCCAGAGAAGACGAGAATGCTAAGCGTATCTCTTATGTTGAGCGGATCACTGACGAGATGCTCGGTTTCTCCAAGGGAGCCGGAAGCAAGCTCGGCACGGGCGGCATGTATACGAAGATCACTGCTATGCAGATGGTAACGGGCAAGGGCATAAACGGCGTTATCGCTTCGGGCTCACAGCCTCAGGTATTAGAACAGATCCTTGATCAGGACGATATCGGAACTTATTTCGCTGCACTATAAAAAATATCGAAAAACGATAAAAACTTCTTGCAAAACAATATTGAGTGTGCTACTATGATGTCATAAGAGCATGCTCAATTCTTTTTTGAGGAGGAATAGGGAAATGAGATATAACGACGGGATCATCAAATGGTCTAAGATAGCGACAGTCTTATTCGTACTGATGGTGGTTGTAGCCGATGTATTCGGCGTTCCGATCGCTAAGTACATCACCTACACATATGCTGAGAAGTCCGATGATCTGTCGAAGCTCGTCATTACTGTGGTCTGGTACTTAGGGACTGTAGGAGCTTATGCGATACTGATCTGTGTATTCAAGCTCCTGTCCAACATGAGCAAGGATATCGTCTTTGACAGATGTAATACGAAGCTTATGAATATCATCGCAGCGGCTCTCATCGGGATCGGTGTAGTCTGTGCATGCGGCGGGATCGTATGGTTCGGCTCAAGCTTCCTTACGATCATAGCTTTGTTTATGGCTCTTATCGTGATGTGTGTTAAGGTTGTATTTGCGAAGGCTATCGAGATGAAGGAAGAGATGGATCTTACGATCTGATAAAAGGGGGAGAAAGATATGATTATTGTTAACTTGGATGTCATGATGGCCAAGCGTAAGATCTCCTCCGGGGATCTGGCCCAGAAGATAGGGATAACGCCCGCCAATCTGTCGATACTTAAGAATCAGAAAGCCAAGGCCGTGAGGTTCTCGACATTGAACGATATCTGCAAGGCATTGGACTGTCAGCCGGGAGACATACTCGAATATCAGGCTGACGAATAAATAAGCTTACAATGGGATAAGGGATATAAGGAGGCTGTCTCAATTTATGGGACAGCTTCTTTTATGTCTTCGAAAAGCTTCTAAAACAGCAATGACTGAACTTGGGTTCTCTTCTCGTATAACACGCAGCCGCCCTTGTGGTCGTCTTCGAGGATACCGCCGTTTCTTAAGGCCGTAAACAAGGGGGAATTCATCGCTTCCTTTAAGCTTTTGTCCCGTACATTGATGTCGGAATAAGGCGAGAACGGGCAGGGCTCCGCTCCTCCGTGTGAGTTGATATGGAAAAAGCCTCTGCCTGCCGCAAGACATCCGCCGGAACTTTTCTCGTCGCCCGGGAATGATATGAATACCATCTCAGGACACTGTTCTCTAAGACGCATTATCTCACCTGCAAGATATTCTCTTTCGGTGTCTCCCGGAGCAAGATCTTTACTGTTATCGGTCACTGGCACGTATTCAACAAAGATAACGGCCTTGCATCCTCTAACGGAGAGGCTCTTTATGAAAGTCTCAGACGATACTTCCTTAATATTCTCCGTCGTGACCGTAACGGAGGCTCCGAAGATAATTCCCTTCTTATCAAAAGCATCCATCGTTGATATCAGGCGGTCGTATACACCTTCGCCTCTGCGTTCATCCGTCACATCTTTGCTGCCTTCCAAGCTTACGATAGGGATAAGGTTTCTTCTGCGGTCAAGTAATTCAAGATACTTGCCGTCAATATAAGTGCCGTTTGTGAAAATGGGGAAAAGGATGTTCCTGCATTCTCCTGCTGCTTCGATTACGTCGCGGCGGAGCATCGGTTCTCCTCCCGCAAGAAGGATAAAACTTACACCGAGATCATCCGCCTCGCGGAAGATCCGGAGCCATTCGTCAGAGGTGAGCTGCGCGACAGGTGCCTCATCTGTAGTGGCGTTGCTGCAGCGTGAATAGCAGCCCGCGCAGTGGAGGTTGCACTTGCTCGTGATGCTGGCAATGAGGAAAGGCGGGATGTGTTCGCCGTTCCTTTCGGCTTCTTCCCTTCTTTTCGATGCTTCCTTGCTTGCTGATGCAAACTTAAGCATAAAAGCGCTTTCCCTTGGGTTTCTCAAAGTAGCTTTGACCGCGTCTGACACAACTCGTTCAACGCCTTTTGTCATGTAAGCCTGAATGTCGAAGTTTTGATCCATGAGAATTCCCCTTTTGATTATATTATATATTTATTTGTTTATTATTTGTTCATAATCAAGGCGGATAAGGGGTATTGGACCATGTTACAATCAAGTTATGGTATGGTATGTGGTGACAATGACTGTCCTGGCGGTCGTGACGATATTCTGTCTCATCAGGACGGAGCGCAGCACTAAGGCTATCGCTCCCTATGTATCACATTTGCTTTTCTGGCTGCTGGTGCCAATCGTATCCAACATGCTCATTGCTTTAAGCGACCGTGTGGAGGTATATAAGTTCTGCTATACGGTCTATTTCATAAGCACCACTGTACTTCTTTACTATTTCTCCGAGTTCGCTCTTGAGTATTGCAATGTAAACGTTAAGCGTCAGATCATATCCAAGATCATGATGGGTGCTATGTGCGTTGATATCGTCAATATATCGCTGAATTATCTTTTCAACCACGTATTCATTCTCACAAGTGTTGCAGGCGAAGACGGGGTTACGATCGTGTTCGAGTCTTTGCTTTTCCATAAGTTCCATCTGGTGATCAACTTTCTGCTGTGGGCGATCGGTGTGGGAGTATTCCTTATAAAGAGCATAAGATCTTCCAAGCTTTACAGGGACAGATATATCCCGATCCTCGCAGTCATCTTACTTACGACGCTTTGGGAAGGAATTCATATCATTTCCAACGATAAGGTTGATGAGTCTATCATCGGTATGGGCGTGCTCGGGATCTTCATCTATATCTACGCTTTGGAGTATCAGCCCCAGGCTCTTATGGAAGAGATGAAGAAGACTGTTCTTGCGACAATATCGGACGGCATTTTGTTCTTTGACGAGAACAGAGACTGCATCTACGCGAACTCTACGGCACAGCTTCAGCTCGGACTTAAGATGAATGATACTTCTGAAGGATTCGAGAAGCTTCTCGCATTGACGGGTGAGGACAAAGAGCAGTCCGCTTATTATGATTCTAAGATCTTAAACTGCACCAAGATCGAAGACGGTGAGGAGTATATCTACGATATCGAGCTTCATAAGCTTCACGATATGCAGGGTAAGCTCATAGGTTCATTTGCCAAGATCACCGATAACACGGAAAGAACCAAGAGGGAGAACCTTAACCGTTTCCTGGCTACGCATGATAAGCTTACCGGAATCTATAATACAGACCGTCTTTATGATTCGATCAGGGAAGTACTTCACGATAATCCGGACAAGGAGTTCTATGTTATAGCTTCCGATATCAAGGAGTTCAAGCTTGTTAATGACAGATACGGCAGAGAGTTCGCCGATAAGCTCCTTATCAGAATCGCGGATCTTATGAAAGATAAAGCAGTATCTCCCACTACAAGATACGGAAGGATCGGTTCCGATAAGTTCGGTATGCTGATCGAGAAGGATAACTATGATGAAGATAACTTTGTCTCTGCGATGAAGGAAGTTCCGAATGTCGGCAGGAACCTCGTTATCCCGATCATAATGCACATCGGTGCGTATGAGCTTGAGGATAAGAATATGCCGGTATCCGCGATGTTCGACCGTGCATTTATTGCGATTGCCGGAGTTAAGCATGAAGCGGATCTTCGGGTCGCATATTATGAAGAGAACTCAAGAGATGCAATGCTCTGGGATCAGAAGATCACCGAGCAGCTCGACAATGCTATCCTCACAGGACAGATAGTTCCTTATCTTCAGGCACAGGTTAACCGCGACGGTAAGGTCGTCGGTGCTGAGGTGCTGGTAAGATGGATCCATCCCGATGAAGGATTTATGCCTCCCGGAAGATTCCTGTCTGTCCTTGAGAAAAACGGAAGGATCGCTAAGATCGATCAGTATATCTGGGAATGCGCCTGCAGGATCTTAAGAAGATGGGCCTTCGAAGGACGTGAGGATCTTTACCTGTCAGTTAATATCTCACCTAAGGACTTCTATATGATGGATGTTCCCGAGGTAATCATCGGACTTGCGGATAAGTACGAGCTTGACAGAAAGAGATTAAGACTCGAGATCACAGAGACCATAATGATGGATGATATTGACGAGAAGCTTAAGACTATCGATAAGCTCCGCGATGCGGGATTTATAGTAGAGATGGACGACTTCGGAAGCGGATATTCTTCACTTAATATGCTTAAGGATATGCCGGTCGATGTCCTGAAACTCGACATGATATTCCTTAAAGATACGGCACAGAACGAGAGAACCAAGAAGATCATGTCTCTTATCATCGATCTTGCGAAGAGTCTCGATGTTCCGGTTATCGCTGAAGGTGTTGAGACGGTCGATCAGGTCGACTTCCTCGTGAAGATGGGATGTGACTATTTCCAGGGTTACTACTTCGCCCGTCCGGTAAGTCTGGATGAATACGAGAAGAAGAATCTTTCCGTTTCCTGAAATTAGAATATTGGTTTATAATCAAAATATATTTACATAAGGAGAACGACTATGGCAAACAAGTATGCAGGCACACAAACCGAGAAGAATCTTCAGGCTGCTTTCGCAGGTGAGAGCCAGGCAAGAAATAAGTACACTTATTTCGCATCAGTAGCTAAGAAGGAAGGATACGAGCAGATTGCGGCTATCTTCCTCCACACAGCTGATAACGAGAAAGAGCACGCTAAGATGTGGTTCAAGGAGCTCGAGGGTATCGGCGATACAGCTGCCAATCTTGCAGCAGCTGCTGACGGCGAGAACTTTGAGTGGACAGATATGTATGAGGGCTTTGCCAAGACCGCTGAGGAAGAGGGCTTCAAGGGCCTCGCAGCCAAGTTCAGAATGGTAGCTGCCATCGAGAAGAGACATGAGGAAAGATACAGAGCTCTCCTTAACAATGTTGAGACAGCAAAGGTATTCGAGAAGAGCGAAGTCAAGGTATGGGAGTGCAGAAACTGCGGCCATATCATCGTAGGAACAAAGGCTCCCGAGATGTGCCCCGTATGTGCTCATCCTAAGAGTTATTTCGAGGTTTCAGCAGAGAATTATTGATGTTTATCTTTTCGATGAGAAGCATATAATAAAGACAAAGGGGTTCTTGAGTGATAGTACTCGGAACCTCTTTTTATGAATAACAGTTTTGGAGTAAATATATGTATTGTTCTCACTGCGGTAAAGAAATAGAAGATACGGATATCTGTCCTTTATGCGGATGTTATGCCCGTAATGCCGGACAAGCCCCTGCGGCACCTGCGGCTGCTCCTGTTGCAGCCAAGCCTGCATTAAAGCCTTCGAAAACACCGGTTATTGTAATTGCCGGCATATCGCTGCTTTTTACGATCATCGCAGAAGTTTGTTATGCGCTTAAAGTCTATGATTCGGTCGGCAGATTTACGGGGGAACCTTTAATCTCGACCGCGGTTGACGTTATACTGCCGCTCCTGTTTTTTGTTTTCTGTTTCTTCCTTGACAGGACGCCTGTGCTGACCGTAATTCCCATAGCGCTTTCATTCTTGAGTGATGCCGCTTTTCTGTTGCTGAATTCGGCCAGAGGCGTGAGCGGTATGTTTACTGTCTATCTGATTCTTATTTATACTTTCAGGCTTGTCATGATAATCTTTTTTGCCCGCGGCGTGATGAGTAAGGAGAAAAGTGCCGCACTCGATCTTGTTATGGTCATAGTGTCCGGTGTGCTGATACAGATCCTGGTTTGGATAAACAACATTCATGCTTTAAGAGATATTTTCAGCATGAGTGTATTCAGTTCGGTCAATTGGGTTTGCATCCGCATCGCAAGTATTCTCGATCTGATCGCGCTTATCACGTGCATTACCTTTACGGTTCGTAATAACAGATATAACAGCAAGTAAGCTTCGGGGAGGAGTAAGTTATGTTTTGCAACAATTGCGGAAAAGAGATCAGTGATGAGGCTGTGATCTGCGTACACTGCGGTGTAGCGACAGGAAGGCCTATGCCGGGAGCTCAGGTAAATCCTGTTCCCGCAGCAGCCCCGGTTAATGATCCGAATGAGCCTGCCAATGTTGGTTTTGTTGTTTTGTCGGTGTTGGTTCCTCTTGCGGGAATAATCATGGGTGCGATTCACTTAAGTGACGGAAGGAAGCGTGCAGGTAAGGCATACCTTACGGCAGCACTTATAACTATCGGTGCCTCGATCCTTCTGACGGTTCTTTTCTATGTAATCTTCTTTATCATCGTTATGAATGCATAAGAGGAGGATGTTATGTATTGTTCTCATTGCGGTAAAGAAATAGCAGATGTTGATATCTGTCCTTTGTGCGGTTGCTATGCCCGTAATGCGGCTCCGGCTCCCGTTCAGGTACAGGCTCCTGCCGCCCCGGCTGTTTCCCGCCCTTTGACCAACGGCAAAGGTACGGCAGCAAGATTTTGGGGCAAGACGTTCTGTATCCTCGGAGCTTTGGGAAACCTGTTGCTGATCTTTATAGATAACCCTGATCATTATATGCACAACTATGTGGGTGCTTTCGAGAATCTGTATTATTACCTCGCAGGTGTGATCGCGGCTATGACGATAATCGGCGCAGCTTTTATGTTCTTCAACAAAAGAAGGACCACATTCAAAAAATACATCCCGATACCCGCAGTGCTCGGACTATTGGCTTTGGCGGGAGGCGTTTACGGAATAGTATATGAATTCTATTCGCCTGCACATATGACGGTCCTGTTCGCGATAGCCGGAATGGTTCTGACCGCTATGTCGGCTATCCTTCTTATGGCGTCAATGATATCAAGGCTTAATCTGCTTAACCTCTTCGCATTGATCGCTGACTTGGCAGGATGCGGAATGTTCTACATCTTCTTCGGCAGGTGCATGATCAACGGGTATTACAGGGCAGAGCAGTTCTTCCTCGTATCGCTTCTCGACCTTGCAGGATTGGCTATAGTAATGCTGCTTCTTACGGGGGCGTACAACAGCGATATGAAGTTTGATAAGGCTCATGCTCCGGAGAAGAAGGAGGTGGCTTCGAATGAATAAATTCAAAAAGATACTTTCCATACTTCTTACTGCGGCGGTCTTAGGCTCCTTTACAGCCTGCGACGATTATGAGGACACGTATCTTCTTGCTTACGAAGAATGCGAAAAGGTCGCGGAGGAGTATTTCGATGCGCTTAAGGAAGGTGATTACGACACTATGGCTGAGCTTTCCTTCTACGAGGAAGACTACAGTAACCTTCACGACTACAGCAGATTAAATTACGAACTTGATGATCGGTTGTGTTCTTCTTCCGACAGTTATAACGGGTACTACATAAGCTGCAGTTACTTCATGAACGGCAGGTCCGGCGGATGCCTGATCTATTTTTCTTACATCAAGGCACAAAGACGCTGGATGATAAATGTTATCGAAAGCGATTACGGTACAGTAACATACTCGCTCGAACATGATCTGTTCGGAGAGTGAGGAAAAAGACCTGTGATTGTTGCCCCGCATATAAGCGGGGCTTTTTTGACGTAGGACCCCTGCAATGCTAATATTAGGAGACCTAATTTACGGGGGATAATCACATAATGATCGTTACAGATTTGCTCAAAAGAAATGCCGCAGAGCACGGCGATGAAGTAGCTCTTATCGAGCTTAATCCTACGATGGAAGATACAAGAAAGTACTCCTTCAAGGAATTTGATCTTGTACAGCAGACAAAGACTCACATTTACAGAAGACAGATCACATGGCAGGTCTTCGAAGAGAAGGCTAACCGTGTAGCTAATATGCTTCTCGACAGAGGCATCAAGAAGGGCGATAAGGTTGCCATCCTGATGTTCAACTGCCTCGAGTGGCTTCCTATCTATTTTGGCATTTTAAAGACAGGCGCTCTTGCAGTACCTTTCAACTTCAGATATACAGCGGATGAGATCTCATACTGCGCTAACCTTGCAGATGTTTCCGTATTGTTCTTCGGTCCTGAGTTCATCGACCGTATCAATACCAACGCTGATTCAATCGCACATAACAGACTTCTCATCTATGTAGGCGGCGGCAGTAAGCCGGAGTTTGCAGAAAGCTATTGGAGCATGGTCGCAGATTATGCGAGCACTGATCCCGGTATCGAACTTACAGAGAATGATCATGCAGCTATCTATTTCTCTTCCGGAACAACAGGTTTCCCGAAGGCTATCCTTCATCCTCACAGAAGCCTTATCCAGGCTGCAGAGATGGAGGCTATCCATCACCATACAACAAAGGATGACTGCTTCCTCTGCATTCCTCCTTTGTACCACACAGGTGCGAAGTTCCACTGGATGGGTTCGCTTTGGACATGCTCCAGGGCAGTTCTTCTTAAGGGCGCTAAGCCTGAGATTATCCTCAAGGCTGCATCCGACGAGCAGTGCACTATCGTATGGCTTCTCGTACCGTGGGCACAGGACATCCTCGATGCTCTCGATAACGGTTTATTGAAGCTTTCGGACTTCAAGCTTGATCAGTGGAGACTTATGCATATCGGAGCACAGCCTGTTCCGCCTTCACTTATCCGTCACTGGAAGGATTACTTCCCGGATCATCAGTACGATACAAACTACGGTCTTTCCGAGTCGACCGGCCCCGGCTGCGTTCACTTGGGACTTGAGAATACTCATAAGGTCGGTGCTATCGGTGTTCCCGGTTACAGATGGGAGTGTAAGATCATCGATGAGCAGGGCAATGAAGTGCAGAAGGGCGAAGTCGGCGAGCTTTGCGTAAAGGGCCCCGGCGTAATGATCGAATACTATAAGAATCCTGAAGCTACAGCTGAGATCCTGCATGACGGATGGCTTTATACGGGAGATATGGCTAAGCAGGATGAGGACGGTTTCTACTTCCTCGTTGACCGTAAGAAGGACGTTATCGTATCGGGCGGTGAGAATATCTATCCCGTTGAGATCGAGAACTTCCTCCAGGAATATCCTAAGGTAAAGGATGTAGCAGTTATCGGTCTTCCTGATAAGAGATTGGGTGAGATCACAGGTGCGATCGTAGAGATCGAACCCGGCAGCGGATGTACTGAGGAGGAACTCGAGCTGTTCTGCAATCAGCTTCCCCGTTATAAGAGACCTAAGAAGATCATCCTTGCAGACGTTCCGAGAAACGCTACAGGTAAGATAGAGAAGCCCGCTCTCCGTAAGAAGTACGGTGCAGACCGCCTGGTAGAGAAGGAAAACATGTCTTAATCGAATGTGCTTTCGGTTAAGGATTTAACAAGTGTTTGATTGAAAACGTTTATGGATACTTTTCTGTCTAAGGAAGACTCGAATGTGATAAAAGGAGTGGCAGTTATTCTGCTGTTGGCTCATCACCTTTGGGCTTTTCCTGACAGGATTCCATACGCATTAAAGAGTATATTCTTTTTCACTGATATAAATCTGCCGATGCTGATTGGAGATTTCGGCAAGATCTGTGTCTCTCTGTTCTTTTTCCTGAGCGGCTATGGAAATGAAGTCAAATATCACGATAAAGAATTCAGTCTTTTTTCAAAGCTTAAGACTTTGTATCTGAACTACTGGAAAGTATTCGTTATTTTCATCCCTATAGGATTCCTGTTTTTCAGTAATCAGCAGCCTTATTGCGCAAATGTCGATATATGTACTGTTTTCTCGAATTTTAATCCCATCGAATTCATCCTGAATCTTATAGGCTGGTCAGCAACTTATAATGGTGAATGGTGGTTCTTCCGTGATTACGCGATAATGATCCTGTTGTTTCCTTTGTTTAAAAAACTGATCAATAAGAATTCACTGCTGATAAATATCTTCTTCGTTATTATCTTCGAATTGTTCTATGTATTGATCGGAACAATGTTTGATGCCGATCATTTTATCACTTTATGGGCAATAGACCGTGCACCCTATATGATATGTTTCCCGATGGGAATGATAGCTGCCAGGTTTTCACTGCTGCAAAAGGCGGCGGTTCGTATAAAGCGAAACTCTCTTCGAGTGATAATATGTTTGGCGGCTTTAGCGGTTTGCTTTGTGTGCAAGGTAAAATTAGGCGGTTTGGTAGAAGTTATAGTAGCTCCCGTTTTTATCATTGCATTTAGTATTTTGTGTGCGGGCCTCGGTAAGTTCCGGAGGATCATGACGTTTTTCGGGAAACACTCCATGAATATGTGGTTGATCCACTCGTTTTTCTGTTATTACTACGGCGTCGTTAGCAAATCCATAGTGTTCTTTAGGTGGGCACTGGCGGCACTTTTGGTGCTTATTATTTACACAACGGCGGCATCCCTCGCCGTTGACGGATTCTGGGGTGCTGTGAGCAAAGTCTCCGAAAAGCTTATATGTAAAGACAAATCTTAAGTGAGATCAATATAGATCGGGCAGTGGTCGGATCCCATGATGTCAGACATCATTGTGGATTCGGCCACTTTTTTGCTTATTCCTTCCGTCGCGAAGAAGTAGTCTATGCGCCAGCCGACATTTCTTTCTCTTGCGAATGTCTTGTAGGACCACCAGCTGTAGGCTTCGGTCTTATCGGGGTAGAGCATACGGAATGTGTCGATGAGACCTGCTTCCGCGAAGTGGTCCATGTAGACTCTCTCCTCAGGCAGGAACCCTGAGATCTTGGAGTTGGCCTTGGGGTTAGATAGATCGATCTCCTTATGGGCGGTATTGACGTCGCCGCAGCAGATGACCTCGCGGCCTTCCTTCTGAAGTGCTTTCGCCTGATCGAGGAAGCAGTCGTAGAAGCGGAGCTTGAACTTTACGAAGTCGTCGCCTCTGCCGCCGTTCGGGAAGTAGATATTGAACAGCACGAAGTCGCCGAAGTCTGCCTTGATGACACGGCCCTCATGGTCGAACTCTTCAACACCGAAGCCCAATTCGATCTTGGGGTTAAGATTCTCTTTATAGTAAAGACCTGTACCGGAATAACCTTTCCTCTCGGCGGGATAGAATACGCTCTTGTAGCCCGGGATATTTGCTATCTCATCAGGGACCTGCTCGGGCATCGCCTTGATCTCCTGGATGCCTAAGATGTCGGCGTCCATCGCCTTAAATGAATCGAGAAAACCTTTGCCCGCTACCGCGCGGATGCCGTTTACATTCCAGCTTACAAGCCTCATATCGTGACCTCTTTTTGGTATAATTTACTATATTTTACTTGTTATACGGAGAAAGACAAAATGAGCAGGATACTGGTAATGACTCTCGGAGGCACGATATGCTCCGCTGTCGAGAATAAGGACACGATCAAGCTTCGCACGGCACCCGACAAGAAGCTTTTCGAGGCGATGAAGGGCAAGAACGAGCTTTCCTACATGACACCTATCCTGTACTCTTCCGAGAACGCGGACGAGGATTATTTCCGAAAAGCTTTTGCCGCGGTAATCACAGAGTGTGAGAAGGATAAGCCCGACGGCATCCTTATCCTGCACGGCACCGACAGCATGGCATATTTCGCGCAGCTTGCCGTAAGAGTTCTGTCTTTCCTTAATATCCCGATACTTATAACGGGTTCGAAGCTGCCGCTCGATGACCCGCACAGCGATGCAGTCCGTAATGTCAGCTATGCGATGGGACTTCTCGGCGCAGCATGTGAGGGAAGGACCGGGGCCAATACATTCGGTATCATCTATTCCGACGATATGATGGAGGATACCGTGTTCATTCATGCGAACCGCGTTACGGATGCCAACTTCGCGGGAGACTACGGCAAGTTCCCGGATAAGTCCTCCGTTACTGTCCTTAAGGAGAAGGAAGCGAAGGCTTACCTCGTGTCGCCCGTAAAGAAGATACTTACTGTTCCAGATGTTCCGGGATATCCGTTCGATTCTATAGATCCTGAGAAGATCGATGTTTTGCTGATCGAGGCTTACCACAGCGGAACTGCTTCCGTAAGAGGTCTTACCGACCTTATCAAAAGAGCGGGGGAGAAGGGTGTGAAGACTTATCTCGGACCCGTTCACAAGGGCAAGGTTATGTATGAGAGCACACGCGAATTGATCAAAGCCGGAGCAGAGCCTCTTTACGAGATGCCTTTCGAAGGCTGCTGGGCGGAAGCCGTTATCAAATAACTTCCCTTAAAAACCTCATTTTTACCGTAATTGCCGAGCCCCAAGTCTATTGACTAACTACTTTGATTATGCAATACTTTGATAATCAAAGGAATTAAAAAGAAGGTTTATTCAATGGCTCAGGTGACTGGAAAGATCATAGGTTTGGGTTCATATCTGCCTCCCAAGGTCTTAACAAATGACGATCTGTCGAAGATGGTCGAGACCAATGACGAGTGGATCACTGAAAGAACGGGAATCAAGAGAAGGCACATAGCCGACGGAATCGAGGATAAGTCATCTACCATGGCAATTAAGGCAGCCAAGGCTGCAGTCGAGGACGCCGGAATCGATCCCAAGGACATCGATCTTATTATCTCCGCATCTACAACCCCCGATACTATTTTCCCTTCTATCGCTGTATGCGTACAGGAAGCTTTGGGATGTACTGAGGAGGTCGGATGTTTTGACGTAAACTCCGCATGCCCCGGATGGATCGCGGCTTTTAACACAGCCCAGAGCTTCATTGAGGCGGGTAATTCCAAGCTTGCTTTGGTAGTCGGAACAGAGATGCTTTCCAACTATGTTGACTGGACGGACAGAGGAACATGCATCCTTTTCGGTGACGGCGCGGGTGCAGCTGTCTTAAGAGCAGAAGAGGGCAAGAAGAATGAGATCATAATGAGATCTTCCGGCAAGAGAGGCAAGTGCCTCCACTGCGATAACAGAAAGCAGCCCAAAAGATATGATGAGGAAGGATTCGAGAAGGATACCTGCATCAATATGGACGGAAGAGATGTTTTCAGATTCGCGATCACAGAGGTTCCGAATATCATCAGGGATCTCTCGGTTAAGTATGGTTTCGACCTCGGGGAGATCGATTATTTCATCCTTCACCAGGCTAATGCCCGTATCATCGAGGCAACTGCAAAGAAACTCAAGATCGGTATAGAAAAGTTCCCCATGACACTCGAGGAGACAGGAAACACTTCAAGTGCATCCATCCCTTCGCTTATGTCCGTTATGAAGAAGGACGGAAGACTCAAGAAGGGTATGAAGCTCGTTCTTGCAAGCTTCGGCGGCGGTCTTACATGGGACGCCAACTACATAGAGTATTGATAACCGTAAATAAAGGAGTTTAAGACCATGACAAAGATCACAGAAATGATTGGCATTAAGTATCCCCTCTTCCAGGGCGGTATGGCGTGGGTAGCTGACTACCACATCGCAGCTGCAGTATCAAACGCAGGCGGTCTCGGTATCATCGGCTGCGGCGGCGCAGACGAGAACTGGATCAGAGACCAGATCCACAAGTGCAGAGAATTAACAGATAAGCCTTTCGGTGTAAATGTTATGCTCATGAACCCCAGAGCTCCCCAGATCGCAGAAGTTCTTGCCGAGGAGAAGGTAAAGGTCGTAACAACAGGTGCAGGTTCCGCAGGTAAGTTCATCCCAATGTGGAAGGAAGCGGGCATCATCGTTATTCCCGTTGTCGCAGGCGTTGCACTTGCAAAGAAGATGGAAAAGGACGGCGCTGACGCTGTTATCGCTGAAGGTACAGAGTCCGGCGGACACGTAGGAGAGATCACAACTATGGCTCTCGTTCCCCAGGTAGTTGATGCTGTAAGCATCCCTGTTATCGCAGCAGGCGGTATCGCAGACGGCAGAGGAGTAGCTGCAGCATTCATGCTCGGAGCTGAGGCTGTTCAGTGCGGAACGGTATTCTGTGCTTCCGAGGAAGTTAACATTCACCAGAACTACAAGGACATGATCATCAAGGCCAAGGACAGTTCCACAAGAGTAACGGGAAGATCCGCAGGCGCTCCCGTAAGACAGATCAGAAACCAGCTCACAAACGAGTTCATCAAACTTGAGGAAGCACACGCAAGCTTCGAGGAGATCGAGGCTTTGGGCGTAGGAGCTCTGCGTAAGGCTGTTATCGACGGCGACACTAAGGGCGGTACATTCATGGCAGGTCAGATCGCAGGTATGGTCAACGAGATCAGACCCGTTAAGGACATCATCGAGTCCATGATGACAGACGCCAATAATCTTCTTAAGAATGCAAAGGAGATCTGCTGATGAAGATCGCATTTGTTTATCCCGGTCAGGGTGTTCAGAAAGTAGGTATGGCTCAGGACTTCGTTGAGAAGTACGATTGGGCCAAGGACATGATCAAAGAGGCAACAGAGGCTTCCGGCTTCGATATGGAGAAGATCCTCTTTGAAGAGAACGAAGACATCCACGTAACAGAGTACACACAGCCTTGTCTCGTAACAGCTTGTTCCATCATGACGAAAGCTGTCGAGGACTTAGGCATTAAGCCTGACATCACTGCAGGTCTTTCCTTGGGCGAGTACTGCGCTCTTGTAACAGCAGGCGCAATGACTTTCAAGGATGCGGTAAGACTTACAAGGATCAGAGGCAACCTCATGAGCTCTTTCGTACCTGCAGGACAGGGCACGATGGCAGCTATCATCGCACTCCCGAAGGAAACGGTACAGCAGTGCATCGATCACATTGACGGAGCTGAAGTAGCTAACTACAACTGCCCCGGACAGATCGTTATCACCGGCGAAAAGGATGCCGTTCACGAAGGTATGGAGAAGCTTTCCGAGATGGGTGCCAAGAAAACCGTTGAGCTTAAGGTTTCAGGTCCTTTCCATTCACCCATGCTGAAGGGAGCAGGAGAGAAGCTCCGTCTCGAGCTCGATAAGGCGGTTATCTCGGATCTTAAGATCCCTTATATCGCTAACTTGAATGCAGAGGTTATCGAAGATACTTCCGAGACAAGAGAACTTCTTGAGAAGCAGGTTTACTCCTCAGTTATGTGGGAGCAGACTCTTACAAAATTTAGAGACTTGGGAGTTGATGTTCTTATAGAGATCGGTCCCGGAAAGTCGATCGCAGGCTTCGTAAAGAAGACTATCCCTGATATCCCGGTAATCAACGTATCAACAGTAGAAGAAGCAGAAGCACTTAAAGATAAGCTTAACGAGCTTGAGTCATTTGAGACAGCTAAGGAGGCATAATATGGCAAAGACAGCAATCGTAACAGGAAGCGCAAGAGGAATCGGTAAGGCAATCGCAGTTAAGCTTGCCAAGATGGGTTACAACATCGCAGTAGTAGATGCATGCCCTATCGAAGGATCCCAGGAGACAGCTGACGAGATCAAGAAGGAATACGGCGTTGAGACAAAGGCTTACAGATGCGATGTCTCAAGCTCAGAGTCAGTTAAGGAGACTGTTGCTGATGTTGCAGCCACATTCGGCTCCATCGATGCTCTCGTAAACAACGCAGGTATCACAAGAGACGGCTTCCTCGTAAGAATGAAGGAAGAAGACTTCGATGCTGTTATCGCAGTAAACCTTAAGGGTACATACAACTTCTTCCGTGAGGTTGTTCCCGTAATGAGCAAGCAGAAGTACGGCCGCATCGTTTCTATCTCCTCTATCGTAGGACTCGAGGGCAACGCATGCCAGGTTAACTACTCTGCATCCAAGGCAGGTGTCATCGGTATCACAAAGAGTGCTGCAAGAGAGTATGCAGGCAAGAACATCACATGTAATGCCATCGCTCCCGGATTCGTTCAGACACCCATGACTGACGTACTCCCCGACAAGGTTAAGGAGCAGATGCTCGCAGGTATCCCCCTGAAGCGTTACGGTCAGGTAGAGGATATCGCCAATGCAGTAGGCTTCCTCGTATCTGATGATGCTTCTTACATCACAGGTCAGGTCCTTTCCGTTGACGGCGGAATGCACATGTAATTAAAGAAACCGGAGAATAAGAGAATGGACGGAAGAAGAGTAGTAGTAACAGGTATGGGAGCTGTAACTCCCCTCGGTGAGAATGTAGAGACATTCTGGAACGGCCTTAAGGAAGGCAAGAGAGCTTTCGGTGAGATCTCTGCTTTCGATGCTTCAGATTACAAGGTAAAGATGTGTGCTGAGGTTAAGGACTTCGATCCTACAAAGTACATGGACTTCAAGACAGCGAAAAGAATGGAGAGATTCTCACAGTTCGCATGCGCTGCAGCCAAGGAAGCCGTCGAGGATTCCGCTCTCGATATGAGCAAGGAGAACCCTTACAGAGTAGGCGTTATCGTAAGCTCCGGTATCGGTTCCATGCAGGCTAACGAGAGAGAACACCAGAAGCTCATGGAAGGCAAGAAGGTAAGCCCCCTTTACATCCCCGTGATGATCGCCAACATGGCATCTGCCAACATCTCCATCGCATACGGAATGAAGGGTAAGAATGTTGCTATCGTTACGGCATGCGCTTCCGGCTCACACTCCATAGGTGATGCTTACAGAGCGATCAAGTTCGACGATGCAGACGTTATGGTAGCAGGCGGTGCCGAAGCTGCTATCTGCCCTCTGGGCGTACAGGGCTTCACAAACATGACGGCTCTTTCCACAAATGAAGATCCCAATACATGTTCCAGACCGTTCGACAAGAACAGAGACGGATTTGTTATCGGTGAAGGTGCAGGTGTAGTAGTTCTCGAAGAGCTCGAGCATGCCAAGGCAAGAGGCGCTCACATCTACGCTGAAGTCGTAGGTTACGGGGCTACAAATGATGCATTCCACATCACTTCACCTGCCGAAGACGGCTCCGGTGCTGGCGAGGCTATGAAGGCTGCGATGAACGAGGCAGGCATTACTCCCGATCAGGTTGAGTACATCAATGCTCACGGTACCTCCACACACCACAACGATCTTTTCGAGACGCGTGCGATCAAGTATGCATTCGGCGATGCTGCGAAAAACGTTTCCATCAACTCCACAAAGTCTATGATCGGACACCTCCTCGGTGGCGCAGGCGGAGTCGAGTTCATCGTATGCGTTAAGTCCATACTTGATTCGTTCGTTCACGTTACATCCGGCCTTACAGAGCCTGATGAGGAGTGCGACCTCGACTATACAATGGGCGCTCCCAAAACACGCGATATCAACTACGCTATGAGCAACTCGTTGGGATTCGGCGGACATAATGCTACACTTCTTCTTAAGAAGTATGCTGAGTAATTCATAAAGGAGAATACCGATATGGCTAATTCACTTAACACACAGCAGATCATGGAGATCATTCCCCATCGTCATCCCTTCCTTCTTATCGATAAGGTTGAGGATTATGTACCGGGTGAATACTGCATCGCTTATAAGAATGTTACCTACGATGAGTCATTCTTCAGAGGCCACTTCCCCGAGTATCCGATCATGCCGGGCGTTCTCATGGTAGAGGCTTTGGCTCAGACAGGTGCTGTAGCTATCCTTTCCCAGGAGGAGTTCAAGGGTAAGATCGCAGTATTCGCAGGTATCGACAAGTGTAAGTTCAGAAGACAGGTCGTTCCCGGTGATACGATCAGATTCGAGACAAAGATCACTCAGGTAAGAGGTCCCATGGGCGTCGGTGAAGCAGTTGCAACTGTCGACGGTCAGGTCGCAGTTCAGTGCACACTGAAGTTCGCTATTATGGTATGACGCTACTGATGATATACTGTTAGCAACACAATCTTGTTGCGGCGGTGATCATTATGACAACCAGAGACATCCTAGATAAACTTAACGATCAACAGAAGGCATCGCTTATATGCGGTGCCGGATTTTTTTCTACAAGAGAGATCAAAGAGCACGGAATAAGGAGAATGCAGTTCCTTGACGGAGGAACCGGCATGAACTTCGAGCAACTGTTCGGAGATATCTTCGTTAAGGAAGTTGTCGAAGAAGGATACACCAGAGAGCAGCTTGATCATGTCATTCATAACTTCTATAAGCTTGATAATCTGACACTTGAAGAGAAGGTGTTAAGAGAAGAGCTGTTTAAGAAACTTACTGACTATACGGGCGGATTCGAGCCGCACCCCGGATGCTATCCTCCGGGTATTCTGCTGGGATCAACATGGAATCCTGATGTCGTATATGAGAACGGTAAGGCTTTGGGCCTTGAGGCATTGATGTATAAGGTATCGTGCCTTCTCGGAACTCCTAATGTAAACCTTCTTAGGGAACCCCGGAACGGAAGATTCTTCGAAGGATATTCAGAAGATCCTCTCGTCGGAGGCATACTCGGACGCGAGATGGTGAAGGGCGTCGAGTCGCAGGGGGTTGCAGCTGACGTTAAGCACTACGCGGCAAATAACCTCGAGATCAACCGTTCGGGTATCGATCAGCATATATCCCAAAGAGCGCTGGAGGAGATGTATCTTCCTGCGTTCGAGAAATGCGTTAAGGCGGGCTCTGCTACCGTTATGGCTTCGTATCCCAAGATCAACGGCAAGCACTGTACTGAGAATAAGTGGCTGCTCCGTGATGTGTTAAGAGAGAAGTGGGGCTTTGAAGGTCTTTGCATGACCGACTGGGGTGCCTGCGTGGGCGATTCGGGTGACTCGGTGGAGTCGGGTATCGATCTTCTTATGCCGGGACCGTGGAATAAGGAAGATGAGATCTTAAATGCATTGAATGACGGCAGATTGAGCCGTGATGAATTCGAGAAAGCTGCAGGCAGAGTTATCGAGCTGTCGGCAAAGTACAACTGCTCCGATAAGGATTTCCCGATCTCCTATGAAGAGTATAAGGAGATCGGACGCAAGGCCTGCTACGATGCCAATAAAGAAGGCATCATCATGCTTAAGAACAAAGATAACCTGTTCCCTGTAGAGGATATGAGCAGGATCAATCTGATCGGAAATCCCGAGCTTCGCATCTACGGAAGCGGAAGTGCGCAGGTTATAACCGACAGGGCTCCTTCGCTTAAAGAAGTGTTCGGAGAGCATAAGGACGGCGATATATCGGTTGTTGTTGTCTCGATGCCGTCGGCTGAAGGAACGGACAGGGAAGATCTTAAGCTCCCGGAAGAATATGTGAGAGTCTTAAGAGGTCTTACCGATGATAAGGACCGTAAGGTCGTTCTGGTCTTAAATGTTCCGGGACCTGTCGAGATCGCGGAATTCATAGATGATATCGATGCTGTCTTCCTGATGTACTATCCCGGTATGGAAGGAGCAACGGCTCTTTATGACATCATGAGCGGCAAGGTCAATCCGTCGGGAAGACTGACGGTAACATTCCCCGTAAGATATGAGGACACACCTGCGTTCCTTAATTATCCTGACGGCTTCACATGTAATTACGGTGAGGGTGTCTTCGTAGGCTACAGAGGCTATGAGATAAGGAAGGTTAAGCCTTTATTCCCGTTCGGCTTCGGTCTGTCGTATACAACTTTCGATCTGACCTGTATGAAGACGGATAAAGATGAGTATGAGCTTGATGATGAGGTAACGGTATCGTTCACGCTCAAGAATACGGGAAGCAGGGCAGGAGCCCAGGTTGTACAGCTTTATGTCGGAGATCCTGTCTCGGTACAGCGAAAACCCGTTAAGGAACTGCGTGCATTCGGCAAGTATTACCTTGAAGCGGGAGAGGAAAAAGAGCTTACACTTAAGTTCGGCATCAGGGACCTGGGGTCCTTTAGTGACGATTACGGCAAGTTCCTTATAGAGGACGGAATGTACAATGTATACCTCGCGTTCTCCTCTGAGGAAGTTAAGGCTGTGTCTTCGTTCAGAATCAAAAAAGGCTCTGAGGAGCTGATGCTCGGCATCAATTCGAGACTTCTCGATATCATGTACCGCCCTGAACTTCGTGCTGCGCTAGTCGAAGATATCAGGAGTACCGGGGCTGATTACCAGTCTTTGGTCGACAATGAGAGATATACGCCTAACGCGAGGATAAACGTCATATATAAGAACGCCGCTGATTTTAATAATTTTGTAAAAGAGTGCAACAACTATCTTAAGGACTAATCGCGCGCATATAGTATAATTAAAATGAATAATTATGTGCGGAGGGAAACCTATGAAGGTAGTTTTGCTTGCGGGCGGATTCGGAACGAGGATTTCCGAAGAGAGTGTCTACAGACCCAAGCCGATGGTTGAGATATGCGGTATGCCGATCCTTTGGCATATCATGAAGTACTATTCTTCCTACGGATTTAACGACTTCGTTATCTGCTGCGGTTATAAGCAGTATGTCATCAAGGAATGGTTCGCGGATTATTATCTCCACACTTCTGACGTTACATTCGACTTTACCGATGAGAATAAGATGATCGTCCACAGGACTCATACCGAGCCCTGGAAGGTCACACTCGTGGACACCGGCCTTAACACAATGACCGGCGGCCGTATCAAGAGAGTAAGAGACTATATAGGTGATGAGCCCTTCATGCTTACATACGGCGACGGCGTAAGCGATGTCGATCTCAAGGCTCTCTTCGATTTCCATCAGAACAAGGGTCAGCTTGCTACCATCACGGTAGCGAAGGTGGGTCAGCGCTTCGGCTGCGTCGATATCGACGAGACCGGCACGGTAAGCAAGTTCAGAGAGAAGAACGACCAGGACGGCACTGTCGTTAATGCAGGCTTCATGGTCTTAGATCCCAAGGTAATTGATTATATCGACGGCGATGATGTGCCTTTCGAGAAGGCACCTCTGGAAAGACTCGCGGCAGACGGACAGCTTAACGCTTTCATGCACGACGGCTTCTGGCAGTGCATGGACACCAAGCGTGACAAGGACCTGCTCGAGGGACTTATAAGGGACGGCAAGGCTCCCTGGATCAAGTGGGAGGACTGACATTTGCAGGATTTGAGTTTTTGGAACGGTAAGAGGGTTTTCCTCACGGGACACACAGGCTTCAAGGGTTCGTGGATGAGCAGGATACTCGTAAACAGCGGAGCCGTGCTCACGGGCTTCTCGCTCGAGCCTCCTACGAAGCCGAATCTTTTCGAACTTGCAGGCCTTGAGGGCAAGATGACTTCCGTTATAGGCGACATAAGAGACCTCGACAGCATGAAGAAAGCTTTCGAGAAGGCTGATCCCGAGATCGTCATCCACATGGCGGCACAGCCTATTGTAAGAGATTCCTACAAGGACCCCAGATACACATACGAGACCAATGTTATGGGAACAGTTAACATCCTTGAGTGCGTTAGAGCTTCCAAGAATGTTAAGTCTTTCCTTAACGTCACTACCGACAAGGTCTATCAGAACAACGAGTGGGTATGGGGCTACAGGGAGAACGAGCCCTTGGACGGATTCGATCCTTATTCGAACAGTAAGTCCTGCAGCGAGCTTGTTACCCACAGCTACAAGAATTCTTTCTTCATGACTGAAGATGCTCCCGCCATCTCCACTGCAAGAGCAGGCAACGTAATAGGCGGCGGCGACTTCGCGAACGACAGGATCATCCCCGACTGCGTAAGGGCTGCGATGGGAAGCAAGGAGATCATCGTAAGAAATCCTTATTCCACGAGACCTTATCAGCATGTCTTCGAGCCCGTGTTCGCTTACTTGATGATCGCTAAGGCACAGTATGAGGATAAGTCCCTTCAGGGCTGGTATAACGTCGGTCCCGATGACTGCGACTGCGTATGCACAGGCGACATCGTCGACATGTTCGTAAGCAACTGGGAGGGCGTAAGAAGAGTCGACCAAGCTGAGGCTAATGCTCCTCACGAGGCGAACTTCCTCAAGCTTGATTCAAGCAAGCTCAAGAAGACATTCGGCTGGGCTCCCGTATGGCATATCGATGAAGCGATAGCAAGAGTTGTCGAGTGGACAAGAGTCTATGAAGCGGGGGGCGATATCCCGGCAGTAATGGATAAGCAGATAAACGATTACATATCGAAAGGAACAATACACAATGTTTGAGAACATGAATGAGCAGGATGCACGCGCTAAGATCCTCGAAGAGGTTAAGGAGTATGCGGAGAAGTTTCATGCCGTAAAGCCTTATGAGGAGGGAGACAGGATCCCTTATGCAAGAAGAGTCTACGGCAACGAGGAGATGGTAAATCTCGTTGATTCCGCACTCGAGTTCTGGCTTACATCAGGAAGATACACCGATCAGTTCGAAAAGCAGCTCGGTGAGTACCTCGGGGTTAAGTTCGTATCCCTCGTAAACTCCGGTTCATCCGCTAATCTCGGAGCTTTTATGGCTCTTACAAGCCCGCTTCTTAAGGACAGGCAGGTAAGAAGAGGCGACGAGGTCATCACGGTGGCAGCAGGCTTCCCGACTACGATCGCACCCGTTATCCAGTACGGTGCAGTACCCGTATTCGTTGACGTTACAATCCCTCAGTACAACATCGACGTTACTAAGCTTGAGGCTGCTTTGTCACCCAAGACCAAGGCTGTCATGATCGCTCACACATTGGGTAATCCTTTTGATCTTAAGGCTGTTAAGGAGTTCTGTACTAAGAATAACCTCTGGCTCATCGAAGATAACTGCGATGCTTTGGGTTCCAAGTATACTATCGACGGCGAGGAGAAGTTCACCGGAACGATCGGCGACATCGGAACATCTTCGTTCTATCCTCCGCACCACATGACAATGGGTGAGGGCGGTGCTATCTATACAAACAACGCTCTGCTTAACAAGTGCATAAGGATCACAAGTATGTTTACTCACACTTCGGCTATAACCTCAAGGCAACCGATCTTCAGGCTGCAGTCGGATGCGCACAGCTCGTTAAGTTCCCTTCATTCGTAGAAAGAAGAAGACATAACTTCGACAGACTTTGGGAAGGACTTAAGGACTGTCAGGATAAGCTCATCCTGCCTGAGGCAGCTCCGAATTCCAGACCTTCCTGGTTCGGTTTCATGATGACGGTGAAGGAAGGCGTAGACAGAGTTAAGGTCGTAAGATACATCGAGGATCACGGCGTTCAGACGAGAAATCTTTTCGCAGGCAACATCACGAAGCACCCCTGTTTCGATGAGATGAGAGCTACGGGCGAAGGTTACCGTGTTGTCGGAGATCTCACGAATACCGACAGGATCATGAACGATACATTCTGGATCGGTGTATATCCCGGCATGACGGATGAGATGATCGACTTTATGATCAAGACGATCAAGGAAGCGCTTAATCAGTAATGGAGAATACGGAAACAATACAGCAGAGGAACTGGTTCGAGAGGTTTGTGCTCTGGTGCATGA
>CADAXO010000004.1 GCA_902791885.1 Oscillospiraceae bacterium | reverse complement strand
CTGTTCTTGAAGGTTCTTGATATGAAGAAACCACCGATAAGAATGAACAGATACAGGATCAGCTGTATCATGAGCCACAGTGATGGTATGACAGCTCCGTTCGTTACTTCGGAAGAGGGCATGACCGAAGGATAGGATACAAGTCCCGGATTAAAGATCTTAACGTTCGTACTCACTGAGATCATTATTCTCGCGATACCGTTGGCGTCGGGGGCTATAGGGACATGCGAGTATCCGAATCCGATAGTCGGAGTCCATTCATCGGTCCTTCGCCATAAGAATCCGAGCGCGTTATCATTGCAGTAGACTTTAACCAGACCGTTGACATTCGGAATATTGAGGTTATAGGAGATGTTGGGGTTATCGAAGTGCAGTGTCATGAGATAAACGCCGCAGATCTTCGTTTTACCCTCACGGGTTATGAACTCTTCACCTGTGAACTTATCGAAGTTATGAAGTATTGCATCAGGTCCCAGATCACTCCAGCCGTACTGTTCGGAGATCCTGACTCCCGAAGCATAGGGGATGTTCGTATAGTCATAGTAACTGAATTCCCCTGAGTCAATATCTTCGTAATCGATATTCGGAACGAAGATCAGATCGTTTACCAAATAAACAGGATTGTTGGAGGTGGGAACCTCATATACACCGTTTCTGAAAGCAACCCCTGAATCGCGTCTTTTCCCGCTGTAGTTGAGCTGATTGGACAAAAGAATGCATACAAGAATAAAAAGCAGCACCAGGAGGATTAACGCCCTTTCCGCTCTTAACACTCATAAAGTGTACCGGGATCAGAATTCGTTATGAAGACTGTTCTTTACCGGAGGATTAGCGAATGAATAACCGATTCCCCATTCTGTCTTAACGAATGTGATATCAGGAGCGATCTTGTCCATCTTCTTACGGAGGTAAGAGATGTTAACCATTACGAGGTGGTTGTCACAAGGTGTGTCGTCACCCCATACATGTGAGTAGATCCTTGCGAAAGGAACGATAACGTTCGGTGTCTCGGCAAGAAGTCTCAGGATATCGAACTCTCTGTTTGTGAGATGAACAGGAACATCCTTCAATGTAACCTCACGTGTCTTGATGTTGATCTTGAGAGGCGGGAACTCCATAAGGAATCCTTCAGACTTCATGTTACGTCTGATGTGTGCGTTGATTCTCAAAGACAACTCAGGAAGTGAATAAGGCTTCGTGATATAGTCGTCAGCACCTGACTTAAATCCTGTTACCTTATCTTCAGCCTGCTCTCTGGCAGTGAGGAAGATGATAGGTGCATTGGAATATACCTGGATCTTGGGAGGAAGCTCGAAAGCGCTTCCGTCAGGAAGCATTACGTCGAGCACGATACAGTCGAAGTTGTGTGTCTGTACCTTCTCCATAGTCTGAGCGATAGTGGTCGCAGTCGATACTTCGTAACCCTCGCCCTCAAGGAATGCTTTATTGATCTCGAGGATATCGGTATCGTCATCTACGAGAAGAACTCTGCTCTGGTCCATATGTTTGTCCCCCTTATCAGACATTGCAAGTTAATTTCTATATAATTTTTGATAATTACAATCACATTATAACATCGCAACTCAAAAAAACAACACAATTCACAGAATGTTTATATAATATAAAAGTATGAAACGAACAATTTTTCACATTGATCAGAATTGTTTTTTTGCCTCTGTGGAGATGGTAGCCCATCCCGAGTACAGAAATGTCCCGATGGCCGTGACCGGTGACGCCAGTAAGCGCCACGGTATTATACTTGCAAGAAACGAACTTGCCAAGAAGGCGGGAGTAAAAACTGCCGAAGCAATCTGGCAGGCGGAGCAGAAGTGCCCTGATCTTGTGAAAGTAAGCAGCCACTACGATAAGTACGCATTCTATTCGGGAAAGCTTCGTGCCATGTACGAGGAGTACTCCGATAAGGTCGAGCCTTTCGGCATGGACGAGTGCTGGGTGGATCTCACGGATGTTATAGGAGACAGGGATCCGCGTGAGCTTGCGGACTCGATACGAAAAAGAGTCCGTGACGAATTAAAGCTTACGTGTTCGATAGGAGTCAGTTTCAACAAGATCTTCGCGAAGCTCGGATCCGACTACAAAAAGCCCGATGCCACCACGGTTATAACCGAGGAGAACTTCAGGGAAGTCGTATGGCCCCTGCCTGCTGCGGACCTTCTGTTCGTCGGAGGCGCCACGGCAGCGAAGCTTCACGAGGTCAACATCAGGACCATAGGCGACATCGCGAATTCAAACAGGGATTTTCTCAAAGATTACCTCGGCAAGGCGGGCGACATGCTGTGGCTTTACAGCAACGGCATCGATGATTCTCCGGTGGCTCCCGCCGATTACGAGCGTGAGTATAAATCTATCGGCAACTCCATGACTACGCCTGCGGACATCCTTAACAGAAGGCAGGCTGCGGGCACATTCCGTACATTGAGCGCATCCGTCGCATCGCGCCTTCGTAAGCACAAACTCCTCGGCACCTGCGTGCAGATCACGGTAAGGGACAAGGATCTTTACACATTCGAGCACCAGCGTATGCTGTTCGAGCCCACCCAGAGCGAAAAGGTTATCTACGAGACCGCGATGGAGCTTTTCGATGAGTCCTATGACTGGCACAGCGCGGTAAGAAGCGTGGGTGTAAGGTGCACGAAGCTGATCCCCGAAGGAAGCGGCATTCAGATGTCGCTTTTTCCCGAGGAGGAGAGAAACCGCGAAGAGGACACTAAGCTTGCCAAAGCGATAGACGACATTAACAGAAGATTCGGTGACGGGACCGTGAGAAGCTGCGCCGAGATGGACGGCATAATGAGTCCGAATTACGACCCCGAATTCTACGACGGAGGAATAACGGAAGGGAAGAGGAATCCGTTCCAGTGATCACTGCAGGAAAGTACTTTAAGGAAAGATTCGGACACAAGATGTACAAGGCGGGGATAAGCCTTGATGTAACGTGCCCCAACCGCGACGGCAGGTGCGGGACTGAAGGCTGCGCTTTCTGCTCTGCGGGAGGCTCGGGCGAGTTCGCTTCTTCCTGTAAGATGCCCGTGAAAGTTCAGATCGATTCCGCTATTAACCTGCTCTCTTCGAAGGTGCCGGATGACACGGGTTATATAGCTTACTTTCAAAGCTTCACGAGCACCTACTGCGACGCCTCTTACCTTAAGGCGGCACTCGATGAAGCGGCGTCTCATGAGAAGGTGGAAGCGATCTCGATAGGAACGAGGCCCGACTGCCTTCCTGACGATATCCTAAGAGTGCTCGGCGATACGTCAAAGAAGATCCCGCTCTTCGTCGAACTCGGGCTTCAGACTTCTGATGATGCTGTCGCGGAAAGCTTCGGAAGAGGGTATAAGACCGAAGTTTACGATGAGGCCGTAAAGAAGCTTAAAAGTCTTAATATCAATGTGATAACACACATCATTTTCGGGCTTCCGGGAGAGTCGTCCGACATGATGATACAAAGCGTGAAGCATGCCGTTGATGCGGGAACAGACGGCCTTAAGTTCACATGCCTTTATGTGCTTAAAGGAACGCGTTACGGGAAGCTTTATGAGGAAGGGAAGATTGCGGTTCTTACATGCGAGGAGTATTTTGATATTGTAAGCCGTGCTCTTGAAGTCGTGCCCGAGAATGTCGTGATCCACAGGCTTACGGGAGACGGTCCGAAAAGGCTTCTTACGGCACCCTTATGGACAGCGAATAAAAGACAGGTCGTTAACTACATCAACAGGAGATTTAAGGATCTTTTATGAAGAAATATATTCAGGCGTATATGGCGGAAGTTCAAAGCTTCATCGACACGGAACTTGAAGGTGCAAGCCTTGAACGCACAAAGGAAGTTCTTTCTGAATTCGAATTGAAGATAGGATACTTCCAGCACGAGAGGTTCATACACCTTATCGTGACCGTGCTTTTCGCTCTGCTTGAGATGGGCGCACTTTATGTGTGCCTCTTATCGCCGTCACTTCAGATACTTATATTCTGCGGAATGTTCCTCATACTTCTCGTGCCGTATGTCATGCACTACTACTTCCTCGAGAACAGCGTGCAGGCGATGTACAAGATGAGGGACAGGATCGTCAGTTCATTACGGAAGAAGTCCTGAAAGCTTTAAGCTCATAGTCCTTAAGAAGAGCCGTTACGTTGCTTCCGAAAGTGGATACATAGTCGCAGTATGAATCGTAGTCGACTATGTCTGTCGTGTAGTAGATCTCTACCGGAAGACCGAGTCCGTTTGTTGCTCCCTGAGTCCTGCACTGAGTCGCGAATCCCTCCCTGTAATGAGGGTCTGCTTTGATCATGTCGAGGACCTTGTGACGCCATAAAGTAAGGTTCGTTTCCTCGCCCTGCATAACTACTGAATCGGGATCGATCGTCAGCATGAACTTAACCTGACGCATCTTATTTCTTACTGTCTTGTGCCAGTTCTTAAAGTTGGTCGTCTGGAAAGTGCTGGTGGGCACTGTGTGCATGATGTTGTCGAAGCCCTGGATCTTGACTGTGATGAGGGCGATATCCTTGACCTCGCCTTCGACTCCGAGGGAAGGGATGGAGATCCAGTCGCCGATCTCGAACATGTGCTCGGATGTGATCTGTATTCCTGCTACAAGACCTACGATCGCATCCTTAAATACGAGTGAGATTACGGCCGTGAACGCACCGAATCCGGAGATAAGAACGATCGGATTCTGGTTAAGAAGAGTCGAGATCAGTATGATGCCGAGAAGTATGCAGACCGCTACTTTAACGACTGAGAGTATGCCCTTGATAGGACGCTGCTTTGATATCTTATGGATCTGATAAACGTCGTTGATAACGTCGAGAATATCGCAGACGATCATCATCAGGATGATGAGACTTCCGATGGTCGATATCACGGGGATCACTTCGTAGAAAGAAACGAAGAATACGAATACGGCGGTCTTGAAGATCACGTTCTTGGCAGATACGGAAGAAGCGGTTTTCTTAACAGCTTCATATCTGGACTTGTTCATGAATAATGAATTTGTGATCTTGAGGATAAGATAGATCACTGCGGCGAAAAGCGCCGAAAATATTATCTTGATGAGGCTTATGAGAATACCGGAAAGAAGGCCTTCGCCCAGCATCTCGATGATCCATTTCTCCAAAGCGTCGTACATGATATAATACCTCTTGTTCGCTTGATGCTTTGATTATACCTTGAATTCAGGCAATAAAAAATGCGGGATCCACACCCGCAACATATTCATTATAACACGGTTGTAACATACTGACTACCCGTAATAAGAACTAATTATTTCCCCTTATATTGTGGCTTATGTGACATTGTTGTTACAAAGCTTCCATAGTACTATTAAGGTAGCTCCAGGGAATACTGAAGACAAAGTATTCGGACACGGAGGCCGCCTTACCTTAAGTCGAAGCGGGCGCGGGGTTGAACCAAAGGGAGACCGGAGGCGAAGCCGAAGAAACGTATCGGAGAACTGTTCACAGAACATGGGATCCGGTGGGAACGAAGCAGAGTCTTGGATAAGAGGAAGGAAATACGAGCACAGCGATTGACGGAGTGGAAGTAACCCACTTACAAGTCGCAGGTTGTAACTGATTAGTTGATTCGGATTTCGATCCGCGAGCTTATGAGATGTCATAGCCGACAGGTAGATTCCGAGGTACGACGGATGTTACATCGGTTCGTGCAAACCGAGTAGCCGGTATTGTATATGGCAGCGGGTGACTTGACATAATCGGACGCCTGACGGTATACGGGAAGAAGCAATTTGGAATATGCGGTGAATGGGAGATGCGAGTAAGTAACGGTGTAATGTTTTAAGTCGATACAGTCAAGTGTAGTCGTTGCGATGTCAGGAAGCTCGGGAGGTAATTGAAAGGGCGCTGATGGACGGAAATTGAGTTTATGGTTCGCTGGAGCTTTCATATGCGGTGATCGCTTACGCGGTCACCGCTTTTTTGATATAATAAAAGCTATGAATCCTGAAGAGACAAGAGAATTATTCATAACAGACAGATACGCGAATGACACCACCGAGATCGAGATTCTGGAGATCGAGGAAGGTTACGCGAAGACCAAGCTTGAGATCAAGACGAAGCACCTTAACGGCAACAATGTCGTTATGGGCGGATGTATCTATACACTTGCAGATTACACTTTCGGCATAGCGTCGAACTGCGGCCCCATGGCGTGCGTTACACTAAGCTCGAACATTGTCTTCAACGCACCGGGTAAGGGCAAGTATCTTTATGCCGAGACGGAGCAGATCAAGAACGGCAGGACCATAGCGAACTATGCCGTGAAGGTGACAGACGATATGGGAAGACTTATTGCGAACGCCGATTTCATCGGGTATCGCACGGAACGGTAAGGGATTGCCGTTTTATTTCCGCATTTTGGAGAAGTAAATAAGATATTATTGTAACCGGACCGTAGCATTTCTCTGCTACAATCCATGATGGAAGTATATGTATGAAGAACGATCATAATTCAAAAAAGAGTGTTGTCGCACTTATAGTTTGTATCTCGGTGGCATTGCCCATTGTATGTTTCCCTTTGGGACTTCGTGAGGGCCTTGCTGCATCGCTTCAGGTACGCGCAGCATATGACGAGACTTATCCCGAAGAGGAGTTCGATCCTGAGGTTCCGCCTGAAGATGTTCAGGCAGAGATTGAAGCCGGTGAGTACGATTACTGGATCAACGGCGGTACTGTAAGTGCCGATTATAACGAGGACTTCCAGATCGGCTATCTTGATACAGAGTATCAGGATGTCCAGGCTTATACGATCGTACAGGGCTTCGATGAAGCGGGACTTCCCGTAGAGCTTCTCGATCCTCAGTATTTTGCTCCCGACGAGACGACTTATTACATTGCAGCACAGAATTCCATCCTTAAGGAATTCCCCGATATGAGTTCCATAACTCTTCAGACTCTCGATTATGCAGACGGCGTAACGAGAATCGGTATCGGCGACACATGGTCAAAGATCAGAACCGATGACGGTGTTGAAGGATATGTACTTACGAATACTCTCTCTTATGAGATGGTATGGGTAGCGATCGACAGAATCGTTTGGGTTGATACAGGTTCCCTCATCCTTCGTGCAGAACCGTCCGTAGATTCCGAGCAGGTCGGAATCCTCTATGATGAAGACAGACTTCACTGTATCGGTGTTTCCGATAAGTGGTATCACGTTATAGCCGAAGACGGAACGGAAGGCTACGTCTATATGTCCTATACGACACAGACTCCGCCTCCCACACCTACACCGAGGCCTCAGTATACAGGCGGCGGAAGATCGTCCGGCGGCAGCAGTTCCTCTTCCGGCGGAGGTGGAGGCGGCGGATGGGTCTCCTACGGTAACAACGGTTATACGATCGCAAGTATCGCGGAGTCCATGGTCGGAACACCTTATGTATGGGGTGCATCCTCAAGCTCAGCGGTTGACTGTTCCGGTCTTGTTTGTTACTGCTACGCACAGATGGGAATATCGCTCCCTCACTACTCACAGTCACTTACAAGTGTCGGAGTATCGGTGCCCCGAGATCAGGTAATGCCCGGTGACATTGTCTGCTGGGGTTCGGGAGGATACAGCGGTCACGTAGGAATCTACGTCGGTAACGGTCAATGCGTAGATGCCAGAGGCCGAGCATACGGAACGGTTTACGGATCCATCGACCGTTCGGGTATCGTAGCAATCAGAAGAATCTACACGTAAATCAATACATACGCGGGCAGCCCCCGCGTATTACTTATTGGAATAAAAATTCAGGGGGATTTCAAATTATGAAAAAGAAAGTTGTTGCAGTATTCCTTATCGTCACAGTTCTTATGTCTGCAGCTTGCAACATGGGCGGCTCAGGTTCGAGATCAAGAAGAGACCGCGACGATGATGATGAGCGCGAGACAAGAACATCGAGAACATCACGTACTGAGGAGACTGAGGAAACAACCGAAGCTACGGAAGAGACGAGACCTACTATCGAGACGGCTCCTTTGCTGACTGAACCTTCATCAAGCGGATTGATCAATACGAGTTCGGGGGATCCTGCTATATATGAGAGTTATCTTGAGATCCTCGAGGATAATGAGAGTGAGATCGAAGCATATAACTGGATGCGTTATGAAAATGCGGTTGAACCCGATGATCATCTCATAGCTCCGGGTAATGTACCCTGTGCTCTTTATGATATTACGGGTGACGGAATCGAAGAGCTTCTCATAATGAAGACCGATAACGGTTATGCAGCAACATTGGAGATCTATACATATGACAGTTCTTCCTCGTCTGCTGTTCAGATCTATTCTGAAGAAGGCTTCGATGTTATGGCCGGAGGCGGCGGTGAATATCTTATCGGTACACTGGAGGATAACTTCCTGTTCATCTTCAGAGGTGAGGGGGATGAGGAATGGACTGATGATTACAGTGTATACGGATATCTTCCTGCTACGCACGAATATACTCTTACGGGACACCTTAAGATGCATTCTGACCTTGATGATGCCGGAATGGATTATGTCTATGATTATGAGCTTAACGGTGAGGTCATAGACGCAGATGCATTCGAAGAAGCCAAGGCTGCAGTATGTGCTTACTTTGATACGATTATCTTCTATAATTACATCTTTGACAGTGATATGATTAACGGAGTGTCGGGAAAGACTCCTATCGGAATGTCTTATGACGACATGCACGATTATCTGGAGAGCTTGATTTAAGAGGTTATTATGAAGAGAAGACTCAGAACCGCAACAGCCGTACTTCTATCGGCGGCAATACTTTCATCATGCAGTCTGCCGGCTGCCGGGACGGATAACGGAGGAGAGACTTCTCCTGAGACAGATCCTGTCAGAGTAAGTGTTACTGAGCAGACTGCCGGATCCGTTAATGAGACAGAGGCTGCGGTTCCTTCACAGACTGTAATAACAACAGAATCTTCTTCTGCTGCGACTGCGGAAGAGACTTCTTCTGAGACAACCGAAGTCATAATGCCGGACGATATGGAGGGCGAAGTTCTTTCGCCTGAAGATATGAACGCATTCTTCGCTTCGACTGCCGATACATATCTTATGAGCAGCGGTGCCGGCGGATGGGGTGCATATATGACGGTTAACAGCGACGGAACGTTCGAGTACAACTACCATGATGCCGATTACGATATGTTCTACATCTGCCATGCGCAGGGTACATTCGGCAACGTATCAAAGATCGATGAGTTTACTTATAAGGTTCAGATCCTCGAGATGACATTCGAGTATGAAGTTGACTCCGAATGGACTGTTACCGAGAATGACGGTTCGGTAATTAACTATACCGGCGCTGATTCATACGGACTTCATCAGGGTGATGTTCTGACATATTATGTCAGAGGTATAGACGCTGAACTTCTCCCCGAAGGATACCTTTTCTGGTACTGCGCGCCCCGTGCGCTTCAGGATGAGGATGTCCCGAATCCTTTCAATTTATCGGGTTACTATAATGCTGTTGAAGAGGCGGCCTACATAGAAGACGATTATGAGTGAGAGTAACAAGAGAAAAGACCGGAGTATGTTTCCGGTCATTTCCGCTGTATCATTTGGTTTTATCATAGCAATCTGTATCTCGATCCTTTCTCTCACTATGCTTGCACGTGAGAACACGAAGGAAGTTGATACGATGCTTACCTACCGTATTTACGATTACATATCAAGCAGTATCAACGAGCCTATCATCGTCGCTCAGACAATGTCCTGCGATGATTTTCTCGCCGGGTTTCTTCTTAATGAAGACAGCATGGATGAGGAAGAGGCCATAAATGTAATGCAGGATTATTTAAGCGGTGTACGAAGCAGCCTTGAATATGATTCGGCTTTCCTTGTATCAGAGAACAGCAGACGTTATTACACCTACGAAGGCCTTAATAAAGTTATCGATCCCGAGAATGACGATCACGACATCTGGTACTCTCTTTTTGTTGATCAGGATGTTCCTTATGATCTCGACGTGGACAGCGATGAGGTCAACCGTGGTGTGTGGACTATATTCGTAAATGCGCGGATCGAGGATGAGGACGGTAATCTTCTCGGCGTATGCGGAGTAGGTGTACAGATGACGAATATTCAGGATCTTTTCCGTGAGTGCGAACAGCTCTACGGGGTAAAGATCAATCTCGTTGATCCGGATGGTCTCGTACAGGTCGATACTGATGATATCAATATAGAGAACGCATGGCTTGATGCTGATGTGTTAAGTCACAGCAATGACGAAGATTATGTCTATCAGACGACAGGCAATAACGAGTTCGCGGTAACTAAATACGTACAGTACCTTGGATGGTATCTTGTCGTAAGAAGTGCACCTACTACCATCAACAGGGAATTCATTGATATCATTGTTCTTAATATCGTCATGTTCCTCGTTGTGATGGTACTGCTTATTCTTATGATCACTATTATCTTAAGAAGGATCAGGAAGGAACGTGACGACAGGGAAAAGCTGCTGATCTTATCCGAGCGTGCGGTGGCGGCAAGTGAGGCCAAATCCACGTTCTTATCCAGTATGTCTCACGAGATAAGAACGCCTATCAACGCTGTTCTCGGAATGAACGAGATGATCTTAAGACACACTGATGACGACACTATCCTGAATTATTCTACAAGCATCAAGAACGCGGGACAGACGCTCCTTTCGCTCGTTAACAGTATCCTTGACTTCTCCAAGATCGAGGAGGGCAAGATGGAGATAGTTGCCGTAACATACGACACAGCGGCTCTCATAAACAACATCCTCGCATCGGTAACACAAAGAGCCGAGAGTAAAGGCCTTAAATTTATAACAGAGATCGACGGCAGTCTGCCTTCTTCGCTCACAGGTGATGATGTTCGCTTGCAGCAGATAATAGTCAATATCCTTACCAACGCCGTTAAGTATACGGATAAGGGTCATGTGCGCTTCACGTTCCGCGGCGAGAATCGTGATGGCGATAACATCGATATCTACGTTGCAGTGGAGGACACGGGTATCGGAATAAGAGAGGAGGACATGCCGAAGCTTTTCGAGTCGTTCGAGCGCCTTGATAAGGAGAAGAATCACAACATCGAAGGTACGGGACTCGGTATGGCGATCGTGACGAATCTGCTTAGGATGATGGGGTCTGAGATCCACGTTAAGAGCACTTACGGAGAGGGTTCCGTGTTCTACTTTACTGTAAGGCAGAAGATCGCGGACGAGACTCCCATGGGCGATTACACAAGAGCTTTAAGCACTTCTAAGAGCAGGGCGGAACTCATGCTTCCGCACGGCGAAAAGGCACGTGTCCTTGTCGTCGACGATAACGAGATGAACCTCAAGGTAGCGGATAACCTTCTTGCTTTATTCGGTATCAAAGCGGAGCTTACAAGTTCAGGTTACGATGCTTTGGAGCTTGTAAAGAGCTCACACTATGATCTTATCCTGCTCGATCATATGATGCCCAAGCTGGACGGTAAAGAGACACTCGACAGGATGCGTAAAGAGCATCTTATCGACGGCAGCACCAAAGTCGTGGCACTTACCGCGAATGCAATTAACGGAGCGAAAGACGACTACTTAAGTTCCGGTTTTGACGGATACCTTTCAAAGCCTGTCGAGATCGATGCCCTGGAAGCTGTACTGAAGACATGGCTTCCTGATGAAGTGCTTAACTTAAGTGAGGACGATGTGCTCGAATTCGAGCCTCAGACGGCCTCTGAGGACGTTTCTGCGGATAATATGAACAGTTTCATATCCAAGCTTAAAGAGAACGGATTTGATACGGATATGGCGTTATCTTTCTGCGCAGGTGATGTTGATTTTTATAAGGAGCTGCTCGGGGATTATGCAGAAGGATTCGAAGAGAGAAAGAGTGAGCTTGACGATTCTTTGAAAGCCCATGACCTTCACGAGTTTGAGATAAAGATACATGCGCTTAAGAGCGCGTCCAAGACTATAGGTGCAGTTAAGCTTTCGGAGGATGCATACGAGCTTGAGAAAGCGGCATCACGCGAAGACGAAGCCTTCATCAATGATTACTACGGAATGTTCACAGGCGATTACGCGAAAGCCGTAAGCGACATCAAAGAAGCACTATAAAAATGCCGGTCGAACTGACCGGCATTTTCATTATTCATTTGTTCAGGCTGATCACTTATTCTTCTCGCATTCGGGACAGTTGGATGTCGGTGCGACGGAGAGGAAAGACTCCTTCTTGTATCCGCACTTGGAGCAGATGAAGACGTACTTGGAGAACACGCCTCCCATAGTGGTGCTGACAAGCCATGTGCCCTGAGACTCTTTGGCAGGCTTGGGAAGAGCTGAAGCAACACTTTTAGAGGCTCCCTTAGGCTCTTCGTTCTTGGGTTCTGCCTTGATATCTTCCTTGATGTCTTCTTTAGGTTCTTCCTTTGGCTCTGCCTTGGGTTCTTCTTTAACCTCAGTCTTAACTTCAGCCTTTTCTTCGGTTTTGCCGAACCACGCGGCGGGCTTAGGCTCTCCGAAGAAACACTCGGAGCCATGGAAAGGACAGTCGGTGCAATCTTCTTTGCTTGCGCATAATCCGGAAACGCCTCTTAATAACTGATCCAGCTGCTGATCCCTATTATCCTTTTCCATAGTATTTCTCCTTGTGTAATTGATTACTTAACTACGATGTTTGCAATCCTGCCCTTAACGTAGATGAACTTAACGATGGATCTTCCTGCAAGTGCATTGATGAATCTCTCGTCGTTCTTAACGAGCTCTTCGACTGCTGCCTGATCTGCCTCTGAAGGAACATCCTCTCTGAAGATGATCTTGCCGTTAAGCTGAACTGCGATCTCAACAGAATCCTTTACGAGAGCGGATTCGTCGAAAGAAGGCCACTCCTGATTGAAGATCGAGTACTCGTTGCCGAATGTCTCGCACCATGTCTCTTCACAGAAGTGGGGAGCGAAAGGTGAGAGGATAAGGATAAGCTTCTCTACCGCATAACGGAAGAACTCGGGGCTCTTGTTCTCGAGCTGGCTGTACTTTGTTACTGCGTTCAAAAGCTCCATCATTCGTGCGATGGAAGTGTTGAACTGGAACCTGTCGATGTCTGCCGTAGCGCTCTTGATCGTGTAGTTCAAAGCGTAGTTCAATTCCTTTTCGGCGGGGCCCATGTTAACGCCTGAAATGTCAGCGGAAGGAGCGGCTGCTGCCTGCTCTGCGAGGTTCTCGATCCTTCTGATGAACTTAACGATAGCCTGAAGTCCCTTGTCGGACCAGGGGCCGCCCTCGATGTAAGCGAAGCCGAAGCCCAGATATGTTCTGAAGACGTCGGAGCCGTACTTGCTGATGAAGTCGTCAGGAGCAACTGTGTTGCCCTTGCTCTTACTCATCTTCTGTCCGTCGGAGCCCAGGATGGTGCCCTGGTGAACGAGGCTCTTGAAAGGCTCGTCGAAATTGAGCATGCCCATGTCGCGCATAGCCTTAGTGAAGAATCTTGCGTACAGGAGGTGCATGCAAGCGTGCTCGGCACCGCCTACGTACTTGTCTACAGGGCAGATCTTGTTGATGACGTCCTTGCTGAACATCTCGTCTGAGTTGTTGTTATCGGGATATCTGAACTGATACCAGGAAGAGTCAACGAAAGTATCCATTGTGTCGGGATCTCTTCTTGCATCACCGCCGCACTTCGGGCACTTGCAGTTCATGAATGCATCGCACTTTGCAAGAGGGGATTCACCGTCGGGTGTGAACTCAACCTCGTAAGGGAGGAGGACAGGAAGATCCTTCTCGGGTACGGGTACAACGCCGCATGAAGGGCAGTGGATCATCGGGATAGGTGTACCCCAGTAACGCTGTCTGGAGATGAGCCAGTCACGGAGTCTGAAGTTGACTTTCCATTCGCCCATGCCGATCTTGCCGAGTTCTTCTACGATAGCCTTCTGAGCCTCGTGCATCTCCATGCCGTCGAACTGATCTGAGTTAACGAGGTAACCCTTTTTCTCGCAGTAGGGAAGCTCGTCGTCAACGCCCTTCTCGGACTGTACTACACGGATGATATCGAGTCCGTACTTGTGTGCGAAATCGAAGTCTCTCTCGTCGTGTGAAGGTACTGCCATTACGACACCTGTACCGTAACCTGCTACAACGTAATCGGCAGCCCAGATCGGTACCTTTCTGCCGTTCAGAGGATGGATGGCATATGCACCTGTAAACACACCGGTCTTCTCACGTGTTGTGGACATACGGTCGATCTCGGTTACCTTGGAAGTTGCCTTCTTGTACTCTTCGATAGCATCGCGGCACTCGTCTGTTGTGAGCTTGTCGCAAAGCTCAGACTCAGGTGCGATTACAACATAAGTAACACCCATGAACGTATCTACACGTGTAGTGAAAACTTCTAGCTTCATGTCAGTGCCGTCTTCGTTCTTGAGACGCTCACCGTCCTTTTCGACGTAGAGGGCAACCTGCGCACCCTGTGATCTTCCGATCCAGTTTGTCTGAAGCTTCTTAGTCTTCTCGGGCCAGTCGAGCTTCGGGAGATCGTCGAGGAGCTCCTGTGCATAGTCAGTGATCTTGAAGAACCACTGTGTCATGTTCTTGTGCTCAACTTCAGCGCCGCATCTCTCGCATGCGCCGTCAACTACCTGCTCGTTAGCAAGAACCGTCTTACATGAAGGACACCAGTTAACGGGTGCGTTCTTTCTGTAAGCAAGACCTCTCTCGTAGAGCTTTAAGAAGAACCACTGGTTCCACTTGTAGTACTCAGGCTCGCAGGTCTTAACCTCGTAAGACCAGTCAACCGTTGTACCCATGGCACGCAGCTGCTTCTCCATTGTGTCGATATTCTTCAAAGTTGAATCCTTGGGGTGGATTCCTGTCTTAATTGCATAATTCTCAGCCGGAAGTCCGAATGAGTCGAAGCCCATGGGGTGGAATACGTTATACCCCTGCATGCGCTTGAATCTTGCCCATGAATCTGTGAGTGAATAGTTGTACCAGTGTCCGAGGTGGAGGTTGGCACCGGAAGGATACGAGAACATCTCAAGGCAGTAAAGCTTCTCGCCCTTGTTGTTGGGATCGAACTTGTAAAGTCCGGTCTCTTCCCATTTCTTTTGCCACTTACCGTCGGTCTCAACTGAATAAGACATAAATAAACCCTCTTCTTTATTAATAAATAAACTCCACAAATTTTATCACGGTTTATTTTTGGATAAAAGTGTTGTTATAATCACAACATGAAAAGATTTTTGATTGTTTTGTCCGCTTTTTTACTTTGTGCATCTTTAATTGTGACGTCTGCAGGCTGCAGCCGCGAAGACAGATCCCGCGATAATGAGGAAGATGAGGAAGAGGCTTCGGTTTCTGAAGGTTCTGATGAGGACGTTCGTGATACAGTTCCTCTCGAGCCTGATCTTCTTGACGGAACATGGCTTACGGAAGACGGCTTTTTCTGCAAATTCGATATGTCGGAGATGGTCTTTACCGACAGATGGGGACTTGAATACAGAATTGTAAGTGTTGAGGATGACTGTCTTTATATAGAGCTTATACCTGTGGAATATACGTATTTCTCGCCTGCAAGCGTACTGCCTGTTTACGATACTGTTGAACTCGATATCGAGTGTTATGAGGATGCGATCAATCTGCTGGGTTATACCTGTTACCGCACGGATTCGCAGACGGGTCAGGAGTATGTCGAGGATATCAGGTCCAGAATAGCAGGACATTCATTCTCGATTGATACCTATATGGGCGGAGTCGTATGGTCTTTTAACGATGACCTTAGCGAGCTGACGGTAACGGGCTTGGGTGTGACGGAAACTGCCAATGTGTCGTATTTTGACGGAGCATACATAGAATATGACAACGCTGAACAGGGGTTCTTCATAACGTTCGAAGGTGATGACATGATCTGGGGCGGCGGCGGAAGCATTGTTCAGATAACGAATAATGAGATTCCTGTGTCTTCCGATTGGCTTATGTATGATTCCGCTAATGATGAGATCACAGTTCTTGAGTTTGATGAGAATGCCGCCAAGAATCCTTCTGCCGTTCCGGTAATTCTCGGTTACTTCGGAAATCAGGAACTCGAATATGAAGGTCAGAATTATGAAGCAATGTATGTGTGTGACGGAATGTATGTCAACAATGCAGACGGTATCTTCATGATCGATATGAGAAATCCTTATGCGCAGGAACTTGTTAGACGTTCGGAATATAGTGATCTTCCGGCGGGCAGTCTTTCTTCGTATGAATACGATTTTATCGGCGGAAGCATCATATTTGATAAGTATGAGAATGAGTGGCCTTCCGATGTCGTGGATATCTGCAGAGCTGATGAATATTATTCTCATTCGGTGTTCCCTGATTACGATACATCGATGGTTATAAGCGACTGGTATCAGATCGAATTCGTTGAAGACCGAGAAGCAGTTATTAGCTTCGAATATGATGATTCTTTGTCTTCCGATGTGAGTGTCTACAGGATCGCCGATGATGAGCTTGAGATGATCGATACTATTGTGGAAGACGGTTCTGCAACGGCATCTATAAGCGAGGACGGAGTGTATATACTCTCTTACGATATTGTCAGATATGACGAGATAACCGAGGAGAATTATTTTGCGACGGATCCTCACAATTCTGCCTGGGCATTAAGCGGTGACGCAGGCGATATTCCTGACCTTGTTGATATGTCTTATATCGAATCGAGCTATAACTCTTTGTTCGTTATAGACAGTGTCGAAGATCTCGCGTCATTTACATATTTTGTCAACACATATCCTAGGGATTATGATGACGATTTCATCGTATGGGCCGATGTGGTTGATGATATCGATCTTTCCGGTTACGAGTGGGCACCTATCGGAACTGATGATCTTCAGTTCTTCGGTATATTCTGCGGTAACGGACATACAATAAGCGGACTTACTATAGATAACGGCGGTGACCGTAACGGATTCTTCGGCAGTATGTACTTCAGCACCATAATCGGCGTGAATATTGAGGATGCATCTATTACCGGCAACAGATCACATCTTATGTGCTTTGATACAAGTACGACGGATTTTATTGACTGTCATGTGAGCGGAACACTTCCTGATAACTTTGATACCGGCGTGGATCTTTTCCCTGATTATTCGGATTACGGCAATAACGGTTATCATTATTGCTCGTACAGCATATTAAACGGAGCAGGGGACCTTTATGAGGCTTCGTTTAACTCGAATTATCCTCATCCCAATATGGAAAATGATCTTGAGAATCACTTCGATCCCGAAGGTGACGGCACATTTGATTATTCGGAAGATTATTTCTTTGGCTAGAATAATTTGACATATATTTGAAATCATTTGTCGCATATATGCAATTGATTTAAATTGCCGTTCATGTAAAATTATTGTGTTTAACTATGGATTATAGCGCTTTGCGCTTTCTTATATACGAGGTATAAATAATGGGTTTAGGAATGGAAATCGGTATCGATCTCGGTACCAGCAGTGTGTTGATATATGTCCGCGGAAAGGGCGTTGTTCTTAAGGAACCTTCAGTAGTAGCAGTAAATACAAAGACCGGACGAGTTCTCGCAGTAGGTGAGAGCGCATCCCTGATGCTCGGACGTACACCGGGTGTCGTTGAGGCTATAAGACCTCTGCGTGAAGGTGTTATCTCAGACTTCAGAGCTACCGAAGTTATGCTCAAGGCATTTATCGGAAGAGTATGTACAGGACTTCGTGCCACATACTTCAAGCCTACTATCGTAGTCTGTGTTCCTTCGGTTATCACACCCGTTGAGCAGCAGGCTGTTGAGAATGCATGCCGTCACGCAGGTGCCAAGGATGTATTCCTGATCCGTGAGCCTATCGCTGCTGCCATCGGTGCAGGTATCGATATCACTAAGGCTTCAGGATCTATGGTCGTTGATATCGGAGGCGGTACGACAGATATCTCCGTTATCTCACTTTGTGAACCTGTTGTAGATGCATCTTTGAAGGTTGCAGGCGACAAGTTCGACGAAGCTATCATCAAGCACGTAAGACGTAAGCATAATATCCTCATCGGTGAGAAGACAGCTGAGATGTTAAAGATCCAGATCGGCTGTGCATACCCCAGAGATGAGGAGCTCACTTTGGACGTAAGAGGACGTAACCTCATCACAGGTCTTCCTGCTGCAGTTACAGTTTCTTCCACAGAGATGCTCGAGGCATTGGAGGAGCCTGTATCTTCCATTTTCGAAGCAGTGCATGTAGTACTCGAGAAGACACCTCCGGAATTGATGGCAGATATCTCACAAAGAGGTATCGTTATGACGGGAGGCGGAGCACTTCTTTACGGTCTCGACCGTATGCTCGCGACAAAGATCGGTATCGATGTCTATATCGCCCAGGATCCTATCTCCTGCGTAGCCATCGGAACAGGTAAGGCCCTCGACATGATGGATAAGTTCGCAGCACTTGGCGATCAGTGATAGATAGAAATTTATATTTATCTTAATCTATGTATTCTAACGGCTGTCTTCGGTATGAAGGCGGCCGTTTTGTTGTTTTCACTTTACGATCCCAAATACCCAAATGTCCACCAATGTTGTTTCAAAAACGGCTGTTTGTAACGCCGGGGGTGGATTTTTGGCTTCAAAACGCCCAAATGTCCACCATTCCTGTTATAAAACCCAATAATTATAACGCTGAGGGTGGATTTCTAAGAAAGAATTTTGTGCCTAAGCAACACACGACCTCTCAAGTGTTGATTAAGCGACAAATGAGGCTGATATTAATCATTGGTTCGGTCCTTCTTACGTGACAAAATAGCCTCAGTTGAAACGAAATCAACAAAAACAAAATCTAAAACAAACGAAGAGGAGAACAAAACAATGAAGGACATTAAGGAATTAAACATTAAGGAAATGGAAATGGTTAACGGCGGTGAGGCAATGGAAGCTTGTGACGCATGTGACGTAATTGAAGAAGCTGAGGTATTTGACGCATGTGATGCTCGTCAGTATTTAGAGAATGGCCGTCTGTGCGAGAGAGTAAAGAGATACAGGATTGTAAAAATAAACGGAGTACAGAAGATTATTCCCTATTGGGTTTCAGTACCCGTAGAAGAGCTTTATAAAAACAAATAACGCAATAACACAGCAATTGACCGGAGCTGTCTCAAAATTGAGGCAGCTCCTTCATTTTGTATATAAGTTTATGATACAAGAGGCTGATTATTTCATGTTTCAGAATCTGAAGGCAGAAGATCGATTATTACCAACTCAGGCCTGTTATAAAGTCGGGGAACCCTGGTTGATTCGCGGGCTAAGCCGCGGCTGACGATCATGGTGGTTCCGTCCTCTTCATAAAGGCCGCCTGCGTACTTAGGGAACATGCCTTGGTTAGGTGCATAAAGACCGTTTAATATACCCGGGATCCTCCACTGCCCGCCGTGTGCGTGGCCGCATAATGCGAGGTCATAATCATGTGCTTCATAAGTGTCGAAATACTCAGGCCTGTGTGACAGGATGATATTGTAATTATCTGCATTAAGACTTAAGTATGCATCGACGAATTCGTTCTCAAGAATCAGATCTTCATCTACTAGATAACCGTCATAGTCATCGACACCGACAAGACATATGTTGTTATCAAGAAGTAAAGGCTCACCCTGAAGTCTCGGAATATTGTATTCATCGAGTATTGCCATCTGGACTTCGTATTGATCAACACCGCCCCAGAATTCGTGATTGCCGGTGACATAATAAACGGGATAGCGGCCGGCTATTCCGGCAAGAAAATCTATCGTATTATCGTTGCTTAATTTGTCGTCGAATATATCTCCTCCGAGGAGGATGATATCGGGGTTCTGCTCATCGATCGCATCGATCAATTCACTCTCATGTTCGCCATACTTGCAGGAGTGCAGATCGGTCACTAAAGCTATCCTTACTGGCTCAGGGATTTTGTCCGATTCAAGAGTGTAATTAACGACCTTCAGCCCGTTATAAAGCCCGGGACAAATTAGTGCCGCCAGCACTGCAAAAATAACGATTCGTCTTATGATCTGTTCACGTGTTAACTTGATCAACTTCATATTGACGTTAATTATATCTAATGATAATATTTGCGCAAGGTTACAAGACCTTGCGATTTTTCCTAATAGTTTTGATACCGATTATTATTATCACAACACAATGAGGTATATATGTCTGAATTAGATTCTTTGATGTTGAAGTCAAAGGAAGACCTTGAGGCAATCGCTGCGCAGTTCGGCGATTACACACCTTCCGTGGCTAAGACAAAATCAAGAGAAGAACTCATTGCATCGATCACAAGAATGTCAGTAAGAGAAGTTATCGATGTGATGAACAAGGAACAGGCTCCTGCTCCCGCTCCTGCAGAAGAGGCACCTTCCGCGGAGAGTAAAGAGGAGAAGAAAGATGAGTCAGCGGCAGAACCCGAGAAGCCCAAGAAGCGCGGCCGTCCCAAGAAGACAGCTAAGAAGGAAGAGGCTTCAGAGGAGAAGACTCCGGTAGAAGCATTGGCTGAGTCCGCTGCTGAAGAGGAAGTTAAAGAAGCTCCTTCTGAAGAGAAGCCCGCTAAGGCTAAGAAGGACGACGCGAAGAAAGAGAAACCCAAGACTAAGAAGCGCACTTCCGGAAAGTCTAAGAAGACTGAGGAAGCACCCGCTGAAGAGACAAAAGAGATTTCTTCCGAAGAAACTGATGAAGCTCCTGCATCTGAAGTGCAGACCCAGGAAGCAGCTAAGGAAGAAACGCCGAAAGCAGATGTACCCGCAGTTCCCCAGAAGAAGGGCAGAGGCAGACAGAAAAGAAGGATCGCTTTCGGTCCCGATACAGAGACACACGAAGTTGAGATCAGCCCCGAAGAGTCTAACGCTGAAGATGGTGAGGCAGAGGCTGTTAAAGAGCAGCCCCAGCAGCCTGAAGTTCAGTATATCGAGATCGAGGGTATACTCGAGATCGGTAACGGGGAGAATAAGAACGACTATAACGGTTTTATCCACAGAAAGAATTATCTCCCCGGTGAGGATGATGCATACATCTCAGGTCAGATGATAAGAAGACTCGGTCTTCGTAAGGGCGACAAGATCAAGGGTCTTGCAGTAGCTCCCAGAGGCAAGGACAGATACGCTCCGCTTCGTAAGGTGCTCGCAGTAAATGACATCGAGATCCCTGAAGATTCTGATTTTGAGATCACACGAAAGCGTCCGAGATTTGAAAGTCTCACCGCTATCTATCCTGACAGCAGATTAAGACTTGAGACAAACAAGGAAGATCTTTCCTGCAGAATCATCGATCTGTTCTGTCCTATCGGTAAGGGTCAGAGAGGTATGATCGTATCTCCTCCGAAGGCAGGTAAGACGGTGCTTCTTAAGAAGGTCGCAAACGCTATCACAACAAACAATCCCGAGTGCAAGGTTATCGTGCTTTTGATCGACGAGCGTCCTGAGGAAGTTACGGATATGCAAAGATCCATCAAGGGTGAGGTCGTTTATTCCACTTTCGATAAGCGTCCCGAGAATCACGTAAGAGTAACGGAGCTTGTTCTCGAGAGAGCAATGAGACTCGTTGAGCTCGGACAGGATGTAGTTATCCTCCTCGACTCCATGACAAGACTTGCACGTGCCTACAACCTCACTATCAACCCCACAGGAAGAACTCTTTCCGGAGGTCTCGATCCGGGTTCCCTCTACGGACCTAAGAGATTTTTCGGTGCCGCGAGAAACATCGAGTTCGGCGGAAGCCTTACTATCATCGCATCTGCGCTTATAGAGACGGGCTCCCGTATGGACGAGGTTATTTTCGAGGAGTTCAAGGGTACGGGTAACATGGAAGTCGTACTCGACAGAAAGCTTGCAGACAGACGTGTTTACCCTGCTATTGCAGTCGACAAGTCCGGTACGCGCCGCGAGGACCTGCTTCTCACGGAAGAGCAGCTTTCTTCTGTATGGCTCACTCGAAAAGCCATCGCCGACGTCGATACTATCGCAGGTACAGAGGCTGTGCTTAACTTCCTTAAGCGTACGCCTGATAATGCGAGTTTTGTGCTCTCGGCCAAGAAATCTTTCTCAGTCGATGATTAAGGTGTATAATAAAATATCTTTTATGTTTGGAGGTAGGTTGTAATGAGTGAGTATACAAATATTCCGCCCGAGTATAAGCCGATAAGCATGTGGGGATATTTCGGATATCAGATTCTTTTCTCTATCCCTGTAATCGGTTTTATCCTTTTGATCATCCTGTCATTTGCGCCCAGGAATAAGAATCTCAAGAACTTCTCAAGATCTTATTTTTGCTTATTTATCCTCGGTCTCATAGTTACCGTTGTATTGGTTGCTATCGGCTTCGCTGTAGGTGCTGTTGACTCGATCAATGACCTCATTCCTCAGGCATTACAGTAATTAGGGGATGTTGTTGACAACTGCGTATAAATAAGATATTATTACGCGGTTACATGAAATCCGATACGGTATACGTGCGCATGTACGCACCGTATCTTTGATTACGAGGTGAATAAATGAAGACTGACATCCATCCTAAGACTTACAACGCTGTTGTTAAGTGTGCGTGTGGAGCAACATTCGAGGCTATCTCTACAAAGCCTGAGATCAACGTCGATATCTGCTCTAACTGCCATCCGTTCTACACAGGCAAGCAGAAGCTTGTCGATACAGGCGGAAGAATCGATAAGTTCAACAAGAGAATGGGAAGAGCTTAAGATTAACACGAATAAGAACTGCCTTGAAACAAAGGCAGTTCTTTTTTACAATAGAAAAGTCCTTATTATAAAAAGAAAGACGGATTTATTAAATGTCTGAGAATTCGAATAATAACGAGATAAAGCCCGCGTTGAAGAAGACGACGATCGGCGGTCAGGCTCTTATCGAGGGAATCATGATGGTAGGCCCCAGAAGGACGGCTATGGCTGTCCGTAAGGGTGACGGCACCATTCATGTCGAAGAGCTGATGCAAAGTGAGCGTGTATCCTTCTACGAGAAGGTTCCCTTCATCAGGGGCTGTATCAGATTCTATAAGATGCTCGTAGTCGGTACGGACGCTTTGATGAAGTCCGCCGATATCTCCGAGCAGGGATCCCCTGAACAGGAGGGAGAGGAAGGCAAGGCTCCTTCGGCTCTCGATCAGTATCTGACCAAGCACTACAACGTAATGGTCACTCTTTCCGCTATCTTCGGAATCCTTCTTTCCGTTGGTCTGTTCATCCTGCTTCCCTGGCTTATCGTATTCCTTGCAACTAAGCTTATGGGCAGCGCACTTGCAGATACCACATGGATGTCCGTAGTACTTAACCTCGCTGAGGGCGTACTTCGTATGATCATCTTTTTCCTGTATCTTAAGTTCGCATCCAAGATCGAAGGTATCGACCGCGTATGGCGCTATCACGGTGCCGAGCACAAGACTATCGCCTGCTATGAAGCCGGTGAGCCTTTGACGGTCGAGAACATAATGAAGCACAGCAGATTCCATCCCAGATGCGGAACATCTTTCATGTTCCTCGTTCTTGCGATCTCGATCCTTATCTATACGATCGCGGGAATCCTTATCGGCGACGGAAGATTCATCGTAAGTGCACTGATCAGGATCCTTCTGATCCCCGTAATCTGCGGTATCTCATTCGAGATCTTAAGATTTGTAGGTCGTCACGATGAAGCTGCTGTTTGCCGCGGTTTAAGTAAGCCCGGTCTCTGGCTTCAGAAGATCACGACTTCAGAGCCTGATGCTCCGATCATTGAGGTCGCTATAGCAGCTATGCAGGCAGTAATCCCCGAGAATGCGGACGACGATGTCTGGTGATCTTGATAAAGCATTGGATATATTAACCGGAGCGGGCATCGGAAAAGAAGATGCCCGTTTTGATATAGGGCTGATTTATTCCTTTTTCGGTGATGATGAGAAGCTTTTCGATGAGGCTGTGAAGAAGCGTGCAGACGGCATGCCTGTGGCGTACATCACGGGCGTGCAGGCGTTTTACAAAGAAGAGTACAAGGTAACGCCGGATGTGCTGATCCCGAGGGCAGATACGGAGCTTCTCGTGGAGAGTGCGCTTCGCTTCCTGGGAGCGCTTAATTTCCCGATGGGAGATGTAAGTAAGGTGCCGGAAACGGATAAAACGCTCACAAGCCCTCATATTCTCGATCTTTGCACTGCTGGAGAAATACCCGTCTGCCGAGGCGGTTTTATCCGATGTTTCTGATGCTGCTTTAAAGGTTGCGGGGGAGAATGTTGAGTCCGCATGTGCCCGTCCGGAGAACGTTAAAGTAATGACCCTCGATGTTCTTAAGGACGAGGTTCCTGAAGGCGAGTTTGACGTCATAACGGCGAACCCTCCGTACATCGACAGGCCCGATATGGAAGCTATTGACCCGCAGGTCGGATCTTATGAGCCGCACCTTGCCCTCGCTGGCGGAGATGACGGAATGATCTTCTATCCGCACATCTGTTTTATAGCCCGAAGGAGTCTCAAAGAAGGCGGAGCGCTCATCGTCGAGCACGGTTACAACCAAGGGAAGCGAGTCTTCCAAACCCTTATAGATCAAGGGTTTAACAATGTTAAAGTGCTGAAAGACTTCGGCGGGAACGACCGAGTGACGTTCGGAATCAAGTAAC
>CADAXO010000003.1 GCA_902791885.1 Oscillospiraceae bacterium | reverse complement strand
GTCATCGCTTCTGGTTGTGTCCGCGAACTCGTAAAGGCTCTCGGCATGCTGAAGGCAAAGCTCACTGTACTCTGCATCATAATCTTCGAAAACAACACTTGCAGCTGCCAGTGCCGCTGCAGCTTCTCCGGCGACTGCGGATCCCGGGTGTTCGGAATCCACGAAGTAAGACGGACGGTTCATTGTCATGACTTCGCAGGGTCCCCACCAGGAGTGATCGGCATTTCCGTCGCCTACCTGATAGTAGTAAACATCATCTTCGGGATGGCATCTTATAAGGTAATCCGTGATCCATCTTATGTCGCCCAAAGCATATTCGAGCTGCCCCGATTCCTCATAAGCTTCGGGAACCTCGTACACCGACCAGGCGAGCATCGCTGCGGTGTAGGCCATGGGGAGGTTGAACTTAACGTTATCGCCGGCATCAGTCCCGCGTCCTGTCCGTCAGCAAGAGCGCTGTCGCCTCTCCAGTTGCATCTTGTCTGTTCGGGAAGATCTCCGGATCTTTGAAGCTCGTAGAAAAGCAAAGACATCTGTAAAGCTTCGCCGTAGTTAAAGTCGCCTGTACCCTCGATGCCTTCGTATCCTCTTCCTTCTTCAGTGAGATTTCCCGTATCGATTGAAGAAGATCCGAACGTCTGCGATGAAGGTCCGGAAGAAGGTGAAGACTCCGCGTTCCCTGTTGAGGCTTCTGATGAAGCAGAAGCGGATCCTGTTGCCGAAGAACTTTCAGGAGTAATTGTCTCTGCTGCGTTGCCGGCGCAGCCCGTAAGAAGCGCGGCGCATAGGAATGCACTTATGATCTTAGTTTTCTTCATAATAATAGTCCTCGTCTTCCCGGTAGGATAAGTTTTTATCAGAAACAAGGTTCTTGACCCATTTGTATTTTTTGTAGTGGATGAATACCACGGGCAGTTTGATCATCTCGTCCAGATTCAGGATGAAGTAAACGGCGAGGACGGGAAGGTTAAAGTAAAATGCTGCGAGAAATCCCGCGGGTACGATGAATACCCACATCGTGATCGTGTCGCAGATGAAGCCGAACTTCGTGTCTCCGCCTGCTGCAAATATACCGCCGATCGTAGTCGAGTTGATCGATCTTCCGAGTATGTAATACGAACACATCCAAAGCATGTACTTCAAATATTCCGATGCCTGAGGCGTCAGGTTAACAAGCTTAAGAACTATAGGGGTGGAAAGAGCTACGAGCACACCCAGTATGGCACCGCTTATTATCGTAAGGTTGGTGATCTTGTTGCCGTATCTTCTGCCTTGCTCGAGGCGTCCTGCGCCGAGTTCGTTTCCTACTACGATAGCACCGCCGCTTCCAAGCGCATAACAGAAGCAGGATACGAGATCTTTGACAACCGCTACGATCGCATTGGCCGCAGTGGCGTCAGCTCCGAGATGACCAATGACGACGGATATCATCGTAAATCCGACACCCCAGAGAAGCTGGTTTGCCATGAAGGGGGTGGAGTACTTGGAGAATGCCTTACGTATGGGACCGTCGGGGTGAAGTATATACTTTAGCCGGAGCTTTACACTGCATTTTCGAAGTATCAGCCAGGCGCTTCCCAGGAACCCTTCAAGGCTTGAAAGCGTGGTCGCAAGAGCTGCTCCTGCCGCACCCATGCGGGGAAGTCCGAAAAGCCCGAATATGAAGACTCCGTTCAGGAGTATGTTTATGATTACCATGGAGATGCTGATGGCCGTGCTCTCTCTTACGAATCCCGTGTTCTTAAGGACTGCCTCGAACACCCAGGCGAGACTCGTGAGAATATAAGAGAAGCTTACTATGCGAAGATAGCTTACGCCGTTGTCTATGATGGCGGGAACGTTGGTATAGACGCTCATAAGTCCCGAGGGAAGAACGATTGCCATGAGGAAGAAAATAAACGATACCGGCAGCGTGAGCAGCACCGAATAGCCGAAAAGCTTTTCTATGGATTTCCTGTCGCCCTTGCCCCAGTACTGCGCGGCGAACATATTCGTGCCTGCCGCGATACCGAAAAGAAACAGGTTAAGAACAAACGTGACCTGAGTCGCGAGTGATACTGCCGACATCGCATCCTGATCCAAAGCCACGAGCATGACCGCATCCGATATAGGTACGAGTGCGAACATGAAATTCTGCAATGTTATGGGTATGATCAGTGATACGAGCTTTCTTGAAAATGTCTGCTCTTTCTCCATCATCGGACAATATTAGGATATCAGTTGAAAGCCGTCAATATCCGAACTCCTGTACCCAGTAGTAGGTGCTTCCCGCATCTCCGCCGTAGTAAAGGGCGAAGCCGCAGGTAGAGAAGCTTCCGAGGATGTTGGCCTTATGTCCGGGGGAGTTCATCCACGATGTGAATACTTCCTGTGCCGTAGACTGGCCGCTCGCGAGATTCTCGCCGTACATTCTGTCCGGGTCGACCGTCCACCATTCGGTGCCGTCTGGCCTTGTGTGGCTGAAGCTTACTGCGATCTCCTGAGCCCTTACGGCTGCATCAGCTGCAAGGGCGCTGCTCCAGGACAAAGGTTCGAGTCCGTTTCTGGCTCTCTCGTCATTAACAAGATTGAAGAGCTCAAGCATTACGGGATCGGTCGGTGCGTTTACGGAGGGTGCCGAAGTCGGGGCCGGAGTTGCTGTAGGAGCAACAGTCGGCGTAGGCGTGGGAGTAGCGGCTTCGGTCTGTTCGGGCTCAGCGGTCTCAACAGCTTCTTCCGTTACATCAGGAGCTTCCGTAACTTCAGTCTCATCGGCTTCGATAACGGTCTCGTCCGTCTCCGAAGCTTCCTCTTCGTCGGGTCTTGTTCCCTGAATGGAGATGTCCGTCTCTTCTTCGTCCTCGGGAGGCGTTATCTCAGGCAGGCTCTCGAAAAGGCATGCGCTGTGAACATAAGCCTCTTCTCCGTAGAACTCTATGAGATACCAGTCGTTGTCATCGCATGTTCCTATAACATGGACTTCACGGCCGTAGTACATACGTCCGATACTGTGGTAATAGACGCCGGGGCCTGACCTTATGGAGAAGCCGCTCGCTGCGGTCAGATACATGTTGTTGGCGTGATAAACGAATTCGGTACCGTTGTCTTCGTCTGCTCTTGTTCCGAGATAGTTAGTCTGCTCGTTCGGCAGAAGCTCGAGTTCTCCGGCATCGACGGTATATGTCTGAGTTCCCCACGGGAATCTGATGGCGTTGTCGCGGTAATAGTAGTAGGACCACTGACAGATCAGTGAGCTGAATATAAAGAAAAGAACGAGGATCGAGATCCTGTTTCTGATTTCCTTGGATGAGTACGAGCTCTTTTTCTTAGGTTCGTTTATGTCTGACATCAGAAGATCCCCGCATTTGATAATATTAAACGCTTAAATTATATATAGCTATAATGTGCGCGCGATTAAGTTAAAATAAACAAAGTGTAAACTTTGTTTTTTGCTTGCTTGGGGTTTATAATCGGTGTTATCGAATAAGAGATTACCGGAGACAGTCAGATGCCTGTATTCAGAACACGTCCGGCCGGACTTAAGATAATTATCGTCGGTGCCGGAAAGGTGGGGACGACCCTCGTAGCCCAGTTAAGCCGCGAAGGTCACGATATAACAATTGTTGATAAGGATTCTTCCAAGGTCAGCGAGATCACATCTACTTATGATGTCATGGGATGTGTAGGTAACGGTGCAAGTTACCTTACCCAGGTTGAGGCGGGTGTTAAGGACGCGAATCTCATTATCGCCGTCACGGAATCCGATGAACTTAATCTTCTGTGCTGTACTATCGCGAAGCAGTTCTCCGACTGCGCCGCCATAAGCAGACTCCGTAATCCCGATTATTCTAGAGAATCGTCTTATCTTCGCGATAAGCTCGGTCTGTCGATGATCATCAATCCGGATCTTGAAGCTGCCAAGGTTATGGCAAGAGTTCTGTATCTTCCTACGGCTCTCGAGAGAAGATCCTTCGCTCACGGTCAGGCTGAGATCGTTAAGATTAAGATCCCCGAAGGCAATATCCTTAATAAGATGACCATCGCGGATCTCGGTAAAGAGATCACGAACGATATCCTAATCTGCGGAGTAGAGCGTGAGGGAACAGTCGTAATCCCCGGAGGTTCATTCGAATTATCTTCGGGCGATGTGATCTCTGTAGTTGCCGCAAGAAAGGAGCTTATAAGCTTTCTTAAGAGCATCGGACTTGCGACCAACCAGATCAAGGATGCAATGATCATCGGAGGCGGAAGATCCTCATACTATCTTGCGAGCATCCTTCTTAAGACGGGAATTAACGTAAAGATAATCGAGAAGGATCTTAAAAGGTGCGAGCTTCTGAATGATCTTCTGCCTAAGGCGGTCATCATCAACGGAGACGGAACAAACACCGAACTTCTTCTTGATGAGGGCATTGAGACGGCAGGAGCATTTATCCCTCTTACAGGTATTGATGAGCAGAATGCAATGCTTGCATTACATGCTAAGGGCATATCTTCCGCGAAGCTTATCACCAAGATCAACAGAACGGGCTTTATCGATATCATCAACAGCCTTGATCTGGGTAGCGTATTCTTCCCGATGTTTATTACGTCGGACATGATCCTTGCATATGTAAGAGCGAGGACCGCTGCGCCGGTTAGTAACATCGAGACGATCTATCATCTGTTTGACGCAAGGGCAGAGGCTATCACGTTCAAAGTGACAGATGATTCCAAAGTAACGAATACACCGCTGAAAGATCTTAAGATCAAGGACAATACGCTGATAGCTTTTATAAGCCACGACGGTGAGGGCATCATACCTACAGGTAATGCGGTTATATCCAAGGGCGATACGGTAATGGTGGTTACGACTCACACAGGTTTTGACGATATAGGAGATATCCTGGAGTAATATGAACGTCCGGATGATAAAGTTCATTCTCTACCAGGTAATGAGGATCGAAGGAGTACTCATGCTCCTCCCGAGCCTGGTCTCGATAATATACGGTGACCACGAGGGTTTTTACTATATAGGTGTTGCGGCATTCCTGATAATCGCCGGTTTTATAGGCTGCAGATTCCAACCCAAGCACCAGACCATCAACGTTAAGGAAGGCTATGTTGCCACGGGACTTTCGTGGATAATCATGAGCCTTTTCGGCTGCCTTCCCATATACATGTCAGGCGAGATAGATTCCTTTACGGACGCGGTGTTCGAGATAGTATCAGGATTTACGACGACCGGAGCAAGTATCCTCCACGAGGTCGAGACTTTATCGCATACCGCGCTTTTCTGGAGAAGTTTTACGCACTGGATCGGAGGCATGGGAGTTCTTGTCTTCCTTCTTGCCCTTATCCCGATGAGCGGCGGTTCCAATATCAACCTCATGAAGGCCGAATCCCCGGGACCTTCCGTAGGAAAGCTCGTTCCGAAGATGCGCTACACGGCCATCATCCTTTACCTTATCTATGTTGTAATGACTCTGGTTGAGACTATACTGCTCATTTGCGGCGGACTTAATCTTTTCGATTCGCTGTGCCTGGCGTTCGGTACTGCCGGTACCGGAGGATTTGCAGTAAGAAACGACAGCTTCATGAGCTACAGCCTGTATATCAGATGGGTTGTCGGTGTGTTCATGATCCTGTTCGGCGTAAACTTCAATGCTTACTACTTTATCCTCATGAGACAGTTCAAGAAGGTCTTCTGCTTCGAGGAGGTTAGGGTGTTTATCTGCATCGTTCTGATCTCCACGGGAATCGTATTTGCCAAGATCCTTCCTATGTATGAGGGCGGGGTTACGGCTTTGACAGATGCTTTCTTCCAGGTAGCTTCCGTTGTATCGACGACAGGTTACTGCTCCGCGGACTTCGACCTGTGGCCGGCGGCATCGAAATTCGTTCTTTGCTTCCTGATGTTTATGGGTGCGTGCGCAGGTTCTACCGGAGGCGGTGTCAAGGTCTCCAGACTCATCATTCTCTGGAAGTCCGTCGTCAAGGAAGTTCAGTCTTATATCCATCCCAAGATCGTTAAGAAGGTTACTATGGATAAGAAGCCTATCTCCAACGATGTGCTTAAGTCCACACACGTGTTCCTTGCAACTTATGCGGGTATCTTCCTACTGTCCATGTTTGTCGTATCGTTTGACAATCACGACATGACTACGACATTCACTTCGGTACTTGCGACTTTGAACAATATCGGCCCGGGATTATCCATGGTCGGCGCCACCTGCAACTACGCTTTCTTCAGCGCCGTGTCCAAGTGGACATTGATCTTCGATATGCTCGCGGGAAGACTCGAGCTGTTCCCTATGATCATACTGTTCGCGCCGAGTCTTTATAAGAAGTAACACCCCGAAAAGCCTTGTTTATAAGCCCTTTCGAAAGTTATATAGACGGCGGTCTATATAAAATATTTTTTCTTTGACAAGAGCGCTTCAGCGAGTTTATGATTAGGAGGTTGAGAGGTGCCTTCTATATATGGAACTGTTTACAAGTATACTTGCACTTTTAAGCGGCCTTGCCATCTTTATGTATTCGATGAAGATGACCAGCGGCGGACTCGAAGCCGTTGCAGGCAACAAGCTCAAGGGTGTCCTTCAGAAACTCACTGACAACAGATTCAAGGGCGTAGGAGTAGGTGCCGGCGTAACGGCTCTCATCCAGTCATCGACCGCAGTTACCGTTATGGTAATAGGATTCGTAAATGCGGGACTTCTCGATCTTCATCAGGCCCTCTGGGTAATCATGGGTGCCAATATCGGTACTAATATCACTTCACAGCTTATCGCTTTCGATATCGGAGAGTTCGCTCCGATCCTCGCTGTAGTCGGCGTATTCATCGTAATCTTCGCAAGAAACAAGAGATTCAAGAGTATGGGTGAGATCCTTACAGGTTTGGGTTTCATCTTCATATCCATGAATATCATGAAGGATGCCATGGCGCCTTATGCCGATGACCCCAGACTTACCGGTCTTCTTCAGCAGATGGATAATCCTTTGCTCGGTATCCTGGTAGGTATCATATTCGTTAATATCATCTCAAGTTCAGCCGCTGCAGTCGGTGTTCTTCAGGCTCTTGCCATGGCCGCCGCCGGTACAGGTGCCATCGACCTTGAGCATGCCATGTATATCATCATGGGTTTCAATATCGGAACCTGTGTTACTGCACTTCTTTCTTCCATCGGTACGACCAAGATGGCTGCGAGAGCCGCGTTGATGCATCTGTTCTTCAACGTTATCGGAACAGTTATCTTTACGATTGCCGCACTGATCCTGCCTGTGGCTCACTGGGTAGAGCTCCTGTCACCTACGGACGTTGCAAGACAGCTTGCCAACTTCCACCTCGCTTTTAATCTCGTAGGAACACTGATCTTACTTCCTGCAGGTGATCTTATAGTCCGTCTCGTCAATATCTGTATCCCGGGTGACGAATCGGAGAAGGAGGGTCAGCATTATCTTGAGTATCTTACTCCCGCTATGCTCCGTCCCGAGTTCCAGATCGCAGGTTCTTCAGTCTATATCACGGCTGTTACCAATGAGGTAAAGCGTATGCTTATGAAGGCTGCGGACAATGTATCCAGAAGCTTAAGTGCCGTACTGGACAACAATGAGAAGATCCAGCAGGAGATCAATGAGAACGAGGAGTATATCGATTATCTGAACAAAGAGATCTCATACTACATCTCCCACTGCCTTACACAGGAACTCACTGAAGAAGATGCTCTTACATATGCGGCATTATTCAAGATCACGGGTAATATCGAGCGTATGGGCGACCATGCTACTAATATCGCGGGATACGCGAATATGCTTCAAAGAAAGGGCCTGAAGCTTTCTGAGATCGCGAGGGGAGAGGTCGAGTCAATGATCGAGATCATCGAGAAGACCGTCAAGATCTTAACCCATAACGACGGAGACGATATCCATATCAGAGTTGCCAAGGCTGAGCAGAAGATCGATGATATGACGGATCAGTACAGGATCAACCAGCTCGACCGTATGAAGACCGGTGTCTGCAGCGGTGAGGCATGCGTTATCTATTCCGAGATGCTTACGGACTTCGAAAGGCTCGGAGACCACATGCTTAATATTGCCGAGGCCCAGGAAAAGGTTCCCGAGACGAGACCCGCACCTGAGAAGAAGGTTCAGAAGTGACAGCGGAGAGGCTTAACGTAGTGCTTTTCGAGCCGGAGATACCTCAGAATGCCGGCAACATCATGCGCACATGTGTAGCGGCGTCTTTCGCACTTCACCTTATTAAGCCCCTGGGTTTTGATATCGATAACCCCAAGTTCAGAAGATCCACCACAAACCATATAACATGGGCCGATTACAGGCTTTATGAGAATTGGGAAGAGTTTAAATCCAATAATCCCGGCGAGTATTTCTTCATGACCAGATACGGCAAGGTGCCGCCTTCGGTTATCGATTTTAAGAGCATTCCCGAAGACCGTAATATCTATCTGATATTCGGCAGGGAAAGCACGGGTATCCCGAAGGAAATCCTGAAGGATAATATCGACAGATGTTTCAGGATCCCGATGACCGCAGAATGCAGAAGCTTAAACCTTTCAAATGCAGCAGCTATCGCGGTTTACGAGTGCTTAAGACAGCTTGGATACCCCGGCCTTTCATTCACTGAAGTACAGAACGGAGAAGATTATCTGGAGTCATACGACGCTACCCTCGGAAGATAGTTTTTTCGAGTGCTATTACGCCCCCGTTGTGTTATATTTTATTAGAAATAAAATGTAATTTCGTTTGGAGGTATGTTATGGGTAATCAGAAGAACGGCATTTATGATGCCAGAACACTCGGAATGCCCAGAATGATCGTATTGGGTCTGCAGCACATGTTCGCCATGTTCGGCGCTACGGTGCTCGTTCCGGCCTTAACAGGTCTGTCGGTCTCGGCTACACTTTTGTTTGCCGGTCTCGGAACACTGATGTTCCATGTTTTAACTAAGGGTAAGGTCCCTGCTTTCCTGGGATCATCGTTCGCTTTTATCGGCGGTTATGCCGCCATCGCTCCCAACGGGGAGAAGGAACTCCTGCCTTACGCGTGCATAGGTGTCGCGGCGGCGGGATTTCTTTATGTAGTCCTGTCACTTCTCATTAAGCTGTTCGGCCAGAAGAAGGTAATGCGTTTCTTCCCGCCTATCGTAACAGGACCTATCATCATCGCCATCGGTCTTACGCTCTCGAAGTCGGCTATCGATAACTGCGATACCAACTGGGCAGTAGCTTTGGTAGCTATCTTCGTTGTTATCCTTGCCAATATCTTCGGTAAGGGTATGGTCAAGATCATCCCGATCATCCTCGGTGTTGTCGCTTCGTTCACGCTTGCAGCGATCATCGGTGATGTTGATTTCACTCCCGTTCTCGAGGCTCCCTGGATCGGACTTCCTTTCTCTATGGAAGATACGGTGTTCCCCGTATTCCGGCACGGTGACGGAGCACTTATCTTTACGGCTGTCATCACCATCATGCCTATCGCTCTTGCGACAATGGTAGAGCATATCGGAGATATCTCGGCTATCTCATCAACGACAGGCCGTGACTTCTTCGAAGATCCCGGACTTCACAGAACTCTGATGGGTGACGGTGTTGCCACGATTCTCGCTTCACTCTTCGGAGCTCCTGCGAATACGACATACGGAGAGAATACGGGTGTATTGTCACTTACAAAGGTCTATGACCCTGCAGTTATCAGAATTGCTGCATTGTTCGCGGCAATTGTTTCTTTCAGCCCCAAGTTCGCTGCATTGATCTCCACGATGCCTGCAGCAACGGTCGGCGGTGTATCCATCGTTCTTTACGGTATGATCTCATCCGTCGGTGTAAGAAATCTCGTAGAGAACCAGGTTGACTTGAGTAAAGGCCGTAACCTTATCATCGCTGCACTGATCCTCGGCCTTTCGATCGGTATCAATTATTCAGGTTCGCTCACTTTCATCGTCGGAAGCGTAACGATCACCCTGTCGGGTCTTGCAGTAGGAGCTATGTCGGGTATCCTTCTTAATGCTCTTCTTCCTCTTGAGGAGAAGGATTATAAGGGCCTTAACAAGGACTACATGAAAGATGATGAAGAGGATATAGTCGAGGAGAAGAAGGCATAAGCCAAACGATATATGAAGAAAGTACTTATACTCGGTTGTAACGGAATAACGGAATTCATAGTGCCGCGTCTGGTTGATACGGCCGCTGTGGATGAGATAATAATTGCGTCCAGGGATAAAGCGGAATGCGATGAGTTAAGAAAGAAGTATTCGGGAAAAGGTGCAAGGATCACCACAGCAAGAGTGGATCTTGAGAATGTTCAGGGTACGAAGATGATGATCTCCATTACCAACCCTGATCTCATCGTAAGTCTTGTGCCCGAAGAATACAGTCTGACGGTAATGAAGCTGGCGCTTGAGACAGGTGCGGATTATATAGACGGAGCTCTATATAACTGGGATTCGGGTGACCTTCTGTCCAAGCAGTTCGGCATGTTCGGTGATTTCAGGTCTTCTGCGAGAATGGCAGTCGTCGGATGCGGAATGAATCCTGCTATATTCACGTCGCTTTCAAGGATTGCTATGAGAGACGACTTCGATACGGTAAATGAGATAAATGTGATCGAGGTAAACCTTTCCACAGAAGATGCATCCGAAGGCGATGCCTTTATGATAAAGGACGGCAAGAGAGTTGATGTAAAGGCTTCTGACGTAAGCCTTGAGCTCGGCATCGATTACGGCGAGTTCGAAGGCAAGAAGCTGTATCTTCAGGGAAGCCCGGTAACACAGGATTTCCTTAAGGAGATCCCCGGTGTTCAGAATGTCGGATGCTTTGTATCAAGTGAGGTTGAAGAGGAACCTGATTACACAGAAGAGTTAAATAAGCTCGGAATGCTCTCGGATGTTCCGGTAATGATCACACCGGAAGTAAGCATCAGCCCAAGAGAGTTTTGGGAGAAGTATAAAGAGTCCATGAAGAAGGAGACTTCGCTTTCAGGAAAGTGCGGTGCCGGTATAGTGATCAAGGGCCGTTACAGAGGCGAAGAGAAGAGCGAGCTCATCTACTTCAAGGGCGATAACGACAAGTGTGCGCAAGAGTATGACATGCCCAGTGAGAAGCTTTTCGATGCGTATGCTCTTCTTAACGGAATCAAGCTTATCTGCTCAGGCCGCTGGCTTAAGTCCGGTGTATTCACACCTGCGGCGTTCGATGCGGATCTGTTTATCAACGGGATCAAGAGTTCCGGTCTTGAGATAAAGACCAGAGTCCTTTAAAGAGGGGTTACCATGGACGTTAATGCACCCAGAGTTCTGATTGTAGAGGATGACGAGAATATCAATAACCTTCTCCGCGAGGCGCTGACGAAGCACGGTCTTAACTGCGTTCAGGCTTTCTCGGGAACGGAGGGTCTCATAGTCTTTAAGAACGACAAGTTCGATCTTGTTCTTCTCGATCTCATGATGCCCGGAATGGACGGGCAGACCCTCACACAGAGGATAAGAGAAGTGTCACAGGTCCCGATCATAATCGTTTCCGCCAAGAGCAGCGTGGACTCCAAGGTTGACCTTCTGACTTCGGGTGCCGACGATTTTGTAGGTAAGCCTTTCGAACTTAAGGAGCTTATTGCGCGTGTCGATGTGCAGCTTCGCCATAACGAGAACGAAGAGAGCAAGGACGATATCGGGCACGCGAAAGTAATGCAGTTTAAGGACCTCGAGCTTGACGGGGACAAGTATTCCGTCACGGTCAAGGGCAACGATATCGGACTTACGAGGCAGGAATTTAAGATCCTCGAGCTGTTCTTAAAGTACCCCGGCAAGGTCTTCTCCAAAAGGGAGATCTACGAGTACGCGTGGAATGATGTCTATATCGGCGAGGACAAGACTATCAATGTCCACATAAGTAATATTAGGACGAAGATCAAGAAACACTCCGACGATGAATACATCGATACCATATGGGGTGTGGGCTTCCGCCTCGCCAAAGCCTGACATTAATTTACGCAGTAAACTTAACCGACAGACCGCGCGTCTGCTGTTGCCACGGCAGGTAAATATGTCTGGTAAAGGCGAATCTTAAACAATTCTTAATCTAATTAACAACATATAACGGTTCCCTCGTAGGATAATTAAGTATCATTACCTGCGAGGGAGTTTTTATGGAAGACTATCTGCTTGTAACAAAAGATCTTACTAAGGTATACAAAGAGACCGTAGCGGTCCAGGGTATAAATATTCACATCAAGAAGGGATCGATCTACGGCCTTATCGGTAAGAACGGTGCCGGCAAGACTACGATAATGAAGATGATCGCAGGACTTGCTAAGCCTACTTCGGGTACATTCGAGTATACGGGCTTCAAGGGCAGTGAGCAGGAAGCGTTCTCAAGAATAGGCGCACTTATCGAGTCTCCCGCGATAGAGCCCAACCTCACGGCATTCGATAACATCAAGATAAAGTGTCTTGCACACGGCATAGGCGACAAGAAGTACATAAACGACCTTATTAATCTGGTCGGCCTCACTCCTTCGAAAAAGAAGGCAGGCAAGTTCTCTTTAGGACAGAAGCAGAGACTCGGTATCGCTTTGGCATTAGTCGGTGATCCGGATTTTCTTATCCTCGATGAGCCTATCAACGGTCTGGACCCTCAGGGAATAGCAGAAGTAAGAGAGATGCTCTCGAAGCTTAACGAAGAGCGTAAGATAACTATCCTCATCTCAAGTCATATTTTGGAAGAACTCGCGAAGGTTGCGACCGATTACGCGATCATCGATAACGGAAAGATCATCGAGGAATCTACGAATAAGGAACTTCGTGAGAAGTGCCGCGATAAGATCGTCATTAAGACTCCCGAGGTCTCTAAGACAATTCCGATTATCGACGGTCTGGGATTCAAAGATTACAGCGTTGTCAACGACAAGACCATTCATGTCTTTGACAGGCTGACGGATATAACAGTCCTCAACATGGAACTTGCCAAGGCAATGATACCCATAGAATCGATAGGGGTAGAATCCTCGGACCTTGAGGAGTATTTCCTCAAGGTTACGGGGACCGTACCGGGTGTACGGAGATGATCGTAAGGGGGTATCTGTATGTTTGCAAAGGCATTTAAATCAGAGCTTTTCAGGATAAGCAGGATGAAAAGCACTTACATCCTTCCTGCTGTTTTACTGGTGATCGTACTTATTACCAATTTCCTTTATATGGCGATAGACCTTTACGGTATGCTCGGATTCTCAAGAGACGATGTCGAAGCCATACAGGAGATGGGTACTTCCGCCGAAGGCTATGAAGAAAGCTTTATGACGGGATTCCAGGCCGGACTTCAGGCCGGTGAGGGTATAGATGAAGAGGCTGAGATGCAGATATTGGGCGAAGGACCTTTCTACCATGAAAGTGTCGCCGTTATCTTTACTTTAGATGTCGGATCGCTTCACGAGATACTGCTTCTTGCCATTTTCATAGGCATCTTCGTGGGCGACATATACAGTACGGGCCTTGATAAAAACCTGAATATCTTCGCGGGGAAAAGGGTTCAGCTGTACGGAATAAGGATGCTGCTGATATCGGCATACGCCCTGATCCTTCACATATGTACATGGATTACCTCGCTTTTGTCGGCGGCGGTTATGGGCGAGTCGGTTAATCTCGGATTCGGCAAGTCGTTCTTCCTGTACTTTATAATTACCTGGCTTCTTACGATATCTTTCGGAAGCATAGTTGCCACAATGGTTCACTTCACAAAATCCAAGGCTGCCGGAATCACTCTCGGTATCATCCTCTCGGCAGGCCTTTTCTCGACGCTCATATCGATAGCTTCGCTTGTTATCCAGAAAAGATTCGACCTTACGGAAGACTTTAATATCGGATACTATACGGTCACTCATAATCTGGCTTCACTGTCTCTTAATTCTGACGGGCACTTCGTAGTAAGAGCGATCATCTGTGCAATAGTCTACTTTGCCCTGACATATATAAGCGGCGTGCTTGTTGTAAGAAAGCGTGATATTGCCTGATGTTCGGTAACCTTGTTCTGATAGAGATCACAAGGCTTTATAAGTCTTTTATTCTCAGGATCAGCGGCATGATCGCTGTATTCATCCTTCTTCTGATGATGCTGGTCGGAGAAGTTGTTGTTCAGGCGGGGGGAGTTCAGATGATCCCGATCGACACCACAACAGGCTTCTTCAGAATAGCTTTGTTCGAAGTAGAATTTCAGAGCCTTACAATGATGGTGGCGGGGTTGACCGTGGCACATACCACGTGCAGTTATTATAAGAACCGATTGGCGGTCAATATAGAAGGGGCAGTCAGAAGCCGGCTTAAGCTCTGTCTTTCGGAGATCTGCGGAATAGCTGTTTTTGTAATTGCATTGAATCTTTTGGTGTTTCCCGGAATTGCCGTGATACTGGCCGGGAATACTTCTGAGATCGCCAACCTCATCACTAATATAAGTAATCTTAAAGATGCTTATATCTTCTCCTGCATGGCAAGTATGTTTGCCTGTTTGATCGTTTACATGATATCCAAGATCATTCACAATACTCCGGTTGCGGTAATACTTGCGATGTTGATCGAATTGCTGTCGCTCGTGCTTGTGATCTTCATGACCGGATTTATTAAAGGCTATGAAGATGCCGGCGGGGCATTGGCGCCGGGAGCGGAGGATGTGCTTTGTACTTCGGTCTTTGTCCTGCCCTTGGTTGTTCTCGGTATTGTTGCATTAGTAAAAGAGAAGAAGGTTGACAGGATATGAGCGAGTCCAAACTGGTTGTAATAATAGTCCTTCTTACCGTCGCGGCGCTTGCCATGGCTTTCATTCTGATATCTTTACTGTCCCAGATGAAGAGCATCAGAAGCCAGGTTCACTTCATATCGCGTAATGATACCCGTAAAAGACTTACCTTCTATGGTAAATCAAGAAGTTTCAGAAGACTTGCGTCCGATATCAACGAGATCCTCGATTCCTACGATGAAAGACACGAGAAGATCCTCCGAGAGGATAAGGAGATCAAGGATACATTGACCAACATGAGTCATGATATAAGAACTCCTCTGACTTCCCTTAAAGGTTACTTCGAACTTCTTGAGCAGACAGAAGACCCGGAAGAGAGAAAGAAGTATTCGGCCATCATAAGCGGCAGGATCGATTCCTTGTCCGAGATACTGGAGACTATGTTTCTTTATACGAAGGTGTCGAATGTTAATTTCAAGATAAGTATCGATTCGATCGAGTGTTCCAAGATCATACTGGAGACTTTGTTCGAGTATTACGATGATTTCCAGGAGAAAGGCTACGAGGTCGACGTGGATGTCGATGAGGACATAAAGATCTTAGGCAACGAGCAGTCTCTTAAGAGGATAATGCAGAATCTTATAAGAAACAGCCTTGTACACGGTAACGGCGATGTTAAGCTGTCGGTCAAGAAGGACGCGGACGGGAAGAATGTGAATATAATCATCGATAATCTTATGGAAGAGGGCATTAATCCCGATCCCGACAAAGTATTCGACAGATACTATAAGGGCGATGCTTCAAGGCATACAGGTTCGTCCGGCGTAGGACTTTCGGTCGTTAAGAAGCTTGTAGAGTCAATGAACGGCGATATTAAGGCTGTTGTAAGCGACGGCAGATTCAAGATCGTAATGGTCTTTAAGACGATCTGATTCTTTTATATACCTCCCTTTTGTGCTATCATGAAATATAAATTTTCTGTGATAATTGCAATTATTCTTTGCAGGAGGTCGCTATGGCTAAGAAAGGTAAGATCAATATAGATCCGGAAAAGATCGATGCTCTGGTAATAGACACGATCAAGTTTCACTGTGCCGATACGATATATTTCAAAGATAAGGATTCCAAGTTTATTTGGAACAGTCAGCAGCATGCAGACCAGCTCGGGGCAAAATCCCCCGCTGAGATGTTCGGTAAGGATGATTACGACTATTTCCCCAAGGAATTTGCCGATCATGCCAAAGAGACTGAACAGCAGATAATGGAAAGCGGCGAGCCCATGCTGAATATTGAGGAAGAGTGGGAAAGAGATGACGGAGAGACCCGCTATCTCATCGCTTCCAAGTATCCGTTCTATGATGAGAACAACGAGATCATCGGAACATGGGGAATTACCAAGGATGTCACGGAGCTTAAGCTTCTTGAGAAAGAGCTCGAGAGATCCTACATGAAGGTTCAGCGTCTGGCGAGAGTCGATGACATAACCGGTCTTTATAACAGAAGATATTTCTACGAGAATCTCGAGAGAGTCTGCGATATCTATGACAGAAGAGACAGTGACGTTACATTCTCGCTCATTGCCATTGATGTTGACGGCATGAAGTACATTAACGACCAGTACGGCCAGCCGAGGGGCGACGATGTCTTAAGACATGTCGCGACCTCAATGCTTACGGCCATAAGGAAGAGTGATATATGCTTCAGAACGGGAGGAGACGAATTTACGGTACTTCTTCCCGACTGTGACAAGACGGATGCGGTCAATATCGCTAAGACTATATCGAACAACGTCTCGAATCAGGCGGTTCCCGTAGGAGATTCGAAGTTCGAGAAGATCACTATCTCAGCAGGTATATCCACCTATGTTAAGGGTGCGGATATATCCGAGATCATATCGGCTGCGGACAGAAAGCTCTATAAGTCCAAAAGAAACGGTAAGAATCAGATCTCTTACTGATCAGGCCGCAGTCTTCATCTGCCTGTCGGCTCCCCTCCTTAAGTGGAGGTCCTTACGAAGAGGAGCCGGTGACAAAGCAGGTTTACGATTATCAACACGGCGGTATACACGGTATTGTGTGCGGGTAACACGTACCGTGTTTTTATTTGCCGGATTGACTGCGGGCTTAGCCTTACGTGAGGCAAGTTCATATGCGATGGCTGCTGCTTCATCCTGTTCCTTCCAGAACTTGAATGAATCGGAAAGTGCTTTACCTGTTATAAGTACAAAGAAGAATAATACTGAAAGATCCAAAGGTGACATAACAAAACTCCTCTCAAAACGTTCTTATGTTTGTTTGAGAGGAGTATATCAGCGGAAGTGTACCGTTAAACGGACTAAAGAACGAAATCAGAACAAAATGTTCTTAAATTACTGCTTTACCCCAGATTTGAAGCACCGATGCGGGTGGCACCGGCTTCGATCATTGCCCTGGCAGCTTCTTCAGAGCGGATTCCGCCTGCTGCCTTAACATCCAGTGTGGAGCCCGAGAAGTGGCGCATGAGCTTAACGTCTTCGACTGTAGCGCCTGCCGTACCGAATCCCGTTGAGGTCTTGATGAAGTCTGCACCCTGAACCGTGACGATATTGCAGAGCATCTTTTTCTCGGTGTCGGTAAGACAGCATGTCTCTATGATGACCTTGAGTATCGCGCCCCTGGAATGCACGGCATCCGCCAGGATTCCGATCTCGAGAGCCGCTTCATCGAATCTTCTGGATTTGATGAAGTTTATGTTGATGACCATGTCTATCTCGGTCGCGCCGTTGTCGATTGCGTCAATTGCTTCGTACTTCTTAACTGCCGTGGTCGAGTAACCGTTCGGGAAGCCTATTACCGTACAAATATTTATACGGCCGTCAGCTATACGGGCCGCATCCCTTACATAGCAGGGTGGGATGCAGACTGAAGCTGCACCTTTGCTTACGGCCTTTTCGATAAGCTCCTCTATATCCTTTGTTGTGGCTGTGGTCTTAAGGTTGGTCATGTCCACATAAGAGTAGATGTTTTTATCTTCAAGCGTGTGTGGGATATGAGGTACGGAAGGTCCGAGGTTTCTTCCGAGCAGCGCGGTGTAGATGATCGAGGATACGATACCGAATCCCGCGATCTCTCCCATGTTGTGCGGGACATCGTAACCCTCGCCATAGACCAGAAGCGGCACGCACTCTCTGCTGTGGTCCGTGGAGGATGTCGCAGGGTCGCAGCCGTGATCTGCGGTGATAATGAGAAGATCGTCTTTTCGAAGGAGGGGAATGATCTTGCCGAGGGCATCGTCGAACTCGTGCATGGCAACGGCGTAGCCTTCGATGTCGTTCCTGTGTCCGTATTTCATGTCGAAGTCGACCAGATTCGTAAAGCAAAGCCCGTTGAAGTCGCAGTCGAGCATGTCTATAAGCCTGTGGATACCGTCGGTGTTGTCTGCTGTCGCGGTCATTTCCGTAAGGCCCCTGTAGGCGAACAGATCCTTGATCTTGCCGATGGAGATAACATCGAGGCCTTCCTTCTTAAGTATGTCGGGGAGGGCTGCGGCAGGTGCGGGCAGAGAGAAGTCCTTGCGGTTGCTTGTTCTCGTGAAGCCGTCCTTCACATTTCCCGTAAAGGGCCTTGCAATGATCCTGCCGACGCCGTGTTCTCCTGTCATGAACTCACGGCATTTTCTGCATATTTCGTAGAGCTCTTCGAGGGTGACAACTTCCTCGTGGGCCGCGATCTGAAGCACCGAATCCGCCGAAGTATATACGATAAGATCGCCCGACTTCATGTGCTCCTCACCGTAATCTTTGATGACTTCGGTGCCGCTGTAGGGCTTGTTGCAAAGAATGCCTCTGCCGGAAGCTTCCTTTATCTTCTCTAAGATCTCTTCGGGGAAACCTTCGGGGTAAGTGGGAAGCGGGGAAGAGGAATAAACACCGCCTATCTCCCAGTGGCCTATGGTCGAATCCTTGCCCTGGGAAAGCTCTCTTAATCTGCCGTAGCTTCCCATGGGACGCGGCATGTCCGTCTGCGCCTTCTTCCACGCCTTGATACGCTCATCATCTTCTCCGTCTATATCGAAAAGCCCGAGTGAAGCAAGTCCCGGGTAAGGTGCATCTGAATACGACAGCACAGAAGCTAAGGTGTTGCTGCCTTCGTCGCCGAAAGCGGCCTCGTCGGGTGCTCTGCCTATGCCGAAACTGTCAAGGATAACAAGAAAAACGCGTTTTGCCATGAGATTATCTCCCCAAAGTATAGTCAGTGTAAGTATACCGCTTGAGAAGTCGTATTGTATAATAATCGCGTGTTTACGAAAGATGAGAATAATATGAGCGAAGATAAGAACGAAGAATTGAGTTTTAAGGATTTTGACCTGTCTCCCGAGGTCAGGGATGCATTGAGGAAGATGGGGGTTAAGCGCCCGACTACCGTACAGCAGAAGGCTATCCCGCTTCTCATGGATGACATGAGCCTCATTGCGAAGGCTCCGACCGGAACGGGCAAGACGTTCGCATTTGCGATCCCGATACTTGAATACCTTAATATGAAGGTCGATTTTGTTCAGGCTCTTATCCTTTGCCCGACAAGGGAACTTGCGCTTCAGATTACTTCCGAGATCAAGAATCTCGCAAGATTCATCAAAGGCTTCAATGTCGTATCAGTCATCGGAGGCCAGAATATAAAGACCCAGCAGAATAAGCTTGCAAGAAATCCCCAGGTCGTCGTTGCGACACCCGGAAGACTTCTTGATCTTGTCGGAAGAAATATCATCGACATAAGCGGGATCTACACACTCGTTCTCGATGAGGCTGACGAGATGCTCAAGATGGGCTTTATAAAAGATATCAAGCGTATTATCGAGATCACACCGAAGGATAAGCAGATGGCGCTGTTCTCTGCGACTATGCCCCGCGAGATCTTAGATATCACATGGCAGTTTATGGAAGGCGCAGCGCAGATCGACGTTATGCCGAAGGCTGACGATCATCCTAATATCGACGAATACATAATCGAGGTCCCCGAGAAGGACAAGGCGGCTGCGATCATAAGCGTTCTCGATGCCGAGAACATACGAAAGGCTATCGTATTCTGCAATACGAGGACACAGACAGAGAAGGTCCTCCGCAAGCTCGAATCCCACGGCATTATCTGTGACGCACTTCACGGCAATATCGGACAGGGCGGAAGAAACCGCGTAATGGACGGCTTCCGTAAGAATAAGTTCGACGTTCTCGTGGCTACCGATGTTGTCGCCAGAGGCATCGACGTGGATGATGTCGAGGCTGTCTTCAATTATGATATCCCCAACGAGAATGAGTTCTACCTTCACAGGATAGGCAGGACGGGACGCGCCGGAAGATCGGGAAAGGCATATTCTCTCGTGGCTTATATGGATAAGCCGAGGATGGAAGAGATCATAAGATATACGGCTTGCAACCCCGAACTCTACAATTTGCACGGAAGTTTATAAAAAAGCAACGAATTTGCTATTTTTAGTACTTGTTCATAGTTTACAATTTACATAGATTTATTGTCACGGAGGTCTTTTTATGTCCGTTATGACGCTCGACTGGAACAAGTATAAGCAGGCAGCGATAGATATAGCATGTGAGGGAGCGGTGCTCCTTAAGAACGACAGGGAAGCACTTCCCGTCAGTAAAGATTCCAATATAGCTTTATTCGGAAGGATGCAGGGTAACTACTATAAGAGCGGTACCGGCTCCGGCGGAATGGTTAATGTAAATCACGTTTACGACATCAGAGAAGGCTTGAAGGAAGCGGGCGTCAAGCTCGATCCTGAGCTCATTGAGATCTATAACGAGTGGGAGAAAGAGAATCCCGTTGACCCGGGTGTAGGCTGGGGACAGGAAAGATGGTCCCAGGACGAGATGCCCGTTACGGATGAGTTCGTATCCAAGTTTGCTTCAAGAAATGATACGGCAATCATTGTTATCGCAAGAACCGCGGGCGAAGACAGAGACAACACTGCACAGAAGGGCGCTTACTACCTGTCAGACGGTGAGGAGCAGCTGCTTGAGGCGGTCTGCAAGGCTTTCACAAAGACGATAGTTCTTCTTAATGTCGGCAATACCATCGATATGTCATGGGTATCCAAGTACGATCCCGCTTCCGTCATGTATGTATGGCAGGCAGGTATGTACGGCGGCCTTGCCGTGGGTGAGCTTATCACGGGCAATGCAGTTCCTTCCGGATGCCTTACGGATACCATCGCTTATAACCTTGAAGACTATCCTGCAGGTAAGAACTTCGGTGCGGGTGACGGCATGAAGGATCTTTATGAAGAGGATATCTTCGTAGGCTACAGGTATTTCTCTACATTCGCTCCTGAGAAGGTTCAGTATCCTTTCGGATTCGGTCTTTCGTATACGACCTTCGATGTGGCTCCGGAAAGCTTTGAGAATAATGACGGCACCGTAAAGGTTACGGCGAAAGTCACCAACACGGGTTCACGCGAAGGATCCAAGACGGTTATGCTTTTCGCTGATGCTCCTATGGGTGTGCTTACCAAGTCCGCAAGGGTGCTCGTGGGCTTTGCCAAGACAGGAAAGCTTGCTCCCGGTGCAAGTGAGACGGTAACGGTCACGGCATCTCCCGACAGATACGCTTCCTACGATGACGACGGCAGATTAGGGCTCGGCACGGGCTGGATGCTCGAAAAGGGTGTCTACAGTTTCATGCTCGGCAACAACGTTGCGGATGTTGTTGAGGCGGGGAAGATCGATGTTCCGGATAACAAGGTTCTGGAGAATCTTAAGCCTGCACTGATGCCTGTTGAGCCGTTTAAGAGAATGACGAATAACGGAACGGAAGACGTTCCCGTAAGAACTCATGAGAATATTGCCGACAGACTCGAGGGTTTGGAACCCGAGATTCCTCAGACGGGCGACAAGGGTATTAAGCTTTCCGATGTTAAGGCAGGAAAGAATACACTCGACGAATTCACGGCGCAGCTTACGGATGAGGATCTGTCACTTATCATAAGAGGCGAAGGCATGAGCAGCCCTAAGGTTACGACCGGTACAGCCGCTGCTTTCGCAGGTATATCGAAGCATCTTATGGAGCTCGGAATCCCCACTGTCTGCTGTTCTGACGGCCCTTCGGGCATGAGGATCGACAGCGGCAAGAAGTGTTTCTCTTTGCCTAGCGGAGCATGTATCGCTTCCTCGTTTAATTCCGAACTTATCGAAGAGCTTTTCGAGTGCTTCGGAATCGAGATGATAAGCAATGAGATCGATGCGATCTTAGGCCCCGGAATGAATATCCACAGATTCCCTCTTAACGGCAGAAACTTCGAGTATTTCTCCGAAGATCCGCTCGTTACGGGACTTATCGCGGCAGCACAGCTCAAGGGCCTTCATAAGACAGGCGTTACTGCCGTTATCAAGCACTTCTGCTGCAATAACAGAGAGACTCACAGAAGATTCATGGATTCCGTAGTATCGGAGAAGGCTTTAAGAGAGATCTATCTTAAGGGCTTCGAGATCGCGGTTAAGGAAGGACAGGCCAGAAGCATAATGTCCGTCTATAACAAGATCAACGGAGTATACGGAACGGCTAACTACGAGGTCAATACCGAGATCTTAAGGAACCAGTGGGGTTATACGGGCATCGTAATGACAGACTGGTGGGCATTCATCGAGAAGGTTCCTGAGCTGATGCATATGTCACATGCCATTACAGAGCATTCGCTGATGGCGCGCGCACAGTGCGACATCTTCATGGTCTGCTCACAGGTAGAGGCTGATAATATCGACGAGAGCGATGTTATCGAATATCTTAACAAGGGCGATAAGGACCGTCTGGTACGTGCAGAGCTTCAGAGAAATGCCAAGAATATCATAAGATATGCGATGCAGACTCCCGCTATGGACAGACTCGAAGGCAATCCCGTTAAGGTCGAGCACATCGACTGCCCGTTCGCTGATGACGTGGTCGTAACCAAGGTCGATAAGTACTTCAAGCTCTGTGCCGATGAGGAGACGGTCGTAGATGTTGATGTTGATACATCGACGGGAGCGGACTTCACCTTCGGTATCGATTCTGATGATCCCGGAAGATATGCGGTCATCTTTACTGCACAATCGGATCTTAATTCACTGGCTCAGATACCTATGACGATCTACTGCTCGAGTATCCCGTTTAACGTCATTACGTGGAACGGTCTTGAGGGTCAGGTCGGAATCAAGGAATCGGAGTTCAGGATGCTGTCCAGATATAACGTATTCAGGATCCACTTCGGAGGCGCCGGAATGAAGCTTCTTTCCATAAAGCTCAAGCTCATCATAAGGGCGGAGGATGATCCGAACTTCGCGATGTTCTGAGCCGCTTCGGATGATAATAATAATAAATAATGCTACAATATGAGTCAGCCGATTTACCGGCTGACTTTTATTTACAGGAGGCTTACGGATGAGAAGAGATTATTTCATATGCGTCTTTCTTCTTTGCATATGTGTATCGCTCTTTTATGTATGCTTCCTTCCGCTGTATTTTGTCTACGGTGAGATCGTCCCCAGGGAATTCGGTCCCATGGAGACAGCATTCAGCTGGATATTCCTTATTCTTGTTTTCGCAGTGCTTCCCGTTTATGCGGCGGTAAAGAAGAAGTTCTGGATGAGCGCGGGACTTGCAGCTTACGGAATCCTTGCAGCATTCCCGGTATGGGTGCTTCCCGGCATGGCAGATAAGCTTGCAGGTGACGATGCCAGTATCGTATCCGTTATCTGGGCGTTTCTTCTTAAGTCGATCTACGGTATGGCAGAGGCGCCGTTCGCACCGGTCACGAGAGCTTTCGGCGATACTTTTACAGAGGTTCTTCCGAGAAGGATAATGCCTGTCGCGTTGATACTCTATGCCGGATGCCAGCTTTTCCGCTTCTACAGAAATGCTTACAAGGCAGAGCAGTTAGACCCTATGAAGGCTATCGATAAGACTTCCATCGAGAACGGTCCCAGAAATGTCAGGGCGGCTACCATGCCCGAGGTTTTGGGAACCGTTATTTCCGCGCCGGATACTTCCGCTATGGTCAAATCCGAAGAAGTCAAAAAACCTACAGTTTCTCACACTAACTCTGATAGACCGGAAGGATAGAACTGTTATATAATCTTACGGATTAAATTTGGAGTTTAGAGAATGGCTAAGAACAACAAACATTGGGTAAAGATGATGTCGAGCGACAGCGACCGCAAGGTTGCCAAGGCCGGACAGGACCCTCTCGAGGTCGGTCTTTCCGATATGAGTTGGTTCCAAAGACAGACCCGTAAAGTTAAGCATACTATTGAGAAGACACGTGAGACATTCGGTGAGGAAGTCGGAAATTCCATCACTTCGGGTGTTCTTGCCATATATTTCCTGTTCATGATCCCGTTTGCTGCAGTACATGCTTATGTAAAGGCTCCTGCAGGCTTTGCTCTTGCCGACAGTATCGGTACTTCTGCTTTCATGATCTTCGGATTCCTGGCTTCTCTTTTTACTACTATCTATCACTTTCAAAAGCCGGGCTCACTCCATAAGAGAGTATTCGCGAAGCTCGACCACATCATGGTCTACTATGCGATCTTAGGCGTATTTTTCCCCTTGTGTCTTTCTCTTGTAGGAGGCGGATGGGGACTCGGTATCCTTATTGCCGAGACAGCGTTGGCGCTTCTCGGAACATTCCTCATGATCTTCATGTATCCCGATAATAAGATCGGTAAAACATTCGCCGTAAGTATCTACGGAGTTATGGTGCTCCTGGGAATTCTCATCCTGAAGCCTCTGCATGATGCGGCTACAACAGCATGCTTCTGGCTTATCATCGCCGGTACTCTCGTATATATTGTCGGCCTGTTCTTCTATTCAGGTAAGAAATTCAAGTTCTCCCACATGGTATGGCACCTCTTGGTATTGGTTGCCTGCGTATGCCATGTGCTGGCGCTTGTTTATTTTTTCAGATAAGGCGGAATCCGTAATATGTTTAGACTTTTGATCATTAACCCCGGTTCAACTTCGACCAAGGTTAGTCTTTTCGAGGACGAGAAAGTGCTTTTCGAGAAGAGCCTTTTCCATGATGCTGACGAGCTTTTGAAGTTCCCTCACGTAAACCTTCAGATGGACTTTCGATACAACGTAATCCTCAACATGCTTAATGAGGAGAGCGTTGACCCCGCGTCCATCGATGCTTTTGTCGGAAGGGGCGGAAGCGCACACACGCAGCCCGGCGGTATCACAAAGATCGATGAGAGGATGTACGACGATACCGTGGCGGCAGTCGGAGGCTCGGAGCACCCGGCTAAGCTCGGTGTTATGCTCGCGTGGAAGTTCGCCAGGGAGTATAACAAGCCTGCATTCACACTGAACCCAACTAATGTTGACGAGTTCTGCGACTACGCAAGACTTACGGGTATCAAGGGCGTGTACAGAGTCTCACATTCACATGTGCTTAACCAGAAAGCGGTAGCAGAGTTCCATGCGAAGAAACTCGGAAAGAAGTATGAGGACATGAACCTCATCGTAGCTCATATCGACGGCGGCATCACAGTGGCTGCTCACGAGAAGGGCAGGATGATAGACGGTAATATGGGCGCCGACGGAGAGGGTGCCTTCACTCCCACAAGGATCGGATCAGTTCCTGTTCTTGCTCTCCTCGATTATATCGACGAGCACGGAACGGATGCCGTAAGACTTCGCTGCTCACGTGCAGGCGGATTCGTTGATCTGTTCGGTACTGCGAATTCCGACACGATCCACGAGCTTGTTGAGGAGGATGACTACAAGGCGACACTCGTATGGAACACAATGCTCTACCAGGTCTGCAAGATGATCGGTGAGATGAGTGCTGTTCTGTGCGGCAAGGTAGACGGCATACTTCTTACAGGCGGACTTTTAAGATTCGACGATGTCCGCGCGACTGTTGAGAAAAGATGCGGTTTTATCGCACCCATAAGCGTATATCCCGGAGAGATGGAGCAGGAGGCTTTGGCGCTCCCCGCCCTTGAGGTTCTCCGCGGAGAGAAGGAGCCTCTGACTTATCAGGGCAGGGACGTTTGGCAGGGATTCGAAGGAATCGACCTTTAATCTAAGGAGGGCTATTACATGAGCAGACTCATCGAAAAGATCAAGGCTAAGGCAGCATCTGACGTAAAGAAGATCGTACTGCCGGAAGGTGACGAGAAGCGTACCGTTGAGGCGGCTTCCATCCTTAAGAAGGAAGGTCTTGCCGAGCCTGTGCTCATCGGCGATCCTGCTTCCGTAAATGCTGTTGCTGCAGAGCTCGGAGTTGATATCAGCGGCATCGAGATCATAGATCCTGCAACAAGTTCCAAGGCTTCAGAGTATGCTGAGGCTCTCTATGAACTTCGCAAGGCCAAGGGCGTTACTCCCGAGGATGCGGCAAAGCTCGTTTCTGATCCTATGTACTATGGAATCATGATGATAAAGCTCGGCGAGGCTGACGGTCTCGTATCGGGCGCCGTTCATACAACAGGCGACATGCTCCGTCCCGCTTTGCAGATCATTAAGACAAAGCCCGAGATGAAAGTCGTATCTTCAAGCTTCCTCATGGACTGCCCTAATCACGACCTCGGCGAAGACGGACTTCTCGTATATTCAGACTGCGTTGTTATGCCCTGTCCTACAGCTGACGAGCTCGCATATATCGCTATTGCGACTGCAGATACGGCGCGCAGGCTGTGCGGCTTTACCGAGCCCCGTGTCGCCATGCTTTCATTCTCTACAAAGGGCTCTGCCAAGCATGAGCTCGTAAGTAAGGTTCAGGAAGCGGTTGCTAAGGCTCACGAGCTGGCTCCCGATCTGATGCTTGACGGTGAGATGCAGTTCGATGCCGCATTGGTACCCGAGATCGGTGCGAGCAAGGCTCCCGGAAGCCCCGTTGCAGGAAGAGCTAATATTCTCGTATTCCCTGACCTTCAGGCAGGAAATATCGGTTATAAGATCACACAGAGGATCGGAGGCGCAGAGTGCTTCGCAGTTCTTCAGGGACTTCAGAAGCCGTGTAACGATCTGTCCCGCGGTTGTTCCGTTGAGGATATCGTTAACACCGTCGCTATGACTGCCGTTCAGGCGCAGGATTCCTAAGATGCGTAAAAGATTACTGTCGCTCCTGCTCGCGGTCGTTATGGCCGTGCTTCTTGCCGTACCTGTGAATGCGGATACAGCAGATGACGGATACACGGGGTTTGCGACGAGACTTTATACTGTAGTCTTGGAAAGAGATCCCGACCCTTCAGGTCTTAACGACTGGAGCAACAGGTTAAGGACCCGTCAGATCACTTTCGAGGCGTGTGCGAGAGGATTTCTGTTCTCACCTGAATTTATCTCACGTAATGTGAGTGATTCTGATTATGTTTCCGTTCTTTACAGGACATTCCTTGACAGAGATCCCGAGGGCGACGGCCTGTCTTACTGGACGGGGAGACTTTCTTCCGGAAGTGTTGACCGCGATTCAATAATCGCAGGCTTTGCCGATTCAGCCGAATTCGCGGAGCTTTGCAGACACTACAGCAACTCATCGACTTCTGCCTCCAACGGTATAACCGTATGTATTGACCCCGGCCATTCGAGTGTGGTCGCTCCGGGTTATGTACCGTTAGGCCCCGGATCTTCTGAGTCAAAGCTTGCCGATACTTCGGGAACAAGAGGAAGATTCAGCGGAGTGGCGGAATATATCCTTACATTCCAGATCGCCCAGCTTCTTCAGACAGAACTTACCAACAGAGGTTATAACGTCATTATGACAAGGTATGATAATTCGACTCCTGTCGACTGCGTCACCCGCGCCGAGATCGGCAATGAGGGTGCGGATATCATGATAAGACTTCACGCTGACGGACTGGATAATTCATCCGCAAGCGGAGCTCATGCCATCGTCATAACTCCTTCAAATCCCTGGAATCCGCAGACTTATTCCGGTTCCTACAGACTTGGGACCTGTGTTATCAATTCGTATTGCAATGCGACAGGTATCCGTAACCGCGGAGTCTTCCAGCAGGATAATATGACCGGCAATAACTGGAGTACGATCCCCTGCATCCTACTTGAGATGGGATTCATGACCAATCAGTCGGACGATCTGTATATGACGAACCCCGATAACCAGCCTTTGATGGCATCTGCTATAGCGGACGGCATAGACGCTTACTTCTCTTAAGAAAGATTTAAGGATTAAATAAGGCATCCCTAAATTCTTTT
>CADAXO010000002.1 GCA_902791885.1 Oscillospiraceae bacterium | reverse complement strand
GTCTTCTCATCAGGATGATTCTCCTTAATATCGATCAACTCATACTTGATCTTATTATCATCCAACCACTTAACCGCTTTCTTACATGTAGTACATCTTGAATAACAATAAACCTGTATCATAACGAGCCTCCCGATTCTTTACTTACATCAACTACGATGTTAAAATACTTTCAGAAAGCACAGTCTGCAAAGACGGTTGCTTCTGAGTTATGGTTTAGAAAAACCTCACCCTAGATAGGCGTCCTGGGTGAGGTTTTCATTTGCTCTTATATCTGTTATCCAGAATGGCAAATAGCTTCAATAACAGAGCTATCGAAGCTATCACCAAAGTTAATATTTCTATTACCAAAGATAATATCTCGTAACCCGTCATATCAGCAGCCCTCCTTTCGTAAACTATCCCAAGGGATGTAAAGTACTCAGAAGGCAACCGCCCATAAAGCAGGCTGTGCCAATAAAATTATAGCACCATAAGAACATACGTTCAATTATAATGAGCCTGTTTTTGCTGTCTCATATTATTATAAAAACAACAGTCCGATGCTGCCACACCGGACTGTTCTATTACGCAGTACTAATCAATCTTATCGCTGATTCACACACCCGCTCTGAAGCGTCTTACTACTTCTATCATATCATTCGGAATGTAAGGAACCGCCTTCTCGATAATCCACCAAGGGATCTCCCAGAAAGCTTCCGCTATAGCACCTGCTATAGCACACAGCGTATCCGTATCTCCGCCGATATACATGACATTGCGTAAGCAGGACTCATAAGACTCAGACTCCAGGAAACACTCGAAAGCTTCAGGCATTGTGTGCATGCAGTCCTCAACATGATGATACGATGGACGGATCTCATCGAGTGTGCGGCTTAAGTCATAACCGAACTCCTTCTCAAGATACATCTTTATATCATTAAGTTCCGCTCCCTTACGTGCAAGGAAAATGGATGCAGCCGTTGCTTCAGCACCCTTAACACCTTCAGGATGATTATGAGTCACTTCCGAAGTCCACCTCGCGACCTCACGGGTACGTTCTATAGTGTCATAGTAAAAACCTGCAGGTGACACCCTCATGCCTGAACCGTTGCCATAACTTCCGTAAGGTTCCGGGTCTTCAGACAGAACCCAATGAATGAATCTGGCACCGTATCCTGCATTGGGATACTTCTGTCCCCACTTCTTCATGGACTTGATTAATGCGGCCTTAATCTCATCTTCACCGGCATAACGTCCGGCATTCATAAGAGCCTCTGCCACCGCTGCAGTCATGACACTGTCATCAGTGAATGTACACTTTCCGGTAAACAGCTCGAACTCACGGCTCTTATCTCCCCGGTCAAACTCGAATCTGCTACCTACGATATCTCCGATAATTGCACCTAACATAATCAACATACCTCCCTTTGTGCTAATACATACAAAATCCAATCCAACTCGTTCTTACCGATAAACACCTCTTCAGAATGAAGATTAATAATGATGCCTTCAGCCCTGCTCTCGAAAGCGTCCTCAACTATGCACCTGATCGGCAGGCTCATAGTATACTCAGCAGTCTTCCCCTTAGTATACTCGTCCCAATCGGTATACATTGGAATCCACTCGTCCTGACCGTCAGACACAGTGTCAAAATGAACACGTTCGCCTTCCAGAACCATAGGTACCAATGCTTCACAATCATCTTCGATTCTGGCCACGATCTCAGACAGCAAATCAAGCATAGTATCCTCATTAGGATTCTCAATATAGGCCTTAGCACAGGTCTTCAGAATGAAGTTCATTCTGTACTTCTCTTCAAACTCTTCCATACCCAATCCTCCTTGTTAATAATGATCCCGTGTGCCTGAACTACGGGATCATTAAGAAAGGTAAGTGTATGATCCATAGTTCAAGCATTAGCACCTTGCTCCTGCAGGTTGCTGTACGGTCATAGGGCTTGTCCCTCGCGTACTCTTTATGGTAATTGCAGTATAGCACGGCCAGATTCACCTTGTGGGCGATTAATGGGACCGTTTATTAGAGTCAAAACTATTTCACATCGCTCTTGCTGAAGATCTTTACCGTGAGAGGCAGGAATATCGCAATGATCACTACCGATACAACCAGCGCATTGACTGCAACTAACTTTCCGCTTGATTCCAGGAGGGAATCAGGAGCGTAATCGTTTACGTTAAACGAATCAACATTAAAGATCTTATGTACGGCTGTATTGAGACCGATGTAAGCAAGACCGAGCATACCTGAACCTAATACTACGCCAGCTACTGTTGCTGCAGTCTTCTGCTTAATACCGACAGTAAAGAACAGAAGGATAGCACACAACGACTGCATAAGCAGAAGCTTAAGGAAGAACGTCAGTATGCCTTCGGGGATATCCGAATCAAATACTACCTTTCTTACAAGCATCTCACCTACTGTGCTTCCGATAAGAGCAGCTACAAGATAGAAAAGATTAAGGAAACCAATAACCGTGAACTTCGAGATTACTGTATAGCCCTTATTTGACAGCTGGCCTGCATAGTTCTTAATGTATCCGTTGGCGATATCGGCATAAGCAAATCCGATGGCACATATAAGGCAAAGCACTATAAGGAGTGTGTAGCCGAAAGGCGAACACAGGATAGTAGAGAAATCCACTGTCGCAGGATAGTTTATAGTCGCCTCAGCAACATTGATAGAACTGTCTCCGCTCTCTGCAACCTGCTGGGTAATATTATTCAGGAAAGTAATGATGAATTTATAGATAGGCTTAGACAACAGGGAGATAATAAAGACAAGGAACATGCTTACCTTGAACGATCTCGATGAGATAAGCCTGTAGAAGTCCATTCTGATGATATTACGCATTGTGCTCACCTCCCGTTACGGAAAGATAGTAATCTTCGAGTGATACATTAAGCACACGAAGCTCGTTAAGATCGATCCCTGCACCTACGATCGCTCTTGCCATAGAGGCACTGTTATCAAGCTGTTCGTTAACTCTGATGCAGTTGTCGTTGTCGGTCTCGATATTTGTAATACCGATATTCTTAAGAGCCGCTACTGCCTTATTGTTGTCACCGGTCCTGATCTGCACATACTGCGCACAACGGTGTGCGAGTTCATCTACAGTGAATTCATCCATGAGCCTTCCCATGTGAATAATGCCGTAGCTGTCCGCGATCTTGCCGAGCTCATCAAGGATGTGACTGGAGATCATGATGGTTATGTGGTTCTCGTCACGGAGCTTTTCGAGAGTTTTCCTTACTTCCACGATACCCTGAGGATCGAGGCCGTTGATAGGCTCGTCAAGGATGATCATCTTGGGGTTGCCGACAAGTGCAAGTGCGATGCCGAGTCTCTGTCTCATACCTAGCGAAAAGGAACCTGCACCCTTCTTCTTGTCCACGTTCTCAAGACCGACTGTCTTAAGAAGGCTCTCTACAGTACCCTTGTAAGGCACTCCCATGCCGATGCACTTGATTTTAAGATTCTCATAAGCAGACAGATGCGGATAAAGACCGGGATTCTCGATAAGGACACCGATATCCTTCATGAGAGCACCTCTTTCAGCTCCTGTCTTTCCGCAGATACTGTAATCGCCGCTTGTAGGCTGAGACAAACCGCTTAACATACGCATAATGGTTGTCTTGCCTGCACCGTTACGGCCGATCAGGCCGTAGATCTCACCTTCACGCACATGGATATTAATATCCCTTACTGCGTCCTTACTTCCGTATGTCTTAGTCAGACCGGAAGTCTCAATAATGTAACTCATACTCATGTTTTCCCTTCATACTTTCAATAAAAACAGACAAATTAAAGGTCCCGCTTATTACTGAAGCTATTATCACGAGATGAAGCAGTTAAAACAATGAATAATATATTTAATAATTGTCGCTTAAGCGACAGATATCATAAGATGTGTCGGGTACCTGTAATCAACCTGAGTAGAATTCGGTAATTGTACTGTTCTGCTGAATAAGAATTGCGCTTTGATTGAACTCTTGGATCAGATCATCACATGCGGAATGAACAGCATCGATATCGGTATCAGAAAGATAAACGACCATCGTATACTCATGTGCGATCGAGCCGTCATCATTAACCCATCCACCCCTTGCATCCTGGATAGTGAACCCTCCGAAATGTTCAGTCAGTATCTGCTCAAGATGTTCCACGCATTCATCAGAATCGAATACAGGCTCATTGGAATCCTTATCATTAGTTCCGATATATAAGACGTACTGAATATCCCCTGCCTGATCGTTGGACTGCTGAGTCTGAACTGTCTGTTCGGAATTCGACTGTGCAGCATCTGTCTTGGGAATTCTTGTCACAGCTACTAAAGACACGCTGAGCGCCGCAACGCTTACGAGCAACGCCAATCCGGCAAGTAAATCTGTTTTCTTGTCTGCCATACTGTTACCTCCTCAACATTCGGTATTTCTTATAATATCAGAGTCCGAATGATTATCTAAGATTATTTAGAATTAATCCCAATACTAGAAAACCGCTCTATTGTTCTCAAAACGTTAACACTATCGCTCTAATTTACTAACCCTGCGTTTGTATAATTCAGCCATAGGGGGATTGGAGCATTAAAAATGAGCAGCAATGAGCAGTACAGATCGGATGTACAGTTTATTGAGAAGATAGACAGGATGCTTGCCAAGCGTCTTGATTATGCTGCCTATGTATTTGCCTTTGCGGCGTGTCTTCTCGCCCACCTGCTTTACGTCATACTTTTCGCTTTGTCCGGAGTAAGGAGCATGACCATATTCAACTTATTCAGCGTGCTGTTCTATGTAGTGCTGCTGTTTATAGTTCATGTTGTTAAAGAGAAGCTTTACCTCGTGTATGCAACCCTAGCTGAGATAGTGCTTCATGCCACGGCAGCAACCGCATGCGTCGGCCTTGAGTCTAACTTCGCCATGTTCCTGCTGATGATCATTCCGCTCGCATTCCTTATGCCCAACAAGTATAAGTACATGCCCTTCGTGATACTGTTCATCTCGGTTCCTCTATACGGGTTTCTCAATTTCTACTACAGAGATAATGAGCATGTTCTGTACGATCTGAGTACAACATCTTACGAGCTGGTATTCTACATAATCAACATTATAGTCGGCTCGGGAGTACTCATATACGTTGCCATCATCTTTACGCTCATGAACACTTACGTTGAGTGTAAGCTTCGAATTCAGACAGAGCAGCTGAAGATCATGGCTTCAACAGATCCTCTTACCAAGCTTAACAACAGGCGAGAGATTCAAAAGAAGCTCACTGAAGCTGCCGAAGGAACCGAGGATTATATTATCGGCATAGGTGATATCGATGACTTCAAGAAAGTCAATGATGCATACGGACACGATACGGGTGACGTCGTGCTTGAAGCCGTGGCTATGGTCATCTCAGACAGCCTCCCTTCCAGGGCAAGTGTCGCAAGATGGGGCGGCGAAGAGTTCCTTTTCATAATCCCCGGATCCGATATAAATGAAGGCAGGAAATATGCCGACAACATCCTAGAAAGGATCCGCAGGAAGAAGTTCAGTTCAGACGGGATGGAGTTCGGCATCACCATGACCATCGGCATATGCCTCGGCACCCCGGGCGACAATGTCGATAAGATAATAACCAAAGCTGACGAGAGACTTTACAAAGGCAAGCACAGCGGCAAGAATCACACCGAATTCGAATGATCACGGTGCGAAGACCGTGAAAAGAATGTCATACACGATGTGCGCCAGGATCGGCGGAAGCAGGCTCTTCTCGTACTTCATCATAAAACAGAATATTACGCCCCATACGGCAGCCGCGAGACTTTGAGTAAGAAGCATCGTGAAATCCGCTGAGCCGTAAAGATACAGCCTTACAAAATACGCAGGCCAGTGCAGCAGTATAAAGAATAGGGTTGAGATAATTATCGCTTTCTTCTCCGAGGTAACGCTTCTTAATGCGTTATAGCCCCACCCTCTGAAAACGGTCTCCTCCACGACTCCTACGAACACCATCTTAAGCAGCTCAAGCGACTGATCCATATTCGGATTGACCCACACGCCGTGATACTTATAAAGCATGACAAATGCCGCAGCAAGCGCCGACAGAGTGAAGACAATAATAGTAAGTTTACTCCATCTGGGGCGCGCGAAAAGCTCCTTCATGCTGTACGTAAGAGATCCGCTGTAAAGATGTATAAGCACAAATCCCGGTATTACCCAGATCACACGGCATATATATGCATATATGTATTTGGCGCAGCCGATATCAAATACTGACGAATGCCCCCATGCATCGGTAAGGACGATCCAGAAGAGCACGAATCCCAGTAACGATAAGATGATTCCTTTAAGTGTTAAGTCCTTCTTTATGCTGATCATACTTACAAATTATCCTAACACGCATACTGTTTCTTAGCCACAGAAAAAGCCCTGTGGTTAAGTTCAGGGCTTTTCTTGAGTAATTACACTTCGAAAGGTTATCAGAAGCTTTGCGCCAGCTTGTGAGTCTTCATGTGACTAAGAAACTCCGCATTGCAGTTACCGCCGCATTTTCCTTCCCAGAACATCTTCCCGCACACATCGCAGTGCTGAAAGTATCTCCTTACTTTAGTACCGCTTTGGGTGATAATGTGATTACGTATGTTCATGTGTTTCCCTTCCTTCGTGTTTTGTATTTTTTAGTAGGCGTACTCATTATTGAACATAAAAGGAGGGCTTCCAATGATTAATCAAAGCCCGTTTTGTTGCTTAAGTAACAGATAACCCGGGATGTGTTGATTAAGTATTAAAAAACAAAAAGGAGCCGGCTTTCACCGGCTCCCTATTAGCCAATTAACAACAGTACTATCATCCAAGGCCCAAAGCTGCTGCGTTTACCCATACACAGGGTCTTACGCCGATAAGTGCACCTGTAGGCGACTCAACACCGTCAAGTCTTATGGAACCCGTGTAGTTAACATAAGCAGTGTTATAAGAGAACATACCGGGTGTTCTTAACCACCAGTAAGTATTGCCTGTTGTAGGATCGCTCTGTGCAGAACCGTTTCTGGCTGCTCCTACACCTGCAAGTGCAGCATCGGAAGCAACTGCAGTTCTCTGCTGATCGTTAGCAAAATACTGCTGAGCCTCTTCAACACTCAAGATGAAGACCATATCAGTTACGGGAGCTCCGTTGGCGCCCGGCGTACCGAATCTGGAGTTAGGTGTTGTTGTAACCGTCGTAGGTACGATGAGGCCCTGCTGATCTGCGGGGATCGTGCTTAAGAATGTGCTGTTAAGCCATGCTCTTAATGTACTTCCCTCCCAACCTGTATTCATGCTCCATCTGCCTGAATAATTAGCGGAGAACATCTTGAATGCGATTACCTCATGAGAGATGAGAAGTGCATTGCCGTTAGAAACAGTCAGGACATCCCATGTCATGTTACCGAAGTTGACCGTACCTCTTGCAGGCTGGATAGAAGCTGCTGCAGTACCGAATGTTGTTCCTCTGTAGTAAGGATATGTAACTACTCTGTCGTATCCGGAGCCTGCTGCGAGTGTATTCCAGTTAGCCTGTGTGCTTCCATAGTGGATATTTCTAAGTCCGCCCATCTCGTTGAATGCATTGGGGCCGATGTAAGTAACGCCGGCACCGATCGTAAGATCCATAACGGAACCGCATGCATTGAAGGCTGGTTGACCACGATATTCGAAGCAAGAGGAGCACCGTTGAATGCACGCTCGCCGATATATGTGATGCCGCCCGGAAGTGATGTGTGCATGTTGGCACATGAAGCGAAAGCGAAGCTTCCTACATATGTAAGAGAATTAGGAAGAGTTGCCGTCGTAATGTGCTGGCAGTTGTTGAAAGCATACTCACCGATCGTGGTGCATCCCTCGGGGATAGTAACGGAAGTAAGCGACATGCAATGCTCGAAAGCGTAATCTCCTACCTTCGTAACACCTGCAGGGATCGTAAGGTTGGTAAGAAGTGCGCCGTTGAGATAAAGGTTATGTGCGTACTCAAGCGGGCTTGCCTTATTGCCGCCGAAGTAGATCCTGCACCATGCAGCAACGTCGTTGATATATACGCCTGTAAGGCCTGTGCAGCTCTCGAAAGCACTGATACCGATCGCAGTTACGCCGGCACCGATCGTGACTGTACGAAGGCCGCTGCATCTGATGAAAGCAGCCTCGCCGATCATGCCGTTAGGGATAGTTACGCTTCCCAATGCCGCATCATCAGCGAAAGCGGCGAATCCGATCCTCTGGCAGGAACCCGGGATCGAGACGGATGTAAGGGCATTGCAGCCCCAGAAAGCACCTGCACCGATGGAAGTAACGCCTTCATTAATTACGATCGAAGAAATGTAAGGCTTAAGATGGAACCACGGCTGGGCAAGCTCGTTGCCGGAATCAGGTCCGTGAAGATGCTCGGGATAGTCGTACATATCGCCTGAGCCCGAGATCGTAAGAGTGCTTCCGTCGAAGCTCCAGGAAAGTCCGGGACCGCAGTTTCCGCCGTCCGCATTAACGATTCCCTTAGGCACTAGAACGACTATCATAGCAAGTGTAATAAGAATCGATATTATTCTCAGTCCCCGCTTGGAGACCGTTCTTGAATCAACCATACTGACACCTCCTGTTATTCATTAAAAATATCTAACAATTTGATTATAAGAAATGAATAAACACTCGGTATTATTAGATGATTAACTATCTGTTAACTATGAGACCTCACTCTTCCTTCGCGCCCATGTACTTCATGCACATCATGGTGATGTCGTCGAACTGCTCGGCACCCTTGACGAAGCCGTTTATGCCCTCCATGACGTTGCTTAAGATCTCCTTGGGAGCGGCATCGGGATTCTTGTTAAGAGCATCAAGCATTCTGTCCGTGCCGAAAAGCTCGTTCTTGGAATCTGTCGCCTCAGCAACGCCGTCAGTATATACGAACAGGCTGTCACCCGGGTGAAGCTCGAATTCATGCTCCTTGTACTTTAAACCCTTTAACGCTGCAACAGCGGGTGAATGGCGGTACACGATAAGCTCGAAATCGCCGTTTGCTCTTCTTATTGAAGGATGCTCGTGTCCCGCGTTGACAGCGATGCCCTTACCTGTAGAGATCTCGATGACTGCAAGCCACACCGTAACAAACAGGTGTGCATCATTACCCTCGCAAAGCTGGGTGTTAACATTAGTCAGAGCCTCCGAAGGAGACTCGTTGTTCTGCATGTGAGCCTTAATCAGGACTCTTGCGATCATCATGAACAAAGCTGCGGGAACGCCTTTTCCCGATACATCTGCCATAACCAAAGCTATGTGGTCGTCATCAACCAGGAAGAAGTCGTAGAAGTCTCCTCCTACCTCTTTCGCAGGTGTCATGCTCGCGTAAAGATCAAACTCGGGTCTTTGCGGGAACGCAGGGAAAAGTCTCGGGAGCTGGCTCGCCTGAATATCGGTGGCCATGCTTAATTCCGTGCTTAATCTTGCCGTAACCATCTGCTGCTTCTCGTAAGTCTCGTTAATATCTTCGATGATTACCGTAAACATATATACGGCAGCAGCTACAGTGGCAAATATGATGAACTGAATGCCGTACATTATTGTCTGCAGGAGCATGGCTGCAAGAGGCGCGATTATATAAAGCCAGAACGCGGTCTTGATATTTTTCTTCATGTTCTTGCGGTACTTGATAAGAAGTGATGAATCATAAAGAAGCATAAGCAAAGGAGCGACGTTAGAAAGTAAATAAAGCGACGCTCTGTTATATGAATTGTTCTCATCAATGTAATAGATAAAGCTGTTAAACTGTCCTGCAACTATAATAAGCACATGAACTACAAGGAACACAAGGAGTACAAGCCTAAGTCTGAATTCACGATCTTTATCGGCCTTAGCCGCCGTAAGTACACAGACAGACATCATGAAAGCCATAAACCCCGCCGACATGAGTTCTATGAATGTCACCGAATAAAGCGCAGTACGTATACCCTCTCCCGGATTACCGTCTAAGACCATACGTATAAGATGAGTTCCGATATAAAGAATAATCAGTACGAAGAACACCTGGAAGTATCTCTTGATCTCTTTACGCAGGTGATTGGAAACCGTTATCTGCAGAAGACAAAGAGCACATACACCGATACCCACTGCTATAAAGATAATGTTAATGAGGTCCTGTATAGTTACTGCGAATAACATAATCAGTCTTCCTTTCCGTTATGCATCATCAGATATTCTGATTATCACACAGTAAACGGCCCCGTATTCGCTTCGGAGCCGTTTATTAAAGAATAATTTAAATAGTTAACACTTATGTCGATTTTGGGGTTCAGCAGTTTCCTGTATAGACATACTTAAGATCCCGGCGGGCAATATCTGCAAGATCATAGATTACCGATACGGGAGTCGGAGATCTGTCTGTCATCTTATACCTTGGGAAGAATCTCGATATATGAAGCGGGATACCGGCACCTATGGTATTTCCGTCACCATCCTTAAGTCCTGCGATCCAACGGGTAAGTTCACGCAGCTCTTCTTCGCTGTCATTCATGCCGGGCACTATAAGGCAAGTAAGCTCGACATGACAGGACTTCGCGGCTCTTTCTATGAATTCCTTGGTCATCTCAAGATCGCCGCCTAAGACATTCTTATATGTATCAGAAGAGAAACATTTAATATCAATATTCATAGCATCAATGAACGGCAGGATCTCCTCGGCGACGGAAAGTTCGGCTGTGCCGTTTGTGACCATCACATTCTTCATCCCGAGTTCTTTAACAATCTTCGCCGTATCACGTACGAACTCGTAACCGATCAGCGGCTCGTTATAGGTATAAGCAACACCGATATTACCCCGGTTTTTATACTTAAGCGCGAGCCCCGCGATCTCTTCGGGAGTCATGGAACGGGTGAACTCATCACCGCAGGATCTTGATATCTCGAAGTTTTGGCAGAAAGGACACAGTAGGTTGCAGCCGTAGCTTCCGACCGACAGTATCATCGACCCGGGGCAAAAGCGTGACAGCGGTTTCTTCTCAATGGGATCCAAGGCGACAGATGTGATCCTGCCGTAGTTTCCGGGGACAACCTCGCCGCACCTGCAGATCCTCGCACCGCACAAACCTGAAGTGCCTTCTTTAATCTCACAATGCCTGAAGCAGACGCCGCACTTTGCCATTATGTGTACCTTATGACTTCGAACCTTTGAAGCTTGTAGTCTTCATATGGCTCGATACCGCCTTTACGCATTGCGATATCTATCTGGTAATCCACATCATCCACGCCCTCGAGGTCAGGAAGGAGAAGTCCTCTTCTACCGCCGCACGATACGATCACACCGTAGCGCTTTACATCAAGTTGTTCCGGTCCGTCGATATACTCGGGCTTTCCCAATACATCCACGCTTATCTCGAGATCTTTAAGTTCATTTTCACGCACGGGAGGAAACCTCGGGTCTCTGGACACTGCGCTTATCGCATTGCTTACTATCTCTTCTGCTATGGAAGACTCGATTGGCCCTATGGTTCCGATACACCCTCTAAGCATGCCTTTCTCATGCACGGAAACGAATGTCCCTGCCCTGTCCGAGAAAGCATCCGGCGGAAGTTCCTCCTTTAATCCGGCAGGAAGGTCATCCGGGAGGCGGAGCCTTTTCGCTGTTGTTACATACTTATCTATCGTTGCACGCGCAAGCTTAACATAAGCTGAAGTTTCCATTCTAATCCTCCTTCTCGAAAATACATATTCCGTACCCGACTCCCGTCACGTCCTCATGCGAGAGCACTTCTGCCTTAACTTTGCATCCGTCGAGCGTTCCGCCCATTATGACGAACGATCTGTGGCCGCATTCAGCCGCATTGTCGAGAAGTTCTTCGTCGAACTCAAGCATAGCCTTGAAGTCTGCTTTGGAAGCCACATCCATTATCATCTTATCGTATACGGGACCCGCGGGATCAAAGCCGTAAGGTCCGTATTCCTGAAGCTTGTGCGACAGATCGCCGCTTGCGACAATTACCGTATTACGTGAAAGTTCATCTGCAGCTTTCTTTATATAAGTTCCGAATTTATAGTGATCTTGTAAGGACAGTCCAGAGAGTCCGATCCTTATTATCTTTCCGCCTTTATAAAACTTTCTGATGAAATACAAAGGGACCATCGTTCCGTGATCAAGCGCCTTATCAAGCTGTCCCCTTATGCCTCCAGGGAATCCGTCCGCCTTAAGATAACTTTCAAGTTTGCCGACAAATTCCGTATCGTAGGTCTCGTCAAATCTGACCTCAGGTGCACCGAATCTTCCGAAGTCACCTTCCGCCGAATCCCCCGGTGAGATATGGAAATAATCTGAATACATAACGGAATGAGGGCTTAAGATAACTATCGTCTCAGGTGCGATCTTCGCGATCTCACGCCCGACACGGTCATAAGATTCTATGGTCTTTATAACCTTCTTCTCCCCGCCCCTGCCGACAGCAGGAACTATAAGCGGCGGATGAGGAACCATGTAAGCTGCGGTAATACCCATACTGTTAAGCCTCACTTCTTCCTTTATCCATCCTGACAAACACTATCAGGAAGACTGCTGTAATTACCATAACAAGTATCTGATAGCCTGATATTGCCTTCCCCATGTGAGACTCCCTGAGAAACTCGAGAAGGACCTTTGCTATGCAGGACACTGTTATTACTATACATGCAACACGAAGCTTACGGGAAGTCTTAAGATACATAAATAATCCCGCGGCAAATATCAGAAGAAAAACAACTGTCTCGAGAAGCTGAACGGGGAAATATGCCGCCCCGCTTTTCGCGCCGTAGCGGACACAAAGAGCACCGTCATAAGGTATGCCGTTGCAGCAGCCTGCGATGTGACATGCGATCTTGGACAGCCCGTACATCAAAGGCGCCGCGACGATCCATGAAGCAACGGATTCCGCCGTATGATCCCGGTGTATCAGTGCTGAGATAACAACACCCGATGCAAGTCCCAAAGCCCCGCCTGCAGCTGCAAATCCCGCCTTGCGGATATTCCCGGAAAGCACCACAGAGGTCATGAATGCAACGGCAATTATCATGACAAACGTCAGTAAAGCCGTGTACATTACAGTCTGTTTCGATGCCCCGGAAAGCCGCATCAGATAACACGCCACAGCTAAGCCGATAAGAATCGAGACTAATACAATGGGTGCATAGAATGTGTATGTCAGCTCAGGAATATACACATCAGTCGATCTGGCAGCTGCTGAGCCATGAAGCGCAGGCAACGATCAAAATAATCGTACCTATTATCAAGAGCGCCAGTAATACGAGATAAATGATCAGAAGCACGAGACTGAAAGTATTCTTGTACTTAACTCTGGCAACGATAACAAGCACCCACGCAGCGATCCACGAGGCTCCGGAAAACAGAGAAAGAATAGCGTAAAGCGTTTCGTAAGTATTCGAGATGTCACCTGTAGAGAATATGCCTGTTATAATTCCCGTGAACAAGGGAACTCCGAAATAAAGTATCATCGATATGACACAAAGGATAGTACCCCCGTTGCCTGAAGGCGCCTGCGGCGGAGCAGGCTGCATATAATTCTGATTTTCCATATGATCCCCCATATGCCTGAAACTACTGTAATTGTAACATTGTTACTGCCGTAACACGACCTCTATGAGCCCCGGCGTCACCACGTCCACGAGTCGAAAAGCCTGATCTTCTTATCCTCAAGTCCGCTCTCGATGGCACGGCGGCGCTTGTACTCGTTAAGAGATGCAGTACCTATCAGGATGCCGCCCAATACGAGCAGATACATCCACCACAGCTTGCTCTCCCAGAATGTTACGGCGAACATGACACCGATGATGGCGATATTCGAGATCGCGAGGATGAACCAGCTTCTTCTCTTGGCGATGAATGAGTAGATGAAGATTCCGCATACGCATACAGATACGAACGTCAGCGGCAGAAGCTTTCCGTCTGCCATGGCACGGCAGGCTTCAAGCTCGATACAGAATGCCACAGTCGAGAACCAGATCCAGCGTGTGCAGGGAGCTGCATTGATAACGAATCTTATGATAAACGCTGCCGCGAGTATTAACAGCAGTCTTATCTCGAAGTCCATCGTGCTCGTATAGTCGATGTCGGCTATCGCGAAACTTATGAAGAGAAGTCCCACGGCAACTGACAATACCACGCGGAAGTTCGACTTCACCTTCTCCTCGACAGAGTCCGCATCGGAGAATCTTCCCAGGAATGTCATTGCATATAGTGACATAAGGAAGGTCGACATATAGGGCTTTTCAAGCGGTATGAAGCATGCGATTCCTGCAAGGAAAGTAAGCCAGTCGATGCGTTTCTTGCTGATGATGCGCTCACATACCAGAAGACGGCCGATGATAACGAATGCAACTACGAAGATCGCTCCTACCGCCATCCTGTCGACTCCATTTCTGATAAGAGTGCTGACAACTGCGATCATGAATGTTGCTGCCGGAAGAGCTCCGAAGTAATTGTCTTCATCAAGCAAAGTTATTGCAAACAACGCGATGTCTATAATCAACAGAGCTATAAAAGATGCGTTGACTGCACTGATACCCTTACTCATGAGCATCACATTGCTGATGATCAGCATTGCAAGCGACGAGAATCTTACAGCGATCCAAGCGGGCTTGGCTTCAGCGGTTTTGGCAAGATCGAACTTTCTTCTTACTAAGACGATACCGCCGTAAAGAAGTGCCGAGACTGCCGCGAATATGATTATGTGAATATCATTTTCCCAAAGCTTCTCCGAGTGAACGAAATAGATAACTATCGAAGCAACTGCGGAAGCTATAGGAAGGTGAATAAACCTGAACTTAAATGCGATGAAGAAAGATACAACAGCAACTCCGAGGAAGATATAGAACGGAATGTAACCGTCAAATAGATCTTCGGCAAGGATCGCCACTGAGAGGAACTGGAAGTAAGTATACATTGCTCTCTCCCACTTTGTCTTACAAGCAATAAGCACATAGAGGAAGATCGCCACCGGCAGGATAAGGCTGATGTAGTGAAGTGCATTATGAACTTCACCATCCAACAGATTAGAGATATAAAGTGCAAGGCAGGCTCCTGACAAACCTATGCTTATGATCATGTTTGAACCCGGGTTTTCCTGCTTGATCATCTTGTACACAGCGAAAAGCACAACTGCACTTACGATGCAGATTATTCCGAATCCGGTGTCCGAATCCACATATCTTTTCGCAAGTGCCATGAATACCGCATAAACGGGAATGGCAGCAGAGAAGTACTTGATAACAGGTCTTTTTCTGTTAAGAAGCAGATACGATACCCAGAACAGAACCTGAGCCGTTATAGCACACCACATACGATCCTTACCGAGTCCGCCTGTCATAAAGAAAGCAAGGGCTGCAGCGTATGCGGTATACTCGGCAAACAGATTGAAAAACTTAAGTTTCGGCTGAACATAGTAGATGATCCCGGAGATCAAGGCTGCGGAGCAAAGACCTACAACGAATCCCTCGTAGTTTCCCAATGCCTTCATACAAATGAAGATATCTACCCATACAAAGCCTATGTAACTTACCGCCACCTGAAGCTTCGAGCCGAATATCTTATATCCGATGAAACCTGCGACACCGAGCGACAAAGCACAGCAGCCGAGCATTAAGACGGTCTCTTTTGATTCGAATGCGAGGAACCCTACTGTAATAGCCAGAGGCGTTATAAGACTTCCGAGCATATAAAGAACCGACGAGGTCTTCTCAAGCTTTAATTTTTTCCTGCAGAAGAAACTGAAACCGTAGACTACAGCGACAACAGCTGCAAGGATCACGCACTTGATACCTGCGGGCATCGTCTGCCATGTGGCTGAGATGAATACTGCAGCTGCAATGACCATAAGAAGAACACCTACGGCAAATGATACGCCTACTGCACCGAGACCGTTCTTACGGGGTTCATTACCTGCCTTAGTGTATGTCGGAAGCTGCACCTGATTTGCTGACTGACGGCGGGCTGCCGGTGCAGGAACAGGTGCTGCTGCAGGTGCAGCAACCGGAGCCGTTGAAGGAACCGGTGCAGGCACAGGAGCAGCCAGAGGAGCTTCAGCAGGAGCCTGAGGCGGAACAGCAGCAGTATTCTGATAATACTTTTGAAGCTGCTGATACCTCTTCTCGAGGTCCATATACTTCCTGATGTATTTATCCCTGGTGTTGTTCGCGACGATAAGCGCTATGGTAATTCCGATACCATATAAGAATAAAATAATTACCAAACCCGACATATAACTTACCTCCTATCCCTGAGGGTAAAAATATGTTGATATCTGCAGTATAACAAATTTGTTTTGATAGTCAAACTATTTTATAAGTTGCCTGAGATTTGCCCCAAATCGAGGGAAGCTTATCAGGTCTGAAGCAGGTCTGAAAGCTTGAGATCCTTGATCCTTCTCATAGCCCAGAACGTAACGAGGAATACATAAAGCAGAGTAAGTCCTATAGACAGAACCAAGGCACCGGGCTGTACGTCCTTAACGAAGTGAAGTCCCGCACCCTCGGTAAGCACGATAACGCGGTATGCAAGGATAAGACCGAGAACAACACCAACTATTACGCCCACGACCGTACATACGACAATGTCGGTAAGAACATAACGTTTTGTCTGCCCCAACGAGAAACCGTTGATTCTCATCAATGTAAGTTCCTTGTTCTTCTGCATGATGAATATGTTGACGAGGTTCAATATGATGAACAGCGCCATTAGAGCGGCAATAAAGATAAGGATTATCGATACATAAACAAGCACGGCAGCAAGGCCCTTAACTTCCTTATATCTGTCTGAAGACATGTAGATATTGGTAAGTCCGTTAACATCGGATAATCTCTCGTTAAGAGCAGCGGCATCGGCTCCGTTGAAGTTCACAAGGAAAGCATTGTGTACGGGGTTGCTTCCGAATGTCTGAAGATATACTTCCTCCGACATAACCGAATAGTATCCGATATGAACTTCATGGACACCTGCTACTGTAACAGGATAAGGATTCATTCCGTTATCAAACAGCGTGATCTCCTGACCCACGGTAACGTTATTTCTTTCCATCATCTTATAGTAGATGTACATGCCGTCACCGGAAGGATCGAATCGCTGATATGTGTCAGGATCCAAAGTAATAAAGTAATCATTCAATGCATTGACATCACAGCAGAAAAGTTCGGTGGTATTAAGCTTGCCTCCGACCTTATACATCTGGTTAACATCGGTTATGGGAATATACGATACTCCCGCCTCGGCAAGTATTGATTCAATATCTTCCCCGGCTGTCTCGGAGACATCAGGGTCATACTGGATCTTCTCATCGAAGATCTCGATATTATCGAACTCGTTATTAATGGACTTGTTAACGGCAAAGTTCATCGACAGACCTGCCACGAGAAGCGTACAGCATCCGGCGATACTTGCGATGGTAACTATTACTCTCTTCCAATCCGTAAGCATATTGAAAAGGATAAGTCTCGGGTACAAAGCACCGTCCTTAACTCCCCTTTTCGCTTTACGCTTCCTTCTCAGTTCGGGATTAAATCCCGGTACGTTCTCGCTTATAAGAGCGAGTGCCGTTGACTTAAGAAGATGACCGCATGCAAGCCATACCGCAAGCCATGCAAGAATAACCGCACCTGCAAAAACGATCAGTGTCAAAGTAACATCTAACGAACGGTGTCCGGCACCGAATACATAGTATCGTCCGGTAATATAAAGTATCAGCGACTCGATTCCGAAGTAACCGGCAGCAACACCCAGGAAGACTCCGATGATAGTAGCCGACAGGCCGAAGATCGTATATTTGATAAGAACCTCACCGTTGGTAAGTCCCAAAGCCTTGGTCGTTCCAACGATCGTTCTGTGATCTTCGATGATCTTTCCTACGGTCGCATAGATAACAAGTGCCGCGACGATAACAAATACAAAAGCGAAAGTTCCGCCGAGCGAACGGTTATTGCTGACGGCGCTGTTGATATACATATATCCCGCGCTTCCTTCGACATTGATAACGATCCAGTGGCAGTCATTGATCCTTCTTTGACGCTGTATAGCAGAATTCAGTTCTTCGAGTCCGTCGTTATACTGGGCAAGGCCGTCTTCATATTCGGCTTCACCTGCGGTCAGCTGCTCATATGCCTCATCAAGCTGTGTCCTTGCCTCGGCGAGTTCTTCGCTCTTCTCCTGGTATTCTGCGAGACCTGCATTGTAAGCATTAAGACCGTTCTGATACTCCTCTTCGCCGGCTTCATACTCGGCACGGTTGGCTTCATACTCGGCAAGGCCCGCCTGATACTGACGGTAACCGACCGCATACTGAGCTTCACCGTCCTGATACTCTGCATATCTTTTGTTATATTCTTCAAGACCGGCATTATATTCGGCAAGTCCTGCCTCATATGCGGCACGGCCTGCATTATACTCGGCAACACCGTTGTTGTAGTCAACCAACGATGCATTGTACTGGGAGACACCGTCGATATATTCAGTATGACCACTGTCCCATGTATTGGCAGATGTCGAGAACTCATCATACTTTGACGTAACATCGGGAAATTCCGTTATGATCAGATCTGCAAGAGCATCATAGACAGACTCACCCGCAGAAGGGTGAAGTTCAGTACCCGTAACTGCTTCATAAAGATCGGCCAGCTCATCTTCAGTACCTGCAGCAGCAAGTGCCCTGGCAATATAATCTTCAGCCGATACACTGATATTTATCGAGACTCCGTCGATTATTCCCATTGAACCTGCAGATACGGAAGGATCGTCAACATTTACATCGTAATCGGAAGAAGCCCACGGGATCCTGTCAGCAAAGTCGGTTCCCAGAAGTCCCGCGACTGCTGTGTACATCTGACTTCTGACATTTGCCTTGGCATCCTCAAGCTGAGTATAGCCTGACTCAAGCTGGCTTCTTGCGGTTGTTAACTGGGTCTGCGCCGCCTGAAGCTGTGCGGCACCTGCTGAGATCCTTATCTCTGCAGCCGTAAGTTCCGCCTGACCCGCTGCAAGCTGTGCAGCTGCGGCTTCTAATCTCTCGTTGCCTTCAGCAAGTTCTGCAGCCGCCGCATCAAGCTGAGCTCTGATGGGAGCAAGCGTAGCCCATCCTGCTTCAAGCTGAGCCTGAGCATCCGCCAACTGAGCCGATGCTTCGTCAAGTCTCGTTCTTCCGTTCTGAAGTGTCAGAGCGGCATTGGCAAGATCCTGTTCCGCCTGCGCCAGCTGTTCCTGACCGTCCTCATACTGCGCGAGGCCGTCATTATATTCCGCCCAATTGGCATCAAGTTCCGCTCTTGCTGCAGTTAACTCACTGTATGCTTCATCAAGCCGAGCCTGAGCGGCATCGATCTGCTCCTGATAACGGTTATAGATATCGTCATATCTTCTTGCTTCTCTTTCAGGAGCGATCTCATTTAATCTGTCGACCATATCACGGGTGATCTCAAGATAACTTTCATCATAGCGTCCGAGACCGTCCACACCGTCGAGAGTTAACTCCGCAGACATAAAACATCCGTCAAGACTTTCCTGATCAAACACTTCAGGCAATACAACGATGTAACGGGGTCCGGGCGTCATCAAGGGCCAGCATGAATGATCAGGGTGGAAAACAAGTCCCGTGATCACGTATTCGGTCCTAAGAAGATAATCAGGTGTTCCTCTTTTGGCATTAAGAACTTCGATCGTATCACCGATCTTATATCCCATATCTTCGCTTATAGGAACTTCGATAACACACTCATTCTCCGCCTGCGGAAGACGTCCTTCGACTATCTGACATGTGTTGATCCTCTCCGTAAGTGACACGACAACTACATCGGTTGAAGTGTTTCCGGAAAAGAGCTTTCCGTCAGTTCTGTATGCACCTTCAACATCGGTTACTCCGTCATAAGAACGCAGAAGATCGATATCTTCAGGTGTTATAAGAAGCGTCGACATGATCTCGACATCGCGGAAGTTCGTGCTGTCGAAGAACTCCGTCGCATTGTTGGCAACACCGACACTCGTGAATTTGATGCCCAGGTATGCGGTAACCGCGAGCATTGCGATCGTGATAATTGATATGTAGGAAACTACATATCTTTTTATCGTGCGTATCGCGTCTTTTACCTGGGTAGATTTCATACTGTCTCTTTTTGTCCTGTAATTACTTCTTGAATCTGAATATCGCTCTTCTGAACAGAATGATATTCATCACAATAAAGAATCCGACTATTATCAGGAATACGAGCATAGGCTTCTCGGGAGCCATTGCAGCCAGAAGCATCAGCGGGAAGCCGAATGCTATGGCAGGGAAATTCTGATATACAAGATTATCCGCTGCAGGCGTGCTGAAATCCTTATCGATCTCTCTTAACAGAATGATACCCGTACTTGCGGTTCCCGTAAGCATTCCGAACATAACAAGGAACTGCTCTTCCTTATACTCAGGGAAAAGCTTCTTGGCTACGATACGGTTATAAACATAAGTAACAACAAGTCCTGCTACGCCGAGGATTGCAAGGACAACCCAGTATTTTCCGACTACCTCGAGTCTGATCGCAGCTACCCCGGCAACGATCATGATATCGAAAAAGAAGTTGCTCATTCTCGTAAGGAGGAAGTTATTTGTGTACTTCTTCTTAACGATGCCGAGCCTTCTTAACAGGTTCATTAAAGTCTTAAGAAGTGTCGCGGAGATAACGCCGAGAAGGAAGTTAAAGCCGTATACGGTTGACTTCATTCCCGGAAGCGCGAGGCCCAAAAGATACATCATAATGAAAGCAATAAGATAAGCAACGAAAATAAGAGCGATCTGAACCGTCAGCTTGTCGACACTCTCCTGCATAGGGATCTCGTTCTCGGTCTCTATCCGCTCTGCATCGACCGTACTTTTCGATGTGTGTACAGGAAGCTTATTGTGCCTTTTCAGGATGTTAAGGTGAATTACACCTCCGATGGCAGCGCTTAAGAAGCCTACGGCAGCTATTGTAAGTCCGAAGCTCTTACCGCCCTCGAAGCCGTACTGTGTCTCATAGATGTTGCCGTAGTTCATGGCCTGTCCCGTTCCCTGTCCGAATCCGAAAGGAAGCAGGAGACCTGACGCTGCGAAGAAGTCTTTCATGAAATACACTGCAGCCATTGTTATACCGAGACCTACGATGGCCTGAAGAAGATATGAAGCAACGGTAGTAACGCCCGTGTTGAATATCTCAATCGAACGCTTCTTATTCAGAACGGAATCCGAAGTCTTAAGCGTAGCTGCAACAAATCCCAAAGCAAGCGCATGATAAGTGATGATCTCGAGCATCGCCGTGCCTTTTTCCGAGAAGATCTCGGTATCGAAAAAGATATCACCGGTGGCATGCTTATAGATCTCAGCTATGATAAGAAGGATCGCGCCTCCGAGCACGGAAGTAGGGATCAGTGAATTTCTCAGGAAAGGAATACTCTTCTTAAGGATGTTGCCTACAAGCAAGCTCCCAAGCAGAGCTACAAATATCAGCAAAGGGCCCCATACCTTATAGTCCCAAAAATTTTCCATTGCCGTCTCCTTTTGTCATATTTCTGTATCTGTAATAGAAATTAAGATACTTAACTGCATTGAAGCTCTTTGAACCCTTGATCTGATAGAGACCGTCTTCAATAGACAACTGAAGCTTGATACCGCCCTGAACGGCCGGAGGCGGTATCTTCCCGAACTCATATACTTTATCTCCTATCGTAAGTCTGTCGCCGTAAAGACAAACCTTGGTCCTCTTCATCCGGCGTACCTTCTTCCTGCGGTCAACGATCTCATAAAGATCACAGGTATCGATGTATACGGGCTCATCCTTATATTGCAGGACATCGAGCTCATTAATGAAATCCTGCTGATACTGATACCAGTCTCCCGCGTACATAAACGGAGACTTAAAACCTTCGCCCGTGATTCTTTTGTCCTCGCCGTATATATAAGTTTTTCCGCACTTAGTGCACTTGAACTTCTCTTTATGGCTTTCGAACTTCGAAAGGCCGCAGTCAGGACAAACATACAGCGCTTCCTCGATATTCTCGGCGCGTCTTGAAGATCTGTAGCGAACACCGGGCATAAAATCCTCACGGCACTCGTCAACATATAGACCTTCGGTAATGGCTTTATATAACTCATCGTCGGTCATGCATCCGAATTCCTGAGGCGTTATTACTCTCGACACATATGTATGCACTCTTCCCGTTCTGGTAACATCTGTCCATCTCGGATGAGCACCATAACCGCCCTCAATGCGGTAAAGCACAACAGGCAGATTAAGCTTTCTGGCAAAAGGAACGATAGAAGGCTCAATGAATGTAGTCCTGCCGCTGAATGTGCGGTTGCCCTCGGGAGCAATACATATCGAACCGCCTTCCTTTACAATCTGCATACAGGTCTTGACCGCAGTAATATCACGGGTCTGTTTCCTGATGGGTATGGGTGCTGCCAGATACCTGATAACCGATGATATAAATCCCATAGTAAGGAATTCTTCGGAAGCCACGTAGTATATAATCTTTCTGAATGAAAAATCGACAAAGAACTGATCGCACGGAGTCTCGTGATTATAGAGAATTAGATATTCACTGTCCCCGGATCCCGTAAATCTGTCACAGGTACATCTGTATCTCAATTTAAGATACAAATAAATCGGCGGTCCCAATAAGATCCTGGTGACCTTATGTCTAGACCTAATCCATTTTTTCTTTCTTTGTGCCATTTTTAAATTATAATATAAAAGGCTTTTTACATTCTACTGTAAAAAGCCTAATTTCATTTACGTATAGTGAACGAATTATTAATTATTCAAACAGCTGAACGTGTGTTAGTTCAACAACTCTCTGGTCATCGAGGATCAGATAATGACCGTCAGTAGCAACTCCTGTTACGATACTGCCCTGAACGAGCTGTCCGCCTGATGTCTGCACATCGTTGCCGGACCATGTATCGCAGTCTTCAAGAACCTCATACATCTTGGGCTCTGTGAACTCTGAGTAGCTGTCCTGGTTAAGCGGGATTCCCGTAGGGAAAGCTGTTGCTGCACCGCCCTGATCACCTGTCTGAGCCTGGCCGCCGATGATAGGTGCCAAAGCTTCTTCTGTAGGTGCAGCGGGAGCCTCTGTCTGAACCGGAATGTTGTTGTCAGGCAGAGAAGGAGCCTGTGTCTCCGCGGGGCTGCTTCCGCATCCTGCAACTGCAAAAGCTGCTGCCAGAATGATCGTTGCCAAAACTGTTTTCTTCATTTCTCTATTCCTTCTTTCTTTTATTCTTCGTCAAGCTTTAATACGCTCATAAATGCCTCCTGAGGGACCTCTACGGAGCCTACCTGACGCATTCTCTTCTTACCTTCCTTCTGTTTCTCCAGAAGTTTCTTCTTACGGGAGATATCGCCGCCGTAACACTTGGCCGTTACATCCTTACGGAAAGCCTTGATCGTCTCCCTGGCTATTATTTTACCACCAATGCACGCCTGTACAGGAATCTCGAACTGCTGCCTCGGGATATTCTCCTTGAGCTTCTCCGCCATCCTTCTTCCTCTCTCGTACGCCTTATCCTGATGAACGATGAAAGACAAGGCATCAACGGGATCGCCGTTAAGAAGGATATCAAGCTTAACAAGCTTGCTTTGCTGGTATCCTTCCATCTCGTAGTCCAGCGAAGCATATCCTCTTGTTCTCGACTTCAATGCATCGAAGAAATCATAGATGATCTCATTAAGGGGCATCTTATATCTTAATACGACACGCGTATCGTCCAGGTACTTCATGTCTATATACTCGCCGCGTCTGTTCTGGCAAAGCTCCATGATATTACCGACATACTCCTTGGGAAGGATGATATCCGCATTTACGATCGGCTCCTCCATGTAATCGATAACAGAAGGATCAGGCATATTAGTAGGGTTATCCACCTCAAGGCAGGTACCGTCAGTCTTATAGATCTTGTACACAACCGAAGGTGCCGTAGATATAAGGTCAAGGTTGAATTCCCTTTCGAGCCTCTCCTCTATTACCTCGTAGTGCAAAAGTCCGAGGAAGCCGCATCTGAAGCCGAAGCCCAGAGCTGCGGAAGTCTCCGCCTGGAAAGATAAAGCGGCATCGTTAAGCTGCAGTTTCTCCAAAGCCTCCCTTAAGTCGCCGTAGCGCGCTCCGTCGACGGGATAGATACCGCAGAATACCATCTGCTGAATTCCCTTGTAGCCCGGCAAAGGCTCGGGTGCGGGGTTAACCGCGGATGTTATCGTGTCGCCCGGAGCTGTATCGGATACCGACTTTATCGAAGCGCAGATATATCCTACTTCGCCTGCAAGAAGCTCCTTAGCGGGCACATACTGTCCCGGATGGAAGTAACCTAATTCGGTTATTACGAACTCTTTTCCCGTGTGCATCATGCGGATGGATTCACCCGACTTGATGGAGCCCGCGCGGACTCTTACGGAAGCGATTACGCCCTTATAAGGGTCGTACTTCGAGTCTACTACCAGAGCGCGAAAAGGCTCATCCTCCGGATCGTGAGGTGCCGGCAGATAATTGACTATTCCTTCGAGAACATCGTCGATACCGATGTCGTTCTTGGCAGAGATCAAAGGAGCATATGAAGCATCGAGACCGATATCGTCTTCGATCTCCTGCCTTACCTCCTCGGGGCGTGCCGCGGGAAGATCGATCTTATTGATTACCGGAAGTATCTCAAGGTCTGCATCTACCGCAAGATAGGCATTAGCCATCGTCTGCGCTTCAACGCCCTGCGATGAGTCTACTATCAATATCGCGCCGTCACATGCTGCCAGGCTTCTGCTTACCTCATAGTTAAAGTCAACGTGGCCGGGAGTATCGATAAGGTTAAGGATGTAAGTGTTGCCGTCCTTAGCCTTGTAAGTCATTCTCGTCGCCTGGGACTTGATCGTGATTCCTCTTTCTCTCTCGATATCCATGTTATCGAGGATCTGGCTCATCATGTCTCTTTTGTCGACTACACCCGTATGTTCGATGATACGGTCGGCAAGCGTTGACTTACCGTGGTCGATGTGCGCGATTATGCAGAAATTTCTTATGTGCTTTTGTCTGTCCATTTATCAGATTAATCCAAACTCATTGAAAGGATAGATGATGATGAAGGCGATACCCTTGATCCTGTCACTTGAGAAAGGACCCAGGTTACGGCTGTCATTGCTTACGGGGCGGTTATCACCCATGCAGTAGTACTCGTCAGCACCCAAAGTGATCTCATCGTAGCCTCTCTGAATGCCTGTACTCATGACGGATGTCATCGTTCCTTCCACAAGATAAGGCTCGTCGAGCATATAGAAATCTGTTGCACCGGCTTCTCTTATATAGACGTGACCGTCTGCGATCCTGATCGTCTCACCGGGAAGACCTACGATTCTCTTGATGAGGTACTCATCATGGTTGTAGCCTTCCATGTTCTCGCCGTCGAGGATGACGATATCGCCTCTTTCGTAGTTATCGAAATATGTCGATACCTTATCGGTCATTACCATATAACCGTTCCTTAAATTAGGAAGCATCGAATCGCCGTAGACGTTATCCCTTTGAACAACGAATACAACCAGTAAGATACCGATCAACACACCGACCGCGATGGCAATGAGCCAGTCGAGGATCGTTGAGATGATCACCCTTCTTCTGTCTTCGGGCTTGATTTCCGTATACTCAGTCTTGTCCTTCTTTTCCATCTTTAATCCTTAATCCATTACTATGTTGTCGTCGTCACTTTCTTCTTCCTTGGAAACGACGGCTATGCCCAACTCCTCAAGCTGCTTTTCTGCAACAGGTGAAGGCGCCTCGGTCATAAGATCCGAAGAATTCTGAACCTTCGGGAATGCGATAACTTCTCTTATGGAACCTGCACCCGTAAGGAGCATTACGAATCTGTCAAGACCGATAGCGAGACCGCCGTGAGGAGGTACACCGTACTTGAATGCATCAAGCAGGAAGCCGAACTGCTCCTGGGCAGACTCTTCGGAGAAGCCCAAAAGCTTAAAGATCCTCATCTGCAGGTTTCTGTCGTGGATTCTTATGGAACCGCCGCCGAGCTCGCATCCGTTAAGAACGATATCGTAAGCCTTTGATCTTACATTGCCCTGATCGGACTCAAGGTGATCCAAGTCCTCATCCATGGGACATGTGAAAGGATGATGCATAGCCATAAATCTTCCCTCTTCGTCCGACCATTCGAACATAGGGAACTCCGTTACCCAGCAAAGCTTGAAGTCATCCTTCTTTATAAGGCCGAGCTTGTTGGCAGCAGCGATTCTTAACTGACCCAAGCTGTCGTGAACAACCTTGAACTTATCGGCAACGATACAGATAAGATCGTCAGCTGTTGCACCAGTCTTTTCGGCAAGAGCCTTGATCTGCTCCTCGTTCAGGAACTTGAGGAAAGATCCTCTCGGTGTCTCGGCAGGAACTACCCATGCCATTCCCTTAGCCTTATATGTCTTGCAGACTTCGCCTAATGCATCGATCTCCTTTCTGGAGAAAGCGGCACCGCCCTTGATGACAACAGCCTTTACAAGGCCGCCTTCAGCGATTGCATTCCGGAACACAACGAAGTCGATCGTCTTAGCCCAGTCATTGATATCCTGAAGTTCCATACCGAAGCGGAGATCAGGCTTATCGGAACCGTAACGCTCCATAGCCTCGATCCAGGGGATTCTCTTAATGGGAAGCTCGATGTCGATATCAAGTACTTCCTTGAATACTCTTGCTACGAATCCCTCTGTAACGCCCATTACGTCGTCACAGTCAACGAAGCTCATCTCGAGGTCCATCTGTGTGAACTCGGGCTGTCTGTCAGCTCTTAAGTCCTCATCTCTGAAGCATCTTGCGATCTGCATATAGCGGTCGTAACCTGCGAGCATGAGAAGCTGCTTATAAAGCTGGGGGGACTGAGGAAGAGCGAAGAACGAACCGTTCTTAACTCTTGAAGGAACGAGATAGTCTCTTGCGCCCTCAGGTGTACTCTTACCGAGCATAGGTGTCTCGATCTCGAGGAATCCTTCCTCATCGAAGTAGTCTCTTGCAGACTTAGCGATCTTATGACGAAGGATCATGTTGTTCTGCATAACAGGTCTTCTTAAGTCGAGATATCTGTACTTAAGTCTCAATGACTCGTTAGCCGTGTCATCGTCCTCAATGTAGAACGGAGGAGTCTCAGACTCGGAGATGATCCTTAAGTCCTCAACGTTGATCTCGATCATACCTGTGGGCATCTTCTCATTGGGTGCGGATCTTAAAGCGACCTTACCCTTGGCAGCGAGTACGAACTCTGATCTGATCTTAGATGCCTTGGTTCTTATATCTTCGGGGCTGTCAGGTGTGATAACCAGCTGAACCTCACCGCTTCTGTCTCTCAATGTAATGAATGTCAGACCGCCGAGATCTCTGGCCTTGTGGCACCAGCCCATCAGCGTGACTTCTTTACCTGCATCACTTTCTCTCAATGTGCCGCACATATCTGTGCGCTTCATATCTGCTATTGTTTCAGACATATCAAATGACCTTCCTTATATATAAATAGGACAAATCATTATAACACATTTAGTTTTATGGGTATTAAACTCAGAAATTATTTAGTTTCAGGCTTAATCTTTCCACTCCATGATCTTTTCAGGCATAAGAGGCTTGGCATAATAGTAGCCCTGGAAGCTTTCAACGTGGAATCCCTGGAGGATATCTCTCATACCCTCAGTCTCAATTCCCTCAACGCAGACCTTAGCACCGAATATGGATGCAAGTCCGGCAATATATTTGACAAGCTCCCTGTCAACCTCATCTTCCTCGATACGCTTAACGAATCCGCGGTCGATCTTGATCGTATCGAACGGAAGTTCCCTTACGATTCCGACAGAAGAGAAACCCGTGCCGAAGTCATCAAGAGCGATCAATATGCCCTTGGCCTTCAGCTTGGCGACGACGTTCTTAAGAAGCTCAATATCAAGAAGTCTGCATCTCTCTGTGATCTCAAAACAGATATGCTCAGGCGGGAATCCCATATCATCAACGATACGGGAAACCATATCGGCAAAATCAGGCTTCTCCAGCTGAGTGTAGGACAGATTGATACTGATAACGAAGTTCGGTCTGACTCTTAATACCTCTTGTGCAGATGCCAAAGCCTCCTTGATGATCCATTCACCGAGTTCCGGGAACAGCGGATCTGATTCGAGGATAGGGACAAACTGATCCGGCGGAACAGTGCCGTACTTATCATTCTTCCAGCGCAGCAGCGCCTCTGCACCTATAAGTTTCTCCGTATTGGCATCCACGACCGGCTGATACATAAGATAGAAGCCCTTGTATCCGTTCTTGATCGATGCACGTATCTCATGAAGTTTCGCAAGTCTCTGCCGGTTATCTTCATTAAGGCTGTTGTGGAATAATACCATATCGCCCTGGTTATGCGTCTTCGACTCTGCATAAGCGAAGTTCAGGCATGCATAGACCGTCTGTGAATCCACTTCGAACTGATCCACCCTGACTAATCCGCAGTTTACCTCGAGCATTATCTTCTTATCATCCACGCGGAACTCTTCACGGAAATAATTTCTGAAATTTCTGTATCTTTCCTTAATATCATCAAGAGACAATTCGTTGCTGATTATGGCAAACTTGGTTCCGTCGATCCTGTAACAGTTTCCGGTGTTGCTTGTAGTATCGAACACTTTCCTTGCAAAAAGCTGCAGGACACGGTTTCCGAAATGATAGTCAAAGACTTCGTTTATCTCTGAGAACTTGCTTATGCCGACGATAAGCACATATATAGCAACCTGTCTCTTTATACAGGCATCAAGATCTTCGAAGAATCCGTACTGATTACGAAGGCCAGTAAGAATATCAACATGTCCGTGAGAACCGTGGATCCTGATAGTTCCTACAAAGTAATCGGGCTCACCCATAATATCCCTTAAGACTACACCTCTGCAGGTACAGACATCATACTCGCCTTTAAGGTTTCTTACGCGGTACTGCATATCATGATCGGATGACTCTCCGCGGAAGATTAACTCCAATCCCTGATGATATGCTTCGCGGTCATCCGGATGAATGAAGTTCTCCCAAATATCTCCTGCACCGTACATGTATTCGGAAGGAAGTCCGTAAGCATCTACAGCACTCTTCGACCATCTCGAAAGATCATATTTCATGTCACATAGGTAAACATAAGAACCTTCAGATACAACCTCATAAGTCTGATACAGTGCATCCAGCATTGATCTTCTTTCATCTGTGATAGTCTTTACGACTTCAGGTTCATTCATCGAATAACTCTCAAGAAGCAGACGCTGTTTTTTAAGATGGTTCTTATTCTCATACATGCTTTCATCGGCCCGCTTGAAAACAGTCTCAACTGTATCATCGTCCGAATTGTATTCGGCGAGACCGGATGCAATTACAGGGCCGTGACCTATTCTTATATTCTCCTCCACTTTCCCTGAGAAAAGCGAAATGAGGCTATCCTTATTCGAATAATCCTGGCCTTTCAAAACAACAAGGAATTCATCGCCTCCGATACGGAAAACGGGGCTGTGTGCGAACGTGCGGCAGATAAGTGTACAGGCCGACTTGATGTATTCGTCACCTGACTTATGACCCTGAGTATCATTGATCAACTTAAGATCGTTAAGGTCGCATATCATGATACCGAACGGCTCGGCATCACCCGAATCTATCTTCGACTGCAGATCCTTCTCGAACTCGTGATATGCCGTTTTGTTTCTGGTACCCGTAAGACCGTCGCGGCGCGCCATCTCGTTCGCCAGATTAAGAGCCTTTAAGTGTTCCTGCTCTTTCTTGACGTACTCTTCCCTGTTCTCTATACAGATGATAAGGTGAGTCTTATCCGAAGACCAGCTTATCATCATCCTGGTAAACTGAGGCTCTCCTCCGTCTATTACCATACGGTAGTCTTCAACAAGCTGCCTGTTATCTTCGAGCTTCGAGATCAGATTGTCCTTATTAAGGAACAGCTTAATACGCTCACGGTCTTCCTTGTAGATTATCTTGTTGGCATTCTTCTCCGCTGTTGAGAAGAAATCCTCGCCCTCTTCCTGAATCTCCAGTTCACCGTATATCTTATGAGTTGAGTATTCGACATAATAAGCCGTCTGAATATCGACGTAATAGATCAGATCATAATGCGACGCGAGGCTCTCCGCTATCTGTGTGTAAGTAAGGCTTTTCTTCTTTGTCTCGTTGAGTTCAAGGTTAGCCTTAACCTCATCATCGATATTCTCGATACACACTATAATGTGCTTTCGGTCGCTCGCCATGATCTCGGTGTGCCTTATATTCTTAACAACTCCGCTTACTACAAGCCTGTATGCCAGCGAAAATGAATTTCTGTGCTTCAGGTTATTAAGCATCGCATCTTTATAGTGGATCTTAATAACCATATCCTGATCTTCCGGATGCACGTACTTACGGATGCTTCTTCTGCTCTCAGCGAAGAAATCTCTTCCGGTCGCAGGTACATTAAGCTGCTTATACTCATCCGTGGAGGATATCTCTGCATAAGTACTCGTCTCGGTATCGATATAGTACAAAGTGTCGTACTGACCTGCGAGACTTGAAGTGATCTGGTTATAGATCTCTTTCTGGCGGGCAGTCTCCTGCTCCGCTTCCCTTCTTCTGTACTCTTCATCGATATTTGTTACGCCGAGAATAAAATAATCGGAATCGTCATCAAGACCTCTGATCATTCGAAGCGAATGCCATGTAGGAACGCCGTTGATCATCAGACGGTACTCAACGCTCTGCATACTGCCCTTCTGAATCTCACTCAGCAGATTATCTTTCTGAATATCCTCAAGAAAGATATGCTGATCTTCCTCATAGATGACCTTCTTGCAGTCACGGACAATGTTCTTGAAGAAATCGTCGCCGCCCTGCTCAAGGCTTAAAGAATGAAACTCGGGATTAACCGAATACCAGCAATACTCATTGGTGACGGCGTTAACATAATAAACGCTTGAATAGTCCGTCAAAAGCGCTTCTGATATTTTCTTAAAGATTTCATCCTGGTTATTCATAATTAATCATTATATCAAATACTCTTAAGAATTTCCTCATGGTGCTATTCCGAACCCTGAGCAAAGACCGGCCCACTCCGAGGAGTTAACAAAACCGCTGTAAACCTCACTCCTGGACAATCCGCTTCTCATCCTGCCGAGCCAGTACTCACGTCCGCCGCCGTCAGAAGGCCTGTCGAAGAAAGTCTGATACAAGATCTCAAGGTACTGCTCATCTGTCAGCTGTCTTCCCAGGAACTCCTGCGAAAAGAAGAAACCTCTCGCGATATCACCGCCGGTCGATCCGTTTCTTAACATATCTATCCAGTGTTCTTTACCGGAAGGATCCGAGTCTCTTTGCAGCACGACATTGTAAAGCCTGTCGATGAAACCTCCGACCTTGCCGACATCTATGGATGCGGAAGCACCGCCGTTGCCGTTTACATTAGCTGAATAAGATGCAGCTTCGCTTAAGTGGAATATCCGGTCGGATCCTGCCATGAGTTCATCGCGTGTAACTCTTCCGTGAGGATAACAGTTGTTTCCGACAGGACTTACGACACCGAACTGTACAGCCCATGTAAAGGCTCCCCAGCAGTAGTAATCGATGATAGCAAAATCATCAAACCAGTCTGTTCTTCCGTAATCGAATGCGGTACCGAATCCCATGTATCCTGCGAACCTGTGAGCCATAAGTGCGAAGTCCTCGCGGCTTATAAGTTCATTCGGACAGAATGTATCGGAACATACATTGGGATAACCGAAGCATATGTTGTTTGCCTGTCCCCAGGTGACAGCGTTCGCATACGGGGAACCTGCCGCATCGGAAAATCTGCAGGATCCGCCGGCTGTGGGGCTTCCTGCTAACTCATACAAACGCTGTATCGCTTCGCCTCTCGTAACGAACCCGGCAGAAGCGTCATGACCGTCGTTATTATCGATATAGCTGTCGTTTCTGTGATTATTGCCCTGAGGGCCGTTTGTGACTATGTTCACGCCGTTATCAACCACAAGGCAATGTGTAAGATCATTGAAGATCTCATCGCTTCCGCCGTATTCGATCGTATATGAATGAACGGCACCGAGATTAGACTCATCAGCATAAGTTCCCTGAGAATACGTCTTCATAAGATGAGGGCAGTTGCTTATATCAAGGGATGAGATACGAAGGCCGAACGCCTGCAGATAATAAAGCTGTGTATTGCCCGAGATATTAAGCGAAGGAAGACTCCAGTCACAGTCGACACGAAGGTCTGCAAGTCTCGGATTACCGGAAATATTCAGTGATGTAAGACCTGAGTTATATCCGCAGATAAGATACATAAGATTCGGATTGCCGCTCATGTCGAGGCTCGTTGCACCTGTCTTGGCGCAGTTATAGTATTCAAGGGATCTAAGGCCGCTGATATTAACATTGCCGAGGTTAGGGTTGTTCCAGATATCGAGTCTTTTGAGAAGCGGATTGTTCGTAAGATTAATGGAAGTCAGATTGTTATTGAATGCATCCAGTTCGCAAAGACGCGGGTTATTCGCAAGATTCAAAGATGTAAGACCGCAGTCGCTGCAGAACAGATGCTCAAGCTGCGGGTTGCCGCTTACATTGAGAGTCTGAAGACCCGGATTGGCATTGCATTCAAGATATGCAAGATTCGGGTTGTTGGCGACATTAAGAGACTGAAGATTACAGTCATAGCAGTAAAGCCATTCAAGCTTCGGGCATCCGGTAAGATCCAATGACGTAAGATCATTATCGGAACACCATACTCCGACAAGCTCGGGATTACCGGAAAGATTCATGGAAGAAATGTGATTGCCGAGACACCACAGACCCTGTATCTGAGGGAACTGCTCTACTCCTTGTATGGAAGAGATATTCATATTCTCACAGTGGATATTGCGTACGGCATTACGCTCAGCTTCCGAGAGCACACCGTTGCCGTCGGTATCGTAAGTGCTTACCACATTACGGAAACCGGCATCCGGGAAATAACTGCCGTTAACAGGAATGTCGCCTGCAGCTAAGACTGTAATGCCGCTCATCAAAGGCAGCACAAAAGACGCAGTAAGTACAACTGAGAGGAACTTGGATAAACGCTTCATAACTCAACCTCTTACATTAAGAAATCGAGCTAATTTTAACATTATCCCAGCGCTACATCGAGAGCCATCATTATCGTGAATCCTATAGCAAAACAGACAGTTCCGATGTTCGAATGTTCACCCTCACTCATCTCGGGTATCAGCTCCTCTACAACAACGTAGATCATGGCTCCCGCGGCAAAACTCAGAAAATACGGCATCACCGGAACGAATATACTTGCAGCAAGAATTACTGCCAGAGCACCCACGGGTTCTACTGCACCCGAGAGAACGCCGTAGAGGAAAGTTTTGCTTTTCGACATGCCTTCTGCACGAAGCGGCATGGATACTATCGCTCCCTCAGGGAAATTCTGTATCGCGATACCCGCCGAAAGTGCGAGCGCACCTGCCAGCGTGATGCCCGAATTGCCGTACATCCAGCCTGCGTAGATTACGCCGACCGCCATGCCTTCGGGGATGTTGTGGATAGTAACTGCAAGGATAAGTTTGGTCGTCTTCTTAAGGCCGGAACGCATACCCTCTTCAGTGTCGTCCATGTGCGTGTGCGGAACGAGTTTATCGAGCACCAAAAGGAACAGCATGCCGATGACAAAACCTATTGCAGCCGGTACAAAACCAAGCCTGCCCTTGTCAGAGCTCTGCTCTAATGCAGGCATAAGCAAACTGAAGAACGACGCTGACACCATGACACCTGACGCGAACCCGAGCAACGCACGCTCCGTCTTCTCGCCTATCGCATTCTTCAGGAAGAACACGCACCCGGCACCCAGAGAAGTTCCGATAAAAGGTATAAGTAATCCAATCCAAACATCAATAGTCATATGTAATCCCCCCTATTCATTATCCCTCAAAAAGGCCGGAAGCACCATGACTCCCGGCCTTTTTACACATATGAGGGTAGGTGAACAAAAACGTATAAGCGACTCCTCTAACATCCGATAAATCCTTAGGTTTCTTTTGAGTTAGTTGCAACTAACTCGCCAAACAAATTTACCATTCATAAATGCCGGTGTCAATACCGCCTATCGAATTACTATGTTTTTAACTTCACCTTAAAAGTATCAGAAGCGAAATAAACATCAAAGCTCCCGCGACATTTCCTTTTGCAGGAATCTTGGTCGGAGCCAGTATAAGGAAAAACGGCAGTGTGTTAAAAAAACATGCCCACCAGGGAAGATCTGTCTTTCCGGCTGCAATTGAAACCAATAAAGTTACGGCAAATACAAGAAGACCGAGATACCCTATTACCATCGTTGATATAGTCTGTTTCTGGAAAGTAAGAGCCGCATTGCCAGCTTCTTCCGTGCGTCCCATCTTCACATAGAACCATTCTACGAATCCGCAGATTATGTGATGTGCGACTATAGGCACTATAAACACCAACGCCGCGATAAGCATGATGATTCCGCTAATTTCAGACTGCCCGTACATCCATCTGCTTAACCCCAAATAACCGAATGAGAACAACAGTATCGCGAACGTTCCGAGCACTACCGATGTAAGCGGATACGAGAGAGGAAGAGGTTCGAATTCCTTGCGCATTCTCTCAGGATCTTTGATACATGTAAGGTCCATCCTGCCCTTCGGTGTATACGACAGAAGGCAGTCGCAGATGCCGCACAGTATATGACCGATAACGGCAAATATTAATGTAAGTTTTAACATCTCATCCTCCTTACATTGCGGTTCATAAGATGTCTTCCCAAATGCCTGTATATAAAGCCTTTTATGACACCCGTTTCCTGATGATGTTCAAGGAGCATATCATCGGGATTGTTGTAGACTCCGAAGTCCTGATTGATCCCTTCGATCTGAATGTACGTATCATTGCCGTTCCAGTCTATCACAGGATTACGGAAATCCTTAACACCGACACCATACTCACAGAACGATCCGGTATACTCAGGAAACTTCTTCTGCAGTGAAGTCAGATATCCGTCATCCAGGATCAATCCTTCGAGGTTGTACCACCTACCTTCATAAAGCACCTCGACCCAGCTGTGAAAGATGTTGTCGGGAGCATTCCTGTAAACGAATCCTGTCATTGCACCATGCTGCATTTTCTTATCGATCGTAAAAGCGTGAACCCGGCACGGAATAGCACAAGCACGAAGAAGCGCCATGAATAGTGTTCCCTTCGTATTGCACTGGCCGTATCCGTCCTTAAGCACAAGACTTGCCGGAAGCGAATCATCTTCGTTATAGCCGAACAGTATGTCATCTTTTACGAAGTTATAGATAGCTCCGATGCGCTCGAATTCCGGAAGCTCTTTCCAACCCTTGCCTCTTATCAAATCCTGTATTGAAGTGTCGGCATAATCAAGCATGCGGGTCTGCTCAAGATAAGTATCAGTCTCACCTTTACTAAGCACAAGCACACGGGAGTAATCGCAGTGCACATACTCATCTACACGAAGACCGAACGA
>CADAXO010000001.1 GCA_902791885.1 Oscillospiraceae bacterium | reverse complement strand
CCGCAAGGACAACATGGAAGCAGCTGCACTCGGCGGCTTCACTAACGCCACAGACCTCGCTGACTACCTCGTACGTAAGGGCATCCCCTTCCGCGAGACACACGCGATCTCCGGCAAGCTTGTACACTACTGCATCGAGAACAACACAACTCTCGAAAAGCTTACGCTCGACCAGTTCAAGCAGTTCTCTGATCTTATCGAGGATGATGTTTATGATGCAATCTCACTTGAGACTTGCGTTAACAAGCGTACTTTGACAGGCGGTCCTGCTCCTGAAACAGTAAAGAAGTATCTTACGGATAATCAGCAATAAGTCTGGTTATTCACAGAAATATGCTTCAGAAAAAGTCTTGAACTGAATTTCTTCCTATACGGACAACCCTTTCATCTTCAGACCATGTGCCTTGGGTTTCCACTGTTAGGCCATCGTCGTTAACAAACACTACTGCACAAGAGGCGAAAGCAACGCCGGAATAATCAGCAAGCATATTTTCTCTATGCCCGTCTGTTGTTAGAGCCCAAGCCGCTACTGCACCATAACAGATATTTCCATGACCGTCGTTAAAGCCCTGGTAGGCAAGTAAACCAGTACAGTTTTCACCACGCATCTCACTGTCTGCTGAAAAACAGCTTTGTCCGTTAGGTCTAATGTGTCCCGGGTTCATGTTATAACAGCTTTCTACTGCACGAGTTCTAGCCACTTCAGTTTTATCGTAACGTACAACTAAAGGACCTCTTCCATTTTGAGCACGGAATTCATTCAGCTGGTTATAGTGTTCAGCAGGATCGAAGAAGTATGCATAACACTTTCTTGTTACACCGTTGCCGAAATCAACATATCGAGTTTCAAATCCCAAACTATTCCAAAAAGAATCAAGAGCCTCAACCGATTCCGCCGGCTGACTGAAACCGCTATTCCTGTCGTAATCATAATAGGACGTGTCGTCCCATATCATATTTATTATGTCATCTTGGGTTAAAACGGAACGAGTCCTTGTAACTGTAGATGGGTACTCCCCTAAAATGACAGGGGGATCTATATGTACACCGGCGGTAATTCCACAGGATGCGCATTTAGAAGCAAATTCAGCTGAATCAGAAAATCCGGTAAATAGGATTGAAACCGCGTCGGAAAAATCCATATAAAAATCTATTTGCGTATTCCAATAGGCCATCCCCTGAGTGTCAGCATTTCTGTTAAGAAACACTTTATAGAAAACATTAATCAAACTGTTTGTATCGCTGTACTTATTATACGAACCAAGAAACTCAGGACTGAAGAAAAAACCATATGCAGCCTGCTTTCCTGTCACCTGTCCTGACGATAACTTTGCACACCAGTCGTCAAACCCGGAAGGATCTGCTGTCCTTCCAAGGCAATCAGAATACAGGCTGTTCACAAACGTCTCAACACCTTCATTATAAGCAAGGGAATCGTTTGAACTCAATGCCAATCCTGAAGACAATACAACTGATGCAGTTATAATCATCGCTAATAATCTTTTTATTACTTTCTTCATATGAATCTCCTCGATAATAATCATCAAGCCCAGTCAGGAGCCTGTTCCACATCGTTTTCCCAAGTTACTGCACCGGTGCTTATATTGACTGTGGCTATATCATAATGGTCCTCAGTTTCAGTATAAGTATCATCAGTATAACGGGTATAATGCAGGTATACTTCAACGTTTTCTTCTCCGATATTGTACGAATAATTCATAATGTAAGCATAACTGTTACCTACATCACGATGATCCCAGATCTCAACATAAATATCATCATTGTCCTTATCAGCAATGCGGATATAAGGAACGCTTGAGGGATACTTATCGTATACATCTACAAAGGGAGCCCATTCAGGGAAAGCCGCATCGGATTCCCATGTGATCTCTCCAGTCTCGAAATCAATGGTACCAATCTCATAATAAGGTCCTGTATAGCACATAAGGAGCGTAAGAGCATCGTCTTCAATATTGTATGGTAATCCAAAGCGATATGCGATTCGATATCAGCATTAATTGCATCAGTATCCAAACCGTCAATATCAACAACAGGCGTATAGAATCCCCAATAATGCAAGCCTTTAGTCATAGGATATTGGGTGACGTCGGAGGAATTATTAACAGCTGCATATCTTGACAAACCTTCAACCGTATATGTCATTGATTCAGGTTCAATGAGTAAACCGTCATATTCTCCGGTAATCGTTATAGTCACCTCGTTATCATTACTTAAATTTCCACCGAAAACTATCAATGGATCTTCAATATCAACAACATCAACTTCACCATCTCTGCCAATACCGCCGGAAAGAGTCTGAGTATTGTAGTATAGATGATCTATCGGCAGATCGCTGTCTATGTCAACCTCTGCCTCGCCTTCTCTATTCATACCTGTGAATACGACATCCATATAATCAAATACATTAATTGTTGCCGGTGTCGGCGTCGGGGATGGTGTATTCGTGGGAGCAACAGTTGTCTCGATTACAGCGTTAGTTGTCTCCTTGCTCATAATCTTTGATATACCAATAGCACCTGCTATAACAACCGCAACTGCAAGAATTCCGGTCACCGCCTTACCTGCTGTTGTCGATAGGAACCCCTTTCCAGTCGTCTCGTATGCATTTTCTTTTACGGCATTCTTCAATGCGCCTTTAGATGCTTTTGAAACGACATTCTTCGCGACTTTTATTTCGCCGTTTGACGGTACCGGAACTGCCGGAATATTTAGATTATCAGACTGCACATTGAAGAACCTTGTAAGGAACGGAACAGCTGCAGCACCGGCAAATGCATCCTTGTTGTCTTTCTCGTATTTCTTGATGCCTTCCTTAATCTTAATCCTGGAGGCCTTCAGTCTTGTCTTTACTGTACCCGCGGGGCAATCCATAAGTTCAGCGATTTTTTCTTCAGAAAGCTCATCGTAATAGTACATGTGTATCGTTTGATACTGCACATCAGATAACTCTTCTCTTAAGATTCTCTCTAATACTTTACGCCTGACGTTCTCATTTATATAGTAATCAGGAAGATCTTCAAGATTATCATCACCTTCCAGTGATGAATCTGATTCGATTGCATCATCATAAGAGATATTACCCCTCCTCTTCTTGCTCATATCTATTGATTTGCGAGCCGCAATTTGTTTTATCCAAGATACGAACGACCTGTCATCATCCAATGTATCAAGCTTGTTAACAGCTGTGATATATGTCTCCTGCATAGCGTCTGCGGCATCCTCTTCATTATTAAGAATTCCGTAGCAGGATGTATAGACCATCCTTTTCGATTTCTCGTAGATCTCGCTGAAAGCATTCTCATCCCCGTCTCGAAAAGCCTTTATAAGTCTCTCATACTCTTCAAATATACTGTTATCTTCCTTGTTCATATAAAACCTCAATCCAGACTAAATCTTTAACTTATTAATAAGTCAATATTATTTTACTATAGTTCATTGTTCCCGCTAATATGATTTCCGTTCATTACATCTTCGGTACTTCCCCTTCCGGGAATTACAAGATCCTTTGCAATTGCACGGAAAAACCTGGTTAAAAACGGAAGCTTACTTTCCTTTTCGGGGGTCCTTTTCTTGTTGTTCTCCAACATAATCACCTCCCTTAAGACTTATCATGCACTTACAGCTGCTACTTTTTTATTCCTTTTTTGCTCGGCAATCATTAATAACGCATAAATTACAATTACAAAGCCCAACACACACAACAGGACGAGCGAATAATCATATCCGATTCCGGTTTTAAATCCGCCTAACCATTCATCAGCTGTCGAGGACATGCTCTCTTTGAATCTTCCCCAAGCAATAAAATCAGCAACAACACCGAGGATCATAGTTAAATAAACCCAAACTCTTCCGCTTCCTGCAAACACCAGCCAAAAGATCATAATGGCAAGAGGTATAGCGAAAAGCAAAAGATAAGAAGTGTTTGGCTCAACAACTTCGACATCTATATTAAAAGCGTTTTTAGGAGAATAACCAAATGCTCCTTGAAAAACAGATATACCGTGATCCATTTCGTCTACCGTGTTATATGTATAATACTGATCATAATAATTGACATCAGAATAATCATCGCCATAGTACACATCGTAGCTTCTAGCTGTCAAAAGCGTCATATAAAATGACGGTGTAAAGCACAAAATAATCAGTAATACACTTAAAACGATTATCATTCCCGACAACGAGGGCATAAGCTTTTTAATCAGTTTATTCTTATCTTTAAGTTCACCGGCATTTGCAGTTGCTGCCTGAATGCGGCCTTTGAAATTCTTCGTTGCATTCTTACTTTTCGACTTCAGATTCTCGGAAGCATTCCTCTTTGCAGCTTCGATCTTTTCCGGGATATAATTATTATCTTTGAAATATACAATATTCTCTTTAACTCTCTCTCCGTATTCAAAAGCTTTATCCTTTGCCAGAACTGCAATTTCCATAGCTTTATCCTTCACCAGATCAAGAATCTTACCTACTGTTACCTTAAAATTGTTTTCATATATGGTGCTCATAAGAAGCCTCCTTTATTGTTGTTATACCTATAGGACGAAGTGAAAATCCCAAAGGTTCATTTTCTCGAAAAATTTTTAACAGTTATACCTTCGAAATACTTATTATTCTGTTACTGATATTCTCAAGATCAGAAAGAAACTTCGATATAACAAAAAAGAAATCGCCTCTCAAGTGAACTTACATCACTTTTGAGACGATTTCTTCGTTTACAGATTCATCAGAAAACGAATTCTCTATGTAGAAATACTGACCTTCTGATCTAATAACATTATCATATAGGTTTTGTCGTGAATAAAAACCTCCGTCCAAGTATAGATTAAGCTAATGGTTCGATGGATTGAATAAGTTATTAGGAACACAATATCCGTTATCTGATAAATCTCATTGCTCCAATATAGGAAGCACATTATCACAATTCATAAAATATTTTTAATCTCCTATGTTTCGTATGCTATTATAGGCTTATTACTTGTATAGGAGGCTACTATGAAAAAGCGTGCTTATGTTAAACGTCTGCTCTGTGTTTTTCTGGCTTCGGCTACAGTTATGTCCGCAGGCGTAACTGTTTTTGCTGATGAGACAGAAGAGGTTTCGCAGGCGTAACTGTTTTTGCTGATGAGACAGAAGAGGTTTCCCTTGATGACGTCGATGTGGAAGTAGAGCAGGTTGATGAAGAAACTGTTGAAGAGATTCCCGAAGTAATCGAAGAAGACACTGATGTCATTGACGAAGAAGCAACAGTTGATGAGATCATTGTTGACGAGACAGAAGCTGAGGAATCAGAAGTTGAAGTTGATGAAGAGATAATCGAGATCGAAGATCCTCTTGATGAAGTAATCATCGATACGGAGACAGTTGAAGATGTTGCCATCGAAGAAGATGCTGATGATGTCATCATTATCGAAGAAGAAGAACTGACCTTCGAAGCTGCAGAGCGTATTGCTGACGGTTGGCAAAAAGAAGGCAATTACTGGTGCTACTATAAGGACGGCGAGAAAGTTCACGGCTGGCAGAAGATCGGCGGCAAGTATTACTATTTCGACGATTATTCAGGCTACATGTACACAGGCCTTAATAATATCGAAGGCAAATACTATTTTTTCAGTGATTCCGGTGAGATGCTCAAAGGCTGGATAAAGTATAATAACAATTGGTTCTATTTTGAGAATTCCGGAGCTGCAGCAACCGGTTGGAAGCAGATCGGAGGCAAATGGTACTACTTCTATGACAGCGAATACAGTTTCCCTAGAGCTTTTGTCAATGGCACTTACGATATAGGAAATTCTGTTTACTATTTTAACAAAAACGGTGTATTACAGACCAACGGATGGATAGAGAGGAAATATAGTTATTACAGCGGTTACGAGTATACATATTGGTATTATGCCGATAAGAACGGTAAACTTGCAACGGGTTGGAAGAAGATCGGCAGTTCCTGGTATTATTTCTTTTCCGAAGGACAAATGGCCACCGGTGCTACTCAGGTCGAAGGATCATGGTATTTCTTTGATTACAATAACGGCGCTATGTATACCAAATCAGGTTGGGTTAAATACACAGATACGTACTATGTCAACGGTGAAGAATTTACTTCTTCATCTACAACCAATTACTACTGCACAGGATCAAGCGGCAAACTGGTTACCGGCTGGAAGAAGATCGGAAATAACTGGTTCTATTTTGGTGATGGCGAATATGAACCTAGTTGCGCAAGAAACGGTATATATACACTTGATGACGGCAGTATGTTCATATTTGATTCTAACGGCCATCTCAAAACCGGATGGATAGAATTTGAAGGTTCGTATTACTATTCAACTATTAACGGTTGTGTCAGAAACGGCTGGAAGAAGATAAATAACAAGTGGTATTACTTTGATTATAATGGAATTATGGTTACGGGCTGGTACACCATTTATGATTACGAAACATATACTTCAACTCTTTACCACTTCGCTGATGACGGACACTGCCTCAATCCTTAATTGATGCTCTGAATAAGAGCCAGCTCTTTTTATGTTCCTGCAAGATTAACAAGTGCACTGTGAAGTTCTGCTGCAGCTTCCTCTAAAGTTGCCTCATCGTAGATATACATATCACTTATAGTCTTGAACAGATCCTGAAACTCGGAGTTCTCAAGCATCGGATTGATGAGATTCATATATGATATGTTGTCGCTAATGAATTCCCCCGCCTGGTACTCGATTCCGGTAAGCATACCGTTATCCAGCAATGCCTGTCTTGCTGACGCACTTACAGGTATACCTTTCTCGGTGCCCTGAAGAAGCGCGAACTGAGGATCGTTAAGCAGGAAATCCACTAATCTTCCGCACGCTTCGGGATCACGGCAATCGATACTAATCGCATACATAGTGGCAGGTTTGATATACCATTCACTTTGGTCATCAGCAGAGATCCTCAAATAATCACCGATCACAATATCCATGCCATCATCGATAGCCGGCTGGCAGTATCTTATCGTATCACTTGCCCAGCAGACAGTTCCTGCAACAGCACCATTCTCAAGGTCACTGACGTTGAAATTATAAAGAGGTGAAATTACCTTGTTATCGATAAGTTCTTTATAGAAATCAAGGATCATCGTGATATCTTCAATCGTACCGATATAGTTGCCGTCGTCATCAAACAGCGTTCTTCCTGAAGTCTGTTCGAACCATGCATTCAGGAGGAGGAAAAGATGCTTATTGACCATACCGAGGACATAGATATCATCTTCCCTCATCACTTCAGCAGCATCGAAAAGGTCATCCCATGTTACAGGGATATCGAGCCCGTAACTCTCGAACATATCCGCATTATAGAACAGGCAGACAGTGTTATAAGCTATGGGAAGCGCGTTAAGATGTCCGTTTCTTGTACCTGTCTCAAGATCTTCAGGTAAAAAGGAAGAAAGATCGATATAATCTGCGAGCTGATACATATCATAGTATCCGAGTCCGTCAGAAGAATACTCAGAAAGCCATGCATAATTGATCTGCATAACGTCGCAGTTATTATGAGAAGCCATCTGCATAAGGTATCTTCTCTCATAACCGTTCCATACTCCGTAAGAGTGATCAACGATAATGTCCGGATTTAACTCCTGAAATAGAGACAATCCTTCCAATGTATATTCATGCCTGGGATCGTTACCCCACCAGGACATTGAGATTACCGAAGACTGCTCCTGGGAACTGATCCTGGCATTGGTAAGATCAGATGTACAGGAACAAATGACAGATACAGTCAAAAGTAAAGCTGTTATCATTTTTAAGTGTTTACGCATAGTATCTGCCTCATATAAAAGTCGGTTTGGACTTACCGTTACGTTTTGATGTGTACAATGCCGCATCTGTCTTCTGATACAGATCATCAAATTTATACTCACCTGCACCCGTTACGAGAACGCCTGCAGAAATTGAAAGACGGTATTTCACTTTTTCTTCCTTAAAGACAGTATCAAACCGTCCGTAAAGTTTCATTGTAAGATCACGTATCTTTTTCTCTGCCTCTTCCCTGTTAATCTCGTTATAAGACTTGTATACTGCGAACTCATCTCCGCCTATGCGTCCTATCAAAGCATCTTCCTGGGAGAAAACATCAGTCAGGATTCTTCCCATGCGCTTAATTACTTCATCTCCGAACTTGTGTCCTGCAATATCATTAACGTCTTTGAAGTTATCAAGGTCGAACATCAGAAATGCGATCGCCTGTTTACCGTTATAAGAATTCAGATCATTCTCGGTAAGATTTCTGAAGGCGGTCTTATTAAGAAGACCTGTCATCTGATCGTTCTTGGCCTTATTATCAAGATCATCAACAACCCCCTTAACAGAGTAATTAAACTTACTTGTAATAAGCATCAATATGAGAACAAACAGAATCGTTATCAGAGTAACAATAATAACGAGTGTCTTCGTTGCCTCTACCTGATCTGCCATTATGGATGAGACAGGCATAGTGCATACAACCTTCCAACCGTTAGTCAGACTGTTGGACGTTATGAGATATTCATCGTTTATAGCCGTTATTCCGACATTGTCACCGATTATATTTACGATGACCGGGTCCATCTGTGAGGCTTCTTCCCCGTTAATTGTCGAATAGATAACGACATTTTCCTGATTGACCAGTCTGATACTCATATCAGACAGTTCGTTGGGAACGGCAAGAACACTCTCAAGTTCCGAGATGTAGAAAGATACTACACATACAGCATTGGGATTAAGTCTCTTAACGTAATATATCCTGTCGTCATTGCCGCATACATTAATTAACCATGCATCCTGCTTAAGATTATCGGACGGGATCGCAGAGGAGAAGAATGAATAGATTCCCCCATCTTTAAACAGCTGATTCGTAACCTGAGATATCCATCCGGTCGTATTATCATCCGAATAGACAATGCCGAAGTCGCAGAAATTGTACATCATACCGAGATCAACGATCCTGTTTTGGATCGCTGTCTCGTACTGAATCTTCTCGTAGTCGCTTAAGCTCGGATCGGTCTCATCATAAAGATAATAGTTCTTATCCGAGAACAGGAGTGCGGTAACCTGCTGCACATTATCAAGGTAGTTATTGACGTTAAGTTCCATCTGATGCGCATCAGCAGCAATAAAATAGGAAATCTTATCCTCAGTAGTGCGCCTTAATGAACGAAGCAGAATAAAAGAAATAACCAGCGACAGGAATATGACGCCTATTACAACGACCAAAGAATAGATAATCTGCGTTAATTGTAGGTTTCTGTTCTTCATATTATTTCTGTTGAGGACTAAACGAGCATACCGTATGTTATCTCTCCATCAGCCAGATCTCGGATGACTTGGGTGCGAGTGTAGATCCGCCGCCGAAATCATGAATCTTTCCTGATATCAGTTCCTGAGCCTGTCCGCAGCCTGCATCGAAATGAGCCGTATAGGGCTGTGAATCCATGTTGATTGCAACAAGCACTCTCTGATCTCCGCAGTTACGCTCGAAGATACACTGCTTATTGGTAAGCACTATCGACTTCATACCGCCGTAATTCAAGGCTTTCGTGGAAGTCTTTGCCGCAGCCAAACGGCTTATGTGCTCTGTAAGATCGTTCCACTCAGGTGCATCATAGGAAGCACGGAGTGCGGGATCTCCCTCTTCTTTTCGAGCCTTTGCTCCCCACTCGGAGCCGTAGTACACACAAGGAATTCCGGGCATACCGAAGACCATAGTGTAAACGCAGGGCAAAAGCTCAGGATCATTAATGATAGAAGCGATACGCGTTACATCGTGATTGTCTGCGAAAGACAGCAAATGTGATCCGCGGGCGACAGTCCAGTCCTCAGGACCGAAAAGCCTTAAAAGAGAGTGAATGATCTCGAACATGTTGCCGGAATTAAATGCCGAATGAATTCCCTTATAACACTGATAGTTGGTAAGAGAATGCAGGTGCATCTCGTTAAGCATACGGCCGTATTCACCGTGGAGAACCTCTCCCAAGAGGAAGAATTCAGCCTTCTTACCGTCCGTGAACTCGCGCAGACGTCTTAAGAACTCGTGATCCAGGCAGTAAGCAACATCAAGACGCAGACCATCGATATCGAAGAAATCGATCCAGTAGTTAACCTTATCAAGGATATGATCTACGACAGCAGGATTACGAAGATTAAGCTTTACGAGGTCGTAATTACCCTCCCAACCTTCATACCAGAATCCGTCGTTGTAGTTGGAGTTTCCGTCAAATGACAGGTGGAACCAGTCCTTATAAGGAGAATCCCATTTCTTCTCCTGAACGTCTCTGAAAGCCCAGAAGCCGCGTCCTACATGATTGAATACACCGTCAAGGACAACCTTGATTCCCTCTTCATGCAGCGCATCAACTACCTTCTTGAAATCGTCATTTGTGCCGAGTCTTGTGTCGATAACGCCGTAATCTCTGGTGTTATAGCCGTGAGTATCCGACTCGAACACAGGCGAGAAATAGATCGCATTACAGCCCAGCTTCTTGATGTGAGGTATCCAATCCAACACCTTGAGTATCCTTGACTCGGGGATTCCGTCATTCTCGAACGGAGCTCCGCAGAAACCCAAGGGATAGATCTGATAAAACACTGATTCTTCAAACCACATTTATTTAATTTTCCTTTCTATACACTCGATCACTGTCTCAAGTGCTTTTATTCTTGCATATTTCTTGTCGTTCGACTCGAGGATTATCCAAGGTGCGAACGATGTTGACGTTTTCTTTATCATCTCATTAACAGCTGTCTCGTACTGGTCCCACTTCTCGCGGTTTCTCCAGTCCTCGTCTGTTATCTTCCACTGCTTCTCCGGCGTGTTCTGACGCTCGGTAAAACGTGAAAGCTGTGTATCCTTATCGATCTGGACCCAGAACTTGACTACTACGGCACCCCAGTCAACGAGTTCCTTCTCAAACTCATTGATCTCGTTATAAGCACGCTTCCACTCGTTCTCAGTACAGAATCCCTCCAAACGCTCGACCATTACACGACCGTACCAGGTTCTGTCGAAGATCGCGATATGACCGTCTTTCGGAAGTCTAGTCCAGAATCTCCACAGGAAATGCCTTGCCTTCTCATGGGGTTCGGGACTTGCTATAGGATGCACTTCATATCCTCTCGGGTCAAGCGCCGCGGTAATTCGCTTTATATTGCCGCCCTTGCCTGCCGCATCCCATCCTTCATACGCGATTATTACAGGTATCTTCTTCCTGTAAAGCTTATAGTGTAGTTCCTTTAATCTGTCCTGAAGCTCATCAAGACGTCTGTCATACTCTTCTTCGGTAAGCGTCTTGTCATCAAGAGAGATATCGGCAAGCTTCTTAGTCTTAACAAGCTTAAACGGATTCTGAAGCACCGGATAATTAATATTGGAATTAAGGAAAGCCGTATCAAGAGCTTCATCAATAATATCCAGTGCCTGCAGCTGAGCCCAGTTCTCAGAAGAACCGTCAATTACATACCACGGAGAGTATGCGTCATCCGTCTCATCTATAAATGACTTATAAGCCTGAAGATGCTCATCATAATGCTTGTTCTGTTCGATATCGTGATCGCTAATACGCCACTTGGTATTCTTATCGGCAAGAAGTGTATCGATACGTTTCTTCTGCTCCTTCTTCGATATCTGGATAAAGAGCTTGATAAGAAGGTATCCGTCCTCGACAAGCTGCCTCTCGAAGCACTTTATGCTTCTTACTTTCTGCTCGTACTCGTCATCAGAAAGCTCGCCTCTAAGTCTCAGTCTCGTTATCTCGTTCATCCAGCCCCCGTCGAAAAGGCTGATCTTCCCCTGCTCAGGTATAAGATCAAAGTATTTCTTAAGGAACGGATATCTCTTCTCCTCAGCGGTTCTTTGCTCGATATTGCATACCTTAAAGAATCTGGGGTCAATATTCTTAATGATATTGGATATCAAAGTACCCTTGCCGGAGGTCCCCCAGCCCTCGACTACAATAAGGACCGGGATCTTCTTATCCTTTATTATCATCTGTTTGGCAAAAAGATTGTCTCTTCTTGTCCTGAGTCTGTCTTTAATTTCAACCTTTTCCGGTTTTTCCGGCAGTTCAAACAGTACTGACATAATAAGGTCCTCGCTTTCTTAACGCAAAATAAGAACACTTATACCTAGTATAAGTAAAAAATAAGAACAGCGAGTGAAATATTATAAAAACTTCTTGTTAATTTCTCATGCTGTGGATAGGAGCAGGAATTCTTCCGCCTCTGTGGATAAAATCAGCACATGAAGCCTTATTTACCTCCATAATAGGCGCATATCCGAGAAGTCCGCCGAATTCCACCTCATCGCCTACACCCTTACCGGGAACAGGAATGAGTCTTACAGCAGTAGTTTTATTATTGAATGTACCGAGAGCCATCTCATCGGCAATGATTCCGGATATAGTCTCAGCTGTCGTATCGCCGGGAATAGCTATCATATCAAGGCCGACAGAACATACGCAGGTCATAGCTTCAAGCTTTTCGAGACGTAATCCACCGCTTGCAGCAGCGGCTATCATGCCTTCATCCTCAGAAACAGGTATGAATGCACCGGAAAGGCCGCCTACATAAGAAGAAGCCATGATACCGCCCTTCTTAACGGCATCGTTAAGCATAGCCAAAGCAGCAGTTGTGCCCCATGTACCGCACTCCTCGAGACCGAATTCCTCAAGAAGCCTTGCAACGGAATCACCTACAGCAGGTGTAGGTGCCAAAGAAAGATCGATGATACCGAAAGGAACATGAAGCCTCTCTGAAGCCTCTCTTGCAACGAGCTCACCTACTCTTGTGATCTTAAATGCCGCCTTCTTGATAGTCTCGGCAACAGTACCCAAGTCTGCACCCTTAACGGATTCAAGCGCATGCTTAACTACACCGGGGCCTGAGATACCTACATTGATTACGCACTCGGGCTCACCGGGACCTAAGAAAGCACCCGCCATAAACGGGTTATCCTCAGGAGCATTCGCGAAAACAACGAGCTTTGCACAGCCAAGGGCATCATTATCAGCAGTAAGTTCTGCTGTTTTCTTGATAATACGGCCCATATCGGCTACCGCATCCATATTGATACCTGTTCTTGTGGAAGCAAGGTTAACAGAAGAACAGACAAAATCCGTAGAAGCGAGTGCTTCGGGGATCGAATTGATAAGCTTCATGTCTGAATTCGTGTAACCCTTATGTACAAGTGCAGAGAAACCGCCGACGAAGTTAACGCCGCAGGCCTTTGCCGCTTTATCCAAAGTCTTGGCAAAAGGTGTGTAATCAGCAGTGTTGCAGGCAGCAGCTACAATAGCTATAGGAGTTACTGAGATTCTCTTGTGAATGATCGGAACCCCGTACTTCTTGCTGATCGCTTCTCCCGTTGCAACGAGGTTGCCTGCATATCTTGTGATCTTATCGTATATCTTATTGCAGCACTCATCTACTGAAGTAGCGGCGCAGTCCATGAGAGATATACCCATGGTAATTGTTCTGATGTCCAAATGCTGCTCATTGAACATCTTCATTGTTTCTAATATTTCGTAATCTGTGATCATATTCTGTGCATCCTGTCAAAGAGATCTGTATGCTGTATTGTGATGGTAACTCCGAGATCTTCGCCCAAAGCATTGAGCTTATCGACTATATCGGAATTCTCGATAACATTATCTTTAAGGTCGACCATCATGATCATTGTGAAGATACCGTCAAGGATAGTCTGTGAGATATCGTTAATGTTGATGTCGTTCTGTGAAAGTAAAGTAGCTACGCCTGCGATAATGCCTACACGGTCCTTACCGATGACCGAGATTACGGCTGTATTCTTATTGGATTCCATAGTATAACTCCTACGAATTAATTATCAGAGTTATAATAGCATACTTTCAGCAAGCCGATTAGCACATTTTATACCGTCTACGGCGCTGCTCATTATGCCTCCTGCATAGCCTGCACCCTCGCCGCACGGATAGACACCCTCCACAGCTGTACTCATAAATGACTCTTTATCTCTCGGTATCCTCACGGGAGAAGAAGATCTTGTCTCGACAGCGGTCAAAACAGCAGAATCCGAGTCAAAACCTTTAATCTTTCTGCCCATTAAAGAGATACCGTCGATCAAAGTCTCAACCATGTAACGGGGAAACAATTCGTTGAAGTCGCAGGGTACTGCTCCCGGACTGTATGTGGGCTTAATATCAGTGTATGAGGAGCCGCTCGTTCCTTTTCGAAGATCTCCATAAGTCATGAAAGGAGCCTTGGCGCTGCTCCCGGCAAGTTTATAGGCATTCATCTCGAGCATATCCTGGAAGATCATGCCGTAAAGAGGATCTTCGGATTCGGAAGCCGGATTAAACGGAATGAGCAGAGCCGCATTGGAATTAATGCCGTCACGTCCTCTGTAACTCATGCCGTTTGTACATATTGCATTCGCGAAAGAAGCTGAAGGAACGACCTCGCCTCCCGGACACATACAGAAGGTATAGAGTTTATTGCCGGTCTGCGTATCAACTGCAAGCTTATAATTGGCGGCAAAGATATTCTTATAAAGTGCTGTATCAAAGCCGTACATCGCTTTATCTATATCTTCCCTTAAGTGTTCTATACGGACCCCGATTGAAAACGGCTTTGAAGTCATACCGAGAAGAGTACAGTTCTCTCTTACAAAGACTCTGCTGCTGTTTCCTATAGCAAGAATGAGTTTCTCTGTTGCGTAGTAACCTTTATCTGTTGTAATGCCTTCGATCTTGGCCGGTCTTGCAAATTCATGAAGATTGATCTCTTTAAGTTCTTCTTCGAAATGGACCTCACCGCCAAGTTCCTGTATCTCTTCTCTGATGCCCTTAACGACATTGACGAGGTTATCTGTACCTACATGCGGATGAGAATCATAAGAAATGTCTTCCGGAGCACCGTGCCTGATGAACACTTCATTTATAAATCCCTTATATTCAGAATTAACACCTGTATTAAGTTTACCGTCAGAGAATGTGCCGGCTCCGCCCTCTCCGAACTGTATATTGGAAGAAGGATCGATAATGCCGTCTTTCTTATATCTGTTTACGTCTTCGGTTCTTGAAGCTACGTCTCTTCCCTTCTCGATAATGACAGGTCTTAACCCGTATCTTGCAAGGACAAGACCTGCGAACATTCCCGCAGGACCGAATCCGATTATTACAGGTCTTTGGGCAACATTGAATCTTCTATCTTTATGGATAAGAACCGGTACAGACGGATCTGGCTGAACCTCATCCGTAACCCTGTAACATATCTTTACATCAGGTTTTCTTCTGGCATCAATATAGGACCTCAATATAACCAGCCTGTCGTATGCGATACCGGACTTTCTTGACAGAACAGCCTTAACATCATCCGCATTGCCTATATCTTCGGGACGGAATTTAAGTTCCTTGATCACGTCAGACTTCCTCAAAATCATCACTTATGGCAGAAGCCACAGTCAGCGCGGATGCCCAAGCCCAATGAAGGTTGAAGCCGCCGCATAATCCGTCTACATTTAAAGCCTCACCGCACACATATGCACCCGGGCTGTTGATTATCTCAAGTCCGTTAGTTACATTCTTAAGCTTTAATCCGCCGGATGTAACCTGAGCATTATTGAAGCCGAGACTTCCTGCAAGGCTTATCTTAAAATCACCCAAGATCCTTGCAATATCCGCAGAAGTACCGTCAGATCTGCCGATAACAACTTCAGCCAAAGGCTTCTTGATAAGTCCTGAAAGAGCATCAACAGGACCTCTGTCTTTAAATCTTCTCAAAAGGTCCTCAACTACAATGAGTTTCTTATCCTTATCCATCTTAGGTATAAGATCGACTGATAACGAAGGGATCTTCTTACCTGAAGCCAATGCACGGTTATAGTGACCTGATAACTGCATGATACAAATGCCGGAAACACCGTAATCGGTAAAGAGGATCTCTCCTTCTTCAGTAAGTCCGTCCATGCTGACTATACATTCCTGTCTGATGCCGGTAAGTTTCTTAAGATCCTTATCTGAGGTCTTCAACGGAACAAGAGAAGGCAGCAGTTTCTCGAAGCTGTCAGCTCCGGATAATCCCTTAATTACCGGATATAATGAACCGTTACTGCCTGAATCCGGCAAAGATACTCCGCCGCAGGCAAATACTATGTTATATGCCCTGTAGCATCCGTTAACGACATAATCCATATCATCGCGGACTACCGATGTTACTTCGGTATTAAGCTCGAACCTTGCAGAAGACGCAGATGCAGCCAAAGCATCCGTCACTGTCTTGCTTTGATATGTAATGGGATATACAAGATCATTCTTATAATCTGCGATAACACCTATCTTCTTATTGAAAAAATCTATTATCTTGGAAGAATCAAAAACATGAAGGATCGTGGAGAGTTTTCTTTCGTCATCCGTGTTGTAACAGGATGACTTGATATTCAAATTCGTGAAATTACATCTTCCGTTGCCTGTAGCAAGAAGCTTTCTTCCCGGCTTATTATTTCTGTCTATAATAAGCACCTTAAAAGAAGGATTCTCATTATAAAGAGCCGCGGCGCACATAAGCCCCGCAGCTCCTGCTCCGATAATAATTACATCGTAGGAATTACTGCTCATCAGAAGAAGTATCGAGAAGTCTTATGGCTCTCATATACTTGCTTTGGTCGTAAGGAACAGCACCTGTGTTATCGACGATAAACTGAGCCATCTCCTTAAGATCAACGACGTCACCTGATTCGAGTTCTATCTCAAGTTCGCAGATATCTTCAGACTTGCCGCCTGCACTGATCTTTCCGATATCAAAGCTGGCTTCCATCATTGAGTCTCCGAATCCGAAGGTGTAGATAGTTCTCTCACAATAAGTGGAACAAAGACATATAAGGTCCTCGCTCTTCACATCGCCCAGAGCATCATCGAGGATCTCTTCCGGATCATCATCGCCTCTTGCAGCCTTGGCTCTGAAAGCATCGACATCAAATTCAGAAGAATCGGAATCTACATTCCATTCATATCTTTGATGAAGACCATTAACTACAGAACCGCCGAACTTAACCGTGTGCTCATAGTGTGAACCTTCGTTATCCTCATAAAGACGTACTCTAACAGATGTTCCCTTCTTAAGAAGATCTCTGTCCTTGGTATCGTAATAGGAATTCGTAAGCTTTACAGGCTCCTTATCTCCCACATCAAGACAGTAATCGGCGAACCAGTCAGCTTCGATTACAGCCATAAGTTCTTCTTTGCTTTTAAACGCAAGTTTTACTTCAGTTTCCATATACCCTCAATCAATAGTCAACCGTATGTACGCCGCCGGTGGAAACGACAACAAGACGGTTATTATCCGTAAATCCAATCCTAATTATATCCTCATCCACCGAAATGTCAGATATAACACTTCCGTTAGCATCAAATACGAGTATTCTGTCATCGATAGACAGCGCGTATCTGTCGGCACTCGAAGCTATGGCATTAACATCCGAACCTACTTCAGAATCGTAAACAGCCTCTCCTGAGGCATTCAAGATCATGAGCTTGTTAAGCTGGTTAACTCCGTCTGCATAGATAACAAAGATAACGTCATCTACGATCCTTACATAGTTAATGGCACCGAAATCAATGTTCATGGGAACCAAAGTATCGTTATTTACTATGTAGATACGGTCGGAACAGAATGCGAAAAGCTGGTTTCCGATATATGCCGTATAAGAAAGGATCGTTGTGTCATCAACAGTATAAACGGCATGGTCAGAAGCTGATATGTTGCCGTTATCATAATCAATACTGAACACTCTTATATAAGGCTTATAAACGGCACCAGTCGTATTAAGCGTAGATAACGCAAAATACTGCTCATTATCCGAGAAAGCACCGCATATAGGGAATCCCGAATTGTAAGAAGACCATCTGGATATCTGTCCGCCCTCGGTGTTATAGAGGATAACCTCACCGTAAGCATCGGGGCTGTCCGTAATAACGGCACAAAGACCGGAATCGGACAGGATCGCAGACTGAATCTTATTCTCGGTAGGCTTCTCATAAAGAACCTTATCGGTATTCATGACAATAAAGCCGTAACCGTCATTATCGAATACTACACAGTTTCCGTTATTGATGTAGCACTGGGGATTACTGTAGGAAACGGAAGCACTGAATACTTCATTACCCGACAAAGTAAGATAAGCGACACGCTCCTTAGTAACCTTAAGTACGCCCTCACCGAAAGCATAGAGTTTCTGTGCTTCAGCATACTCACAGCTGAATCCTGTCTGTCCCGAAAGCCTGATATAGCGCTCTGCTCCGCGGCTCTCATCTTCATTTTTCGAGACAAGTGCGAGCATTATGATGGCAAGAATAAGCAGTGCAACAAAACCTATTATGGTAAACCACAGTTTCTTATCTATGCTGCTTAGTTTTCCCTCTTTACTCATTGTCAGGCTGCACCCTCTTCAACAGGAATGTCATAGGTACCGGCAATCGAGTTATCAATAGCTTCAACCGTTAGTTCATATGCAGTCCATGCACCGTAATTAAACGTATCAAGACCGCTGTTATTGAACAACTCGCTCTTAGGAACAATGAACGTAGTATATTCGCCGTTTAAGAAAGCGTAATAGCTGTTACTGTCCCTGGGTACGAATGACAATACATAAGTCTGATAGTTATTCGTTATAAATGTGAACTCTACTTCGGGTTCGTAAGCAGGATCCGCTTCGGTATCAACATCTGATACGGAGATAGTAATAAGCGATTCATAAAGAATAGCCGCATAAGATCTGCCTTCAGAAGTAAATACCCTCGCATCTCTTTGGTTAAGACGTGCTGTTGCATCATCTGCAGAGATAGAACCCGTAGTTGAAATGTCGTAAGTAAATGACTCATCTCCATATGTACCGGTGATTTTGGACATATCAGTAGCAGGGAAATATACAAGGTAGCTGCTCAAAAGCATCATTAATTGTGTATTAAGTCCGTCTATCTGAAGCTCGGAAACCTTGAAGTAACCGTCAACTACGTTGGAAGTACCATAGTAGTATCCGTTAACCGAAGAAGACAGATTCAACGTAACTACACGGCCGTCATTCAACGTGAATGTGAACTCATAATAAGGATCGTCAAGGCCGTATTCAGACAACTGATCATCCGGGATTTCAACGAATGATGTGATCTCGAGATTAACAACCTTATCGATCAAAGTGACATAGTAAGGGCTGCACTCGATCTCGAAAGGTGAGATAGCATTATAATTAGGATCTCCCGTCTCATACAAGGTGCAGGCAGTAACAAGATCGATACCGTCAAAATCACGCTTAAACTCAACAGTAGAAAGATTGCTGTATTCGATTCCGAGAGTAACGGTCGCAAGAAAATCAATAAGCTGGAAACCGCAATATGTATACTTAGCCAATACTACTGTATAGATATCGGGATTGCCTTCAACCATGAAATAACAGCTTGCTCCGTCCGCAGTCTTATTGCCTACATAAACCTTGCTGACACTTCCGTCAAACTGAGTGATGACAACAGTATACTGAGGATTATCAAGACCGTAATCGGCAAGATTATAAGATGAACTGTCGCCGATATTGCCGTTACTCATAAAGTTACCGAGCATATATGCCCAAGTGGTGATCGCATCATTATTAAGAGGCACATCCGTGTCATACTTATCCAGCAAAGACCACAAGACTGAACCGGTTTCATCGACTGCTCCCTGAAATCCGATACCGGTTCCGTCCCTGTTAATGACTTCAATGGAAGACATAATGTTGGGAGCAATATCGATAACGACATCAGAATCGACAGTTCCGGATTCAACTGTACCGGAATCCTTGCTGTTGATCACAATCGTGCAGATGGCAACAGCCAAGAGCACGACCATAATGATAAAAGGTATCAATAGATTCTTTAATGACTTCATAGATTACAGATTCTTTCTCTTGTTATATACAACCACACCCGCTACTACGAAAGCCAAAGGAATGATAGCAACAAGAATAAATGTCATAACAGTAACTGTGTTTGTAGTTACCTTGGTGGTATCAACGGAATAATCCGAAAGTGCCTTGCCTTCAACGAATACACTGTCGTCAGCCTTAAGCATTCCCCTGATGATATTTCTGATGAATACAACGTTGGCATCGTTGTAACCGAAAGTGCTGATGTACTCGTCGGACGTAAATGTCAATGTACCGAATACATATACATCAGGAGGGGTTGTTGTTCCGGTAAATGTGGAATACATACCGACATAGAACTGAGCCGCATTGACATTCTGTACGATGTTACCCGTAGAAGGATCATATACACCGAAAGTAGCTGTCGGTGAAGTAGAAGCAATAGGTGTCACCTGGATATAGTTATAAGGTGTATCAGCTAACATAAGAGGTCTTGCGTATGAGTTACGAAGACTTGCCGCACCTGCGAGTTCCTGATATGCAGAAGCTACATCAACCAACGAATTATAAGGATCATTGTTGATCTGATATCCTGCATCATTCTCAACGATAAGAGCGTTTGAGATACGGATATTGTAGTTGGCAAGAAGCGTATTAAGCTTCGGATAGATCTCGCTTACGTTAGTGTTGTAGTAATTAACAGCAACGATGATCTTACCTCCGCCGGAAAGGTAATCCTTAATAGACTCAGCCATGCTGTCCGTGATATCAGAATTGATACCGCTGATGATCAGAAGATCGCAGTCGGAAGGTACTGTGAAGTTTTCACTTGCCTGAATATCTGCACTGTCGATACCCAAAGATGCGAGCATGTTGGAAAGTTGCTCATGAGTTCCCTCGCCGAGACCTCTTACAAAGTAAGCCTTATACTCGTAACCTCTCGTAAGATTTACGATAGCACTTGTAAACTTCTGCTCAACGATATTGGATGTAGGCAGATAATAACCGTACTGAAGATACTCATCGTTGTAAGTAAAACAGTTAACAGGATCGATCTGGATAAGCTTGCCGTTACAGTAAACAACATAGCCTGAATAAGTTGAAAGATCATAAACACCATTAGGATCAAGTTCTGAAATGATATTAGGGTACTTGGTGGGGTTTACATATTCAACCGTAATCTTTCCGTTTGCCTGAGATACATAATCATCAAGAAGAGGAACGATATACTCATATGGTGTATCTCTTAAGTTAACAGGCTTATCCATGAGACCGACAATACGTACTGTCGTGCCTTCGGGAAGTGAATTCAGATACGATATCGTAACTTCAGAAACTGAATTCTGACCTGTGGCTGTCATATCGTAAGTCAAATAATCATCAATACTCGTATTCTTGATCTTGAGTCCGAAGATTATGTTAACTGCAAGAACCGTTACAAGAAGGATTATGAAAGAGCTGATGGAGAATAACTTAAGCTTACCGGCTCTTGCATCTGTCTTAACAGCAGAGCTTTCCTTCTTCCCGGTCTTATTATTCTTATCTGCCTTGGCAGATGAATTTGAACTTGTCTTATCTTTACTCATTTTCCTACCTCAATCAATTCTGTGTCCAGCGCTTCTTCTCAAGGATCCTGTATGTAAGGAACAGGAATACAAGAGCCATGGATATGCAGAATACGAGCGGTGCGATAGAGAATACACCGTATCTGAAATCCTGAGTCTTGGAGAAAGGACTGAGCCATGATATTGCAGCTGCAAGATTACTGCATGCAGTATTGATCTTTTCTGTATCCATGTTGATCAGCGATGAAGAAAGCAGCGAATAAAGTGCAGAAGAAGCAAGTGTGCTCAATGTCTGCAGAAGCTGGATTACAAGGATGATAACAAAGCTTATGATCGCAGATATGATCTGTGTATCGGTAAGTGCAGAAGCAAGAATACCGATTGATGTAAACAATGTTGCAAGGCAGAAGAAAACGATTACCGAACCCCAGGAACCGATGTTAACAACACCGCCGGAGAAAGCAGTAATGATCATGTGCAGGAAGATGTTGAGGAACAGGATTCCGAGCAGTGTCATAGCGGCAAAGAACTTGCCGAGAACGACTTCGAACATCGATACAGGGTTCGTGTAGAACAGTACCTCTGTTCCCCTCTTCTTATCTTCTGAGAAAAGACCCATCGTAATTACCGGAACGATAACTACGAAGAATGAACAAAGTGACATGATCTCGCTTGAGATATTAACAGAACCGTCACTGTACTGATTGATAAATACGAATCCGGACAGGAACGAGAACAGTGCAAGAGCTATATATCCCACGGGAGACCTGAAATATGAAGCTAATTCTCTTTTATAAACAGCTGACATTTAATCAATAACCTCCGTATATCACACAGACGTAATCGAGAGGAAGATCTCTTCGAGTGACGGATCCATGGATCTGAATTCAAGCATAGGCCAACCGCCCTTGCTCATTGTATAGAAGACTGATGTACGAACATCATTCTTGGCAGAACTGTCTGCCGTGATCTCAACCTGATGAATCTCCGTATCGTCATTGGAGACTACAGAAACGACATTATTAACGCCGGGAATAGCACGGAGCTTATTGGCAACATCTTTAACAGGACCCTTGAAAGAAAGGGAAAGCTTTGTGGAACCGCTGAGCTTTGACGAAAGATCCGTGATCGTATCGATAGCGGCTACCTTACCCTGATTAATGATTACAACTCTGTCGCATACAGCCTGAATCTCAGAAAGAATGTGAGAACTCAGGATAACCGTGTGCTTGTCTGCAAGCTTTCTTATAAGCTTTCTTATCTCGAGGATCTGGTTAGGATCAAGACCTACAGTAGGCTCGTCGAGGATTAAGATATCGGGATTGCCTACAAGAGCCTGCGCAATTCCTACTCTCTGCTTATAACCCTTGGAAAGGTTGCCGATAAGTCTGTCTGCCATATCAACGAGCTTAACCATAGAAAGGATAGAAGCAAGCTGCTCCTTCCTTTCCTTCTTGGGAACCTTCTTAAGGTCACATATGAAGTTCAGATACTCGAGAACTGTCATATCAAAATAAAGCGGCGGCTGCTCCGGGAGATAACCGATACACTTCTTAGCCTCTTCGGGCTCTTCGAGAATATCATGTCCGTTAACCTTTACTGTACCTGATGTGGAAGAAAGGTAACCTGTGATGATATTCATAGTCGTGGACTTACCTGCTCCGTTAGGACCCAAGAAACCCAGAACCTCACCATCATTAACCGTAAAAGAAATACCGTTGACAGCTTTAATGTCACCGTATCTCTTTACAAGGTTGTTAATTTCGATCATATAGTGCCTCCTGAAAATTGCACATCGCTATATATAATAATATAAATAGGAGCTAAACTCAAAACATTATTTCACAGACGAATACACCGGTATCATCATTCCTGTATCCGAACACGTTCAGGCCCTCTTCCGAAGAAGTTATATAGATATCCACCTTCTGCCCGCTCTTTACTTCATTTATGTAGTTAATATTGATATCCGTAACCTTGTGAAGGTCATAGCCGCCCTTAAAAAGAGCATCATATACCCACGCAAGATACCTGGTGTTATTCACATGGTGATTGTGGTCAAGTTCGCTGTAATCGGCATACTTTGTGATAACAGGTGAAGCATCACCCGGAATATCCGGGATCTTAAGCTTGGGGCACTCATCCCCCAGAGCCGTTCTGTCCGACTGTTTAAGCCTTTGAGGCAGTGACTCCAGCCTGGACGGGAAAACAGGCCTGTGTGTGTCCTTATCAGCCAGGATCCACACTGAAGTCGCACTTCCTATTAGTACTCCGCTCTCATCAAAGATCTCATAATCCCTGTCGAAAAAGAGTTTTCGCGCACCGCGGGACCATGTTGTTATCTTGAAGTACTCACGCCAGGACGGCAGCCTGTTAATATGAAGCCTGCATCGCAGTATTATCCAGCAACAGTTATACTCTCCGATCTCGTCTCTGCCCCAGCCCGTATCAGCTGCGCCTTTATCAGCGGTTTCCTGCAGATCGGATAAGAGCACATACGGGGCAAGACAACTGTCTGTACCGCAGTCTGTGCTCTTTGTGTAGAATTCGATTTCAGAATGATCAGCCATCTATCCTCTTGGTCCCTCTGGGATTATAACGTCTGAATATGGGATACATTTCTTCATCAAACTCAAAGATCACGCAGTAAGGCGTTTTATCCTGAGTAAGGAATATATACCAGTAATCGTCGGTGATATCGTATTTCTTTAAGGACGTGCAGTTAAGAGCAAAATCAGACTTCTCAAGGTCTTCAACAAATCTGTCTGAAGTAATTGGACCTATATATTCACAATCCTTGATCGAGAAGTCGGCAAGAACTTCCATCTTCTTTTTATTCGTGATCTTCGTAACCTGGAAACTGTCATTAGTTATCTCTATCTGATACTCGTACTTCAGGTTCTTCAAAGCTCTGTAAAGAAGATAACAAAGTCCGAACGAAGTCATTCCCGTAAAGAATATAATGTTGTATCCGAACAATATCGGCACACCATTAAAGAACACCATAAAGATAACAAGCGCAATGATGGAAACAACAGGTAAAAGCTTTCCTGCGGTTCCGTGATCACGTTTAACACAGCTTTCAAAAAACAGATCTTCCATAAATCTCCTTAAATCATTAAAGCGGCCATGCTGTACGCATGACCGCTTAATTATACGATATTACAACTCATTATCAATACATCGGAGCTGCAGGAGCTGCCGGCTCCGGTTCAGGGATATCTGTTACAAGAGCTTCAGTTGTAAGAAGTGTAGCAGATACGGAAGAAGCATTCTGCAAAGCTGATCTTGTAACCTTAGCAGGATCTACGATACCTGCCTCGTACATATCAACATACTGGTTGTTCAAAGCATCGAATCCGACACCGGGCTCGGAGTTCTTGATCTTCTCAGCGATAACGCTTCCGTCAAGTCCTGCATTTGCAGCGATCTGACGAACAGGCTCCTCCAAAGCTCTGATAACGATCGAGATACCTGTTCTTACATCACCCTCAGCGCTGTCGAGCATTGCCTTAACAGCAGGAATAGCATTGATGTAAGCTGTTCCGCCTCCGGGAACGATACCCTCTTCTACAGCAGCCTTTGTTGCATTAAGAGCATCCTCGATTCTGAGCTTCTTCTCTTTCATCTCAGTCTCTGTAGCAGCACCTACCTTGATAACAGCTACGCCGCCTGCGAGCTTTGCAAGTCTCTCCTGGAGCTTTTCTCTGTCGAAGTCGGATGTTGTCTCCTCGATAGCCTTTCTGATCTGATCGGCTCTGCCCTTGATATCATCCTTGCTGCCTGCGCCGTCAACGATGATAGTGTTCTCCTTGGTAACCTTAACCTGATGAGCTGTACCGAGCTGATCAAGTGTTGTGTCCTTAAGCTCGAGACCGAGATCGGAAGTGATAACTGTACCGCCTGTAAGGATAGCGATATCCTGGAGCATTTCCTTTCTTCTGTCACCATAACCCGGAGCCTTAACAGCGATACATGTGAATGTACCTCTGAGCTTGTTGAGGATCAATGTTGTGATAGCATCACCCTCTACGTCTTCAGCGATGATAAGGAGCTTCTTACCGGACTGAGCGATGGGCTCGAGAACAGGAAGGATATCCTGGATATTGGAGATCTTCTTATCAGTGATAAGGATGTAAGGATCGTCAAGAACGGCCTCCATCTTATCAGTATCAGTAACCATATAAGGTGAGATATAACCCTTATCGAACTGCATACCTTCAACAACATCGAGTTCAGTCTTCATGGACTTGGACTCTTCAACAGTGATAACACCGTCAGCAGAAACCTTCTCCATAGCCTCGCAGATAAGCTGGCCGATCTCGTCGTCGCCTGCGGAGATAGCACCTACACGGGCGATATCCTTGGAACCGTCAACCTTCTTGGCATTCTCAAGGATCTCATTAACAGCAGTCTCAACAGCAGATGAGATACCCTTACGAAGGATGATGGGGTTAGCACCTGCAGCAACATTCTTCATACCCTCTTTGATGATTGCCTGGGCAAGAAGTGTAGCTGTAGTTGTGCCGTCACCGGCTACATCATTAGTCTTGGATGCAACTTCCTTAACGAGCTGGGCACCAGCATTCTCGCCTCTGTCCTCAAGCTCGATCTCCTTAGCGATAGTAACACCGTCGTTTGTGATAAGGGGTGCACCGTACTTCTTATCAAGTACAACATTTCTTCCCTTAGGTCCGAGTGTTACCTTAACTGTATTAGCAACCTTATCGACACCTCTTTCGAGTGCCTTTCTTGCATCCTCAGCATATTCGATATTCTTAGCCATTTTTCCGATTCCTCCTGTTATTACTCAACGATAGCAAGTATGTCTTCCTGACGTACGATGATAACTTCCTCACCGTCGATCTTTACGGTCGTACCTGCATAATCACGAATGATTACCTTCTGTCCTACGGAAACTTCCATCTTAACATCATTTCCGTCTATCACTCCGCCGGGTCCTACAGCGATGATCTCTGCTACCTGAGGCTTCTCCTGAGCAGCTGAAGCAAGAATGATGCCACTCTTGGTTGTCTCTTCTGCCTTGAGTTTCTTGATAACTACCTTATCTCCTAATGGTTTGATCGTCATATCAAACGCCTCCTGTAAAATTAAAATACTGTTAGCACTCTTAACATCCGAGTGCCAACAGTACTTATAATAATTCTCGTGTTAACTTCTGTCAATAATGAATATCAAAAAAAGTCAAAAACCTGAATTTTGCCTCAATTGATATTATTTAAGCAATTCTTCGATCGTAAGATCATGAGGACAGCTGTCGAGTGAAGGTGAAGAACTGATATCCGGAACAGGGTCGAAATCAGTTGTCTCACCGTAGAAGAATTCCTGAACATAAGGAATCATTGCATTCCAGTTAGGTCTGATACTCCACTCGTCACCGAACATTCCTGAATTGAAGCAACCCTGAATAGGAAGCTGCATATATTCGATACTGATATTCGTTACATTAGGCAGGAAGTTAAGAGCATAATCCTGAATATCCGTAGGTGAAATATTAGTTGTAACAGCTGCAAGGATATCATCGATAGCAGAAAGCTTACCCGTAGGTGACAAAGCGATGAACTGATCCATCAAAGATCTTAATACCTCAACCTGTCTTTCGGATCTCTTATAGTCAGAATCGACCTTTCTGATTCTTGCATAAGCTACTGCCTGTCTTCCGTTAAGCCAGATATAACCTGTGCTTGTAACTGCATCCTGGGAAGCAGGTAGTCCCATGAGGTTATTAACTTCTGCGAGGTTCCAGTTAAGACCGCCCTCTGAGTTAAGCTCGCTGGAACTTACGTCACAGTATACGCCGCCTACAGCGTCGATGATCTCAGCCATGTGATAGAAGTTTACATATGCCCAGCCATCGATATTGATTCTTAATGAATCCTCAACAGTAGCGCAGAGAACATCCGGACCTCCGCGGCTCATAGCTGCATTTATCTTCATAGCATATGAATAGCCGGGTACATGTACATAACAGTCTCTTGCGATGGATACGAGTCTGATCGTTCCCTGAGTGCTGTTAACAGACATGATCATAGTAACATCAGAAAGTCCGCCCGTACCAGATTCATTATAGTTTCTGGATCTGCTGTCGATACCGATAAGCAGGAAGTTATGAATATCATCTGCTGTATCGATAGGCTCATAAACAGTTGTCTGTCTGATAGCCTGAAGGTTAACTGTCTCACCCTGTTCGTTAACGATGGTAACATCTTCGGGTGCAACAGTTACATAAGTAGGTATGCTCAGCAACTGTCTTGAATACCAGAAAAGGAAAGCGCCGACACCGAGTGCAAGACCCAATACTACAGCAACGATCGAGATAATGATCTTGCCGACTTTACCCTTCTTCTTTGTCCCTGTAGCCTCATTGTTACGGGTTTTACTTCTCATTTGATCCTCCTTAGATCAATCCTGTAATCCGTTAGGATTATTGACCTGCCACTTCCAGCAGGAACTGCACATATCATCTATATTTCTTGTAGCTTTAAAACCTAATACCCTCTCGGCCTTGTCAGTTGACGCATAGCAGACAGGAAGATCTCCCGGACGTCTGGGGCCGATAACATGCGGGATCTCGTGGCCGCATGCCTTCTCAAAAGCCTTAACGGCTTCCTTTACGGAAGTGCCCATACCCGTACCGAGGTTAAATACCTCAACACCGGAAGTGTGCTCATCCATATATCTGATAGCCTTAACGTGGCCGTCAGCAAGATCGCAAACATGAATATAATCTCTTAAGCATGTTCCGTCGGGCGTATCGTAATCGTCGCCGTGGATAGTAAGACGCTCAAGAGTTCCGACAGCAACTTTGGAGATATAAGGGAAAAGATTATTGGGTATTCCCTGCGGATCCTCACCGATGAGTCCGCTCTCATGAGCGCCGACGGGATTAAAGTATCTTAACAGAACAACATCCAATGAAGGATCGGCGTGAGCGCAATCCTTAAGCATCTGCTCGATCATCCACTTAGTCCAGCCGTAAGGATTGGTGCAGATGCCGAGAGGACTTTCCTCTGTAAAAGGAACATCCTCGCTCTGACCGTAAACGGTAGCCGAGGATGAGAAAACCAGCTTATGAACACCGTACTCCTTCATAAGAGCGATTACGGTAAGCATGCTGTTAATATTATTGGAATAATACTCGAGAGGGATCTGAACCGATTCACCTACTGCCTTGAGGCCTGCAAAGTGAATTACACTGTCGATCTTATTCTCTTCAAAAACCTTGGATAAAGCAGCCTTATCACAGCAGTCAACTTTATAGAACTTGAATCTCTTGCCTGTGATCTGCTCTAATCTGTTAAGGACCTCATTCTTACTGTTTACAAGGTTATCAGCAATGACAACATCAAACCCGTTCTCATGCAATGCAATAACGGTATGAGAGCCGATAAAGCCCATTCCGCCGGTTACAAGTACAGTATGCATAGGTGACCTCCTTAAAAACAGTTCAAGTGATTATACATATAATAAAAACAATTTTGAATAGAAAAAAACAGTTTATATTGCAACAAGATTACAAATAGGTGTTATCCCTCGTTGTTAATATATGACAACTGAACTTTGGGTTTAATTACGGGCAGTGAGATAACGAATACTGCACCTCCCTGAAGCTTGTTGTCCGCAGTTATCGAACCGCCGTGTTCTTCGGCTATTGCACGGGCAAGCGCAAGTCCGATACCGTGCTTTCCGTCATTGCCTTTGGCAAATCTGTCAAAGAGAGTCGGCATCACTTCACGGTCGATACCGGGGCCGTCATCACTTATAACGAAGTTTATATTGTCCTTGACCTTGAACACGGAGAAATCAACCTGCTTCTCGGCATATCTGTTACAGTTGGAGAAAATGTTCTCCAGCATTCTTAAGATATCGTTCTCATTGGCACAGATATATGAGTCCTCTGCCCTTATATCCGTGACGAGTTCCTTGTTCTCGAACAGGAAATTACCGCGCACACGTGCAACTATATCTTCAGACAATTCCTGAACATTCAGGATTGTCTTCTTAACTGTATAATTACCGCTTCTGGACATATCCATCTTGGAAATGGAAAGAAGGTTCTCAACAAGAGTGGAAAGCCTGGTTGTCTCAGAGATAATTACATCCACGGCATTAAGCTTCTCGTCTTCATTGAAGATATCGTACTTGATACCCTCCGCATAACCCTGAATGGACATCAACGGCGTCCTTAACTCATGAGATGCGTTCTGAAAGAACGTCTTCTGCTCTATATCGGCTTTCTCAAGCTTTTGCGCCATGATGTTCATGCTGTCACCGAGGTTCGAAAGTTCGGTGCTCATGATATGACCTTTAACAGGAGTAAAGTCTCCTTTACCTACTCTTGCAGCAAACTTGGAAAGCTTTCTTGTCGAGAAGAACAGTGGGAAAGCAATGATGATACTTATTATCGTAGATGCGAGTACGGCGACGATAATAGCACGGAAAATAGCGACGTTGATCGCTGTTGTAAAGCTGTAGTAGGAACTGGTGTCGATGTAAACCAGAAGGTAGTACTGGTCGAACTTGGCTTCATCCCCGTTCTCATAACTTGAGTACTCAACGTTAATGAACTTGTAGTATACGAGGTTGCCGTCAACGATAGTGCTTCTTGTGTCGTTAGAAGAGATATTGGAGTATCGCGTAAGGTTGTCGATAATGGTATTAAGGTAAAGCTGTGCCCTGTTACGGGAAGAAACGGAATACGTAGCTGATGGCCACAGTACATTATAGCCTTCGCCCGTAACATCATCTTCGAAAAGCACGATCGAGGCTTCATTCGAAAGGTCGGATGAAGACACGATCGAATTAAGAAGATTGGTCCTGATCTGCTCTTCTGTTCCGGACTCCGCCGTCAGTGAATTTCTGAAGGCTTCGGCAAAGGACTGGCAGGAATTGACCGCATTGCTTATTCGGTTATCGCACTCATACGCGATATAGTTCTGCATAATAAAATTACTCGACAGCCAGATGAAAGCACCTGTTATCAGAGTAATTGCAAGAAGTGAAATATAGATATGAACAAACATAGGCAGACGGAAATGTCTGCCTTCATTTTGACTGTTATTCTCTTTACTGCTGTTATTCGCCCGGCTCATCCTGGCTTGTTGTCAGTCTGAAACCGTATCCCCAGATCGTAGATATCTTGGCATCGGAATCAACTATCTTCTTCCTTAATCTTTTAACCGTATCATCAGCAACACGGGTCTCGATCTCTGTCTCATAACCCCAGATCTTATCCAGCAATTCAACTCTGGGAACAGCTCTGTCGCTGTTGATCATAAGATAAGTAAGGAGCGTATATTCATTAGGTGTAAGGTTGAGTTCATTACCCTTCAACGTAGCAGACTTGGTCTTTCTGTTGATCTTGATATCGGCAAACTCAAGTTCGGAATCCGAAGCATCGACATTGATGGAATTAACAGCCTCAAGTCTTGCGAATATCGACTTTACTTTAGTTACTAGTTTGATGGGACTGAAAGGCTTTGTGAAGTAATCATCGGATCCGAGATTAAGACCTGCGATATAATCAGCATCCGAATCTCTTGCAGTGAGCATGATGATCGGGATATTACTGATCTTTCTGATCTCCGTAAGGATGAAGAACCCGTCTCTTCCTGGCATCATTACATCGAGAATGATAAGATCACAGGGATTCGTTATGAAACGCTTAAGAAGGTCATCACCCGTTGGGAAACCGTAGATAATATACCCCTCTCTCTCCAGAAACGACTTCAACAGGTTTCTGATATTATCATCATCGTCTGCAATGTAAATTACTCTGTCCATATATCACCTTGTAACTGTTTTCAATATACATTCTACATTATATTTAATTAGTATTTTTTATTTGGTGAAATATTGAGGAAAATAAAAAGACGGACCGCAGAATGTCCGTCTTCTTATAAGGTGATTGCCAACTCATCAACAAATAATACTAACTAAGGTAAAAAAGTTTCATTATTTACTTCGCAACGTCAGTTGCACGAGTTTCGCGGATGATATTAACCTTGATCTGACCCGGATAATCGAGCTCATCTTCGATCTTCTTACAGATCTGTCTTGCCTTAAGGATCATCTCCTCATCGTTGACCTTCTCGGGTTCAACAATAACACGGATCTCTCTACCCGCCTGAATCGCATAACTCTTCTCAACTCCGTCAAAGCTTGTAGCGATATCTTCGAGCTTCTGGATCCTCTTGATATAAGTCTCAAGATTCTCCCTTCTTGCTCCGGGTCTTGCAGCTGATATAGCATCTGCTGCAGCAACAAGAACAGCTTCGGCTGTCTTGGCCTCTACGTCTCCGTGATGAGATTCAACGGCATTGCAGACATTCTCTGATTCGTGATACTTCCTGACGATATCGGTACCGAGCTGTACATGTGTTCCTTCCTGCTCGAAGTCGACAGCCTTACCGATGTCATGGAGAAGTCCTGCTCTCTTGGCGTAATTAACATCGAGTCCCAATTCTCCCGCCATCATTCCGGCAAGGAAACTGACTTCGATGGAATGCTTCAGAACATTCTGTCCGTAACTTGTACGGTACTTGAGTTTACCAAGAAGCTTAATGATCTCGGGATGAAGGTTCATGACGCCTGTCTCATAAGCAGCGCGCTCACCTTCCTGTTTGATCGTCTGGTTGATCTCCTTCCTGGCCTTGTTAGCCATCTCTTCGATCCTGGCGGGATGGATTCTTCCGTCGGAAACAAGTTTCTCGATCGTGATCCTTGCCACTTCTCTTCTGATGGGATCGAATGACGAGAGAATAACAGCTTCAGGTGTATCGTCGATAATAAGATCGACACCCGTGATCGTCTCGATAGCACGGATATTACGGCCTTCACGACCGATGATACGGCCCTTCATCTCGTCATTGGGAAGGTTTACTACAGATACAGTAGCTTCCGATACATAATCAGATGCATATCTCTGAATAGATGTGACAATGATGTCTTTTGCTATCTTGTCAGCATCCTGCTTGGTCTTCTCTTCCATCTGCCTGAGCATTACAGCCATATCGTGACTGTACTCTTTCTCTGCTGCGTCAAGGACAAGGTTCCTTGCTTCAGCAATGGACAATCCCGAGATATTCTCGAGCTCATGCTCCTTACGGGCTTCAAGTTCCTTGGTCCTCTCGACACTCCTTGATGCCTCTTCGAGCTTGGCTTCGTACATAGCACGCTTATTTTCTGCGATTTGAAGCTGCTTCTCGACGTTGTCCTCCTTCTGCTCAAGCTTGTTCCTCTCTCTTGCAAGCTCCTGTCTCTTCTCCCTGACGTCGTGCTCAAGCTCGACGCGGGCTTTAGAGATCTCTTCCTTGGCCTGCAACAGGAGTTCTCGCTTGCGGTTCTCCGCATCCTTCTGGGCTTCTGCCTCGATTCTTTCAGCTTCTGCTTTAGCCTTTACCGAATCATCTTCAAGCTGCTTCTGCTTCGCAGACAATCCGAGTTTATAGTACATATGCACACCGATAAAACCGATAAGGATACCGAGAACCAAGCCAATGATTAAATAAATAAACCACGGCATGTTGGTACTCACCTCCAATTATAAAGTTGTCAAAGAACATTTATAGACTATAATTAGCCATTAGTTATAATAAAAATAAAAAACACGAGTGTCAAGGACGATAAGATGCAATTTAACCACGTTGTAACAAGTTCCGAAGCCGGAAAGACTGTAAAATCAATAATGGGCGGGATACTTAACATGAGCAACACCATGATCAAAAGGGTGAAGCTTTACGGTACGCTTGAAGTAAACGGCGTTCACGTTATCGTTAACCACGTGGTAAACGAAGGCGATGTTATATTTGCGTCCTACGAAGACGATGTAGGCAAGCTTAATGAGGTTTCAGGCATAAAGATCCTTTTCGAGGACTCTTATCTTGCTGTAATAAACAAGCCTTCCGGCATGGTAACACACCCCACACACGGTCACCTTGACGACTCCCTCCTTACTCTTCTTAACCCCGGCGAAAAGCCCCTGCACCCCGTTATGCGACTCGACAGGGAGACTTCGGGTCTTCTTGTAGTAGCCAAGAACGGGCATGTACACAAGCTTATGGGTGAACAGAAGATCAGAAAAAGATATCTGGCGGCAGTTTACGGCATTTACGAGCCGGCCTTCGGAAGCATAGATCTTCCGATCAAACGCCGCGAAGGCTCTGTAATGATACGCGATGTCTGCAATATAGACGATGAAGGCGCACACGAATGCTTAACGCATTACAGAACGAGAGCAGCAGATGAAGAACTTAATATTTCTTTGGTTGAATTCGAGCTCGTGACGGGCAGATGCCATCAGATCCGTGTTCATTCGACCTATATGGGACATCCGCTTGTAGGAGATGGACTGTACGGTCCTTTATCCATAGACAATCCTTCAGATGCTTATCCTCTCGCCCGCGATCTGGATCTTAAGTGCCCGAGAGTAGCATTACATGCGGCTATGCTGGACTTTATTCATCCGGTTACAAATGAGAATATGAGTTTTAACTGTGATCTGCCTTCCGAGATAGCAGTTTTAAGCCCGAAGTTCCTCGATCATCTTAACGGCGAGATCTCTTGATTCCTTATCGTCATTACCCGACAGAAGTCTTGATACTTCGGTAATCTTGCGTTCTTCATCAAGAGGAATGATATCAGTATGTGTGCTGGTGCCATCCGTATCCTTTTTAATTAGGAAGTTATGGTCGGAAGCAGCAGCGAGCTGTGCCGTATGTGATACACAAAGAACCTGATGGGACTTTGAGATCGACTTAAGCTTTTTGGCTATAGAGAGCGAAGCCATTCCGGATACACCCGTATCTATCTCATCGAAGATAAGCGTAGGCATAAGATCGATCGAAGAGAGAATATTCTTTATGGCAAGCATGATCCTGGAAGCTTCACCGCCCGAAGCCGTGGAAGCGAGTTCCATCGGAGGCTGACCGGGATTTGCAGTAAACATGAACGTGATATCGTCGATGCCGTTATTGTTAAAGAACCTCTCCTTGGGTCTTGTTCCGAATCTTACATAGAATGAACTTGAGGGCATCTGAAGGTCCTTAAGTTCCTCCGTGATCATAACTGACATCTTATCTGCAGCTTTCTTACGTTCACCGGACAACTCTTTGGCGATCGTAAGAAGATCTGCCTCAGTCTCTTTAAGCTGATTACGAAGTTCATTGACTCTTATTGATGCTTCTTCAATTTTGTTTAACTCAGCCTCGGCATTATCGGCAAAAGAATTAACCTCATCTATGGTCTTACCGTACTTGGACTGAAGCTCGAATATCCTGCTTAATCTGTCACTTACTTTACGCTCTTCATCCTCACTGTAAGCATAAGATGAAGTCTTCTTACTGAAGTCGGAACTGAAAGCCTCAAAGTCAAGACTTATGCTTTCAAGACGCGAAACATACTCTTCGAATGAAGGATCCTTTTCCGAGAGTTTCCTGATTATCCTTAAGGCTTCATTTATCTTTGCAGATGGTGTCAGGCCGGTATTGTCCTGACCTGAGATAAGACCTTCCGCATCGGTTAACATATTCTGATTACGGGAAGCCTGCGACAGTTCCTTCTTCCTTAACGTAAGCTCTTCATCTTCTCCGGCCTTAAGTGAAGCATCCCTGATTTCTTTAACTGCGAATCTTAAGTAATCCACTCTGTTATCAGATGATGATGCGAGTTTACCTGCTTCCTTAAACTCAATTGTAAGTTCTTTATACGAATTGAGCTTATTCCTGTAGGCTTCAAGGAGATCCAGCACAGGCTTGCCGCCGAATCTGTCCAGCATCTCGATATGAACGGAAGGATCAAAGATCCTGGAATTATCATTCTGACCGTGTATATCGATAAGCTCGCTGCTTACTCTTTTAAGCTGGTTTAATATAACTCCCGTACCGTTAATGCGGGCTACACTCTTTCCTTCTTCTCTGAAAGTTCTGGAGATAATGATGTTTCCTTCGTCAACAGGGATACCGTATTCATCCAGTATAGGTGTTAATCGGCTCATAACGCTCTCATCACAATCGAAGACCGCCTCGACATAAGCACTGTCGCTGTCACTTCTTATTAGATTCTTGGAAGCTTTCTCACCGAATATAAGACCTATCGCATCGATAAGAAGCGATTTACCTGCACCCGTCTCACCTGAGATTACATTGAGTCCTGATGATGGAGAGAAAACTGCGTGCTCTATAACAGCGAAACTTCTGATCTCAAGTCTTGTCAGCATGCTCCGAACCGGTCATATCAAGGATAGTAGCACATAAAGCTTTGGCATCTTCCACGCTCTTTGTTGCTACAAAAACAGTATCGTCTCCGGCAATAGTACCTACAACATACTGAAGATGCATGGAATCAAGAGCTGAACCTGCAGCCTGAGCCATTCCGGGCAGAGTCGTTATTACGACAAGGTTCATCGCATTTGTGCATGACAGAAGAGTATTCGAGAACACCGAAAGAAGACGTCCGGGAGCAATATCACCGGTCTTATCGAGAACGGCATATTTACTCTGATTATTCGGAAGGATAACCTTTATGATACCAAGTTCCTTGATGTCTCTCGAACAAGTGGCCTGAGTCACTTCCATTCCCTGCTTGCGGATAAGATTGGTAAGCTCTTCCTGTGTTGAGATATCATTCTCACGTATGAGTCTTAATATCAGTTCCTGTCTCTCATTCTTTGCCATCTTCATAGAAACTACCCCTTGCTACGATCTTACGCTTAACGTTCTGGAAGAAACCCGTAAGGCCGAGATTGATCGTATGAACAGTATTATCATATCTTCTAATCTTAAGAACATCCCCCTGTTCAATATTAGAAAACAGTCTTCCGTCAGGACAGATAAGCGGAACAGACTCAAACTTGCCAAGCTGAATCTCAACAACACTGTCAGACGGGATAACATAACTCATACTCTGTAATGAATGAGGGCACAACGGAGTAATCAAAATAACATCCATATTAGGCATTACAAGCGGTCCGCCTGCTGCAAGTGTGTACGCTGTAGAGCCGGTCGGGGCGGCAACTACGATACCGTCTCCGTAGAACTTCTCAACCCTCTCATTATCAATATACAGCGTAAGCTTCGTAATATGGGGCTGTGATCCTCTTAATACGGAAACGTCATTAAGGCAGACATCTTCACACTTTAATTTATGGTAACGGTCGTAAAGCTCAGCCTTAAGCTGCATACGTTCCATAATCTTATATTTGCCGTTGATTATTCTGTCAAACGCAGCTTCGATATTATAATCCGAGATCTCGGTAAGGAAGCCGATACTTCCTTTGTTTACGCCTACAAAAGGCTTATTGAGATATCTGTAATCAGAGATTACTGACAGAAATGTACCGTCACCGCCGATGGAAACGATAACATCGACATCATCAAAATCGTTAAACTCAACACCTTCGACCGAAGACAGTCTGGTATTCTCCAAGCCTTTCTCGAATACAGGAACGCAGTTACGATCTATAAGAAGCTTGGAAAGATCAATGGCTGTTTTATAATCACGATCACGGCTGTCATTAGAATGAATTCCGAACCTCACTTTTCCGCCTCCGTTATGATCCTCTCTATTCTCGAAGCAACAGAAGCGGCATCAAGTTCTGCACACTTAAGCTGCTGTTCCACAGTTCCTGCTCTGATCATCTGATTCTCCACGGCGAAGTTATCTACTCTGCCGTCATATCCGGCTCTGGTAAGCTGCAGCTTCAGACTCTCACCGAATCCGCCTGACAGGATACCTTCTTCACCGGTAAATACATATCTTGAAGAACCGATAACATCAATTATAGCTGATATATTCAAAGGTTTTAATACCGTAAGACAGATAACCCTGCCCTTAATGCCTCTGGAACTCAACAACTTAGCGGCATTATCACAGACTTTGCCATAAAGACCGGTAGTGATAAACACATAATCATCACCCTCATCTGATACAACATGAGCCTTATTAATGTCGGCAGGATCAGTGTACAAAGGCCCCTCTTCCTCATAAGGAGAAGCGCCTCTCGGATATCTTATAGCTACAGGGCCGTTACACTTATTAACAGCATAATTCATACATATCTTAAGATCTGTATAGTCACGCGGTGAAAGAACAGTCATTCCTGGCATGGAGTTCAGATATGAGATATCATGAATGCCGTTGTGAGTATGACCGTCATTGCCTACGAAGCCCGAACGGTCGACAGCAAAGACAACATGATTATTCATATAGCACACATCATGTAAGATCTGGTCATAAGCTCTTTGCAGGAATGAAGAATAGATAGCAACAACAGGTATCATTCCGCTCGTCGCCATTCCGGCAGCCATTGTTACACAGTGCTCCTCAGCTATTCCGCAGTCGAAGAAACGTGACGGGAACTTATAAGCGAACTTATCCATTCCGGTACCGATTGCCATAGCGGCACAGATACCTACGACATTTTTATTCTTAGTTCCGATCTCAACCATGGACCCCGAAAAGGCTCCGGTATAAGAAAGTTTGGAAGAAGGCTGAACGCCTTTCTCAATGTCGAAAGGAGAAACGCCGTGATAATCGGAAGGATTTTCTTCGGCGAACTTATAGCCTTTACCCTTCTTCGTAACTACATGCATAAGAACAGGAACATCAAGATCCTTTACGGCTTCGAATGCCAGGCCCTCGGTATTATGTCCGTCGATCGGTCCGTAATAACGAAGTCCGATATCTTCGAACATGGACGGATAACGCTTATAAAGCAGGAATCTGAAGAATCTCTTGATCCCCATGATAATAGTAATTATCGCCTTGCCGAGTACAGGAATCTTATTCAGGAAACTCTCGGTATTCTTCTTGGCAGAAAGATAACCCGAGGATACGCGTAGCTGCTTAAGATATGTGCTTAATCCGCCGACATTCTTATCGATACTCATCTCATTGTCGTTAAGGATAACGAGCATCTTCATGCGGTTCGAGTGTCCGTCATTTAAAGCCTCGAATGCCATTCCGCCTGTCATGGCTCCGTCACCTATCACGGCAACGACATATTCGTCAGTTCCCTTTATATCACGGGCTCTTGCCATACCGAGTGCAGCTGATATGGAAGTACTGGAATGACCGGTATCGAATGCATCGTAAGGACTCTCGGATCTTCTCGGGAATCCCGATATACCTCCCTGCTGCCTTAAAGTATCAAACTCATTGAATCTTCCCGTAAGGAGCTTATATGAATAGGACTGATGTCCTACATCAAATACGATCTTGTCCTTTGTATAATCGAATACGGAAAGCAAAGACACGGTAAGCTCAACGCATCCCATATTACTCGCGAGATGACCGCCGTTTTTTGAAACTGTATTAAGGATCTTGTCCCTTAATTCCGCACAAAGAAGATCTCTGTCTTTAGGAGTAAGTGACGACAGATAAGAAGGTGTAAGATCAGTTCCAAGAAGTTTATATTCCACGTTATTAATGATCCCTCTTAAGATTAAAGTCGGTAAGCTCCTTTAGAAGCATTATATCCAAATTTAACGAAGAAAAATAATCCAATGCTTCATAGCATGCCTTCTCTTCCTCAAGAAGCTTATTCTTAGCTCCGTCCAATCCGAGCAAAGTAACGAATGTAGACTTGTCGTCCCTCTCATCCTTGCCCGTAGTCTTTCCGAGCTTACTCTCATCAGCCTCAACATCGAGAATGTCATCCTTGATCTGGAAAGCAAGACCCAAATGCTCTGAGTAATCCCTCAATCTGTCGAGGATCTCCTCGGGAGCCGAAGACAGATAATAGGGAGTGATAACAGCAGCTTTGATAAGAGCTCCGGTCTTCTTGCTTTGAAGCTCATAAAGGCGCTCGATCGGTATTTTCTTACCTTCGGAAGCGATATCGATACTCTGACCGCCGATCATGCCGGCAATACCGGAAAGATGAGATATATTGTAAGAAGCTCTCGCATGAGCTTCAGACTTCATCGCGAGCATTATCAGGTTCTCATGAGCCGTATTAAGGAGCATGTCGCCTGCAAGTATGGCAAAGTCCTCACCGAAGACCTTATGGCATGTCGGTCTTCCCCTTCTAAGATCATCGTTATCCATGGAAGGAAGATCATCGTGGATCAGAGAATATGTGTGTATCATCTCGAGGCACGCAGCATAAGGAGCAATATCCTCAGGCGTAACGCCGTAGTTACCGAGCATCGTGGCACAGGCATGCATCAATGCAGGTCTCATTCTCTTGCCCCCGGCGAAAAGGCTGTATGAAGCAGCTTTTACAACGGGATCGTTCTCATCAAGCGTAGAGAACACGTCTTCAAGATATGGTGTAATCCAAGAATTAGCGTCTATCATTTTACTTCAGCTTCCTTTTCCTCACCTGTAGCAGGATCGATCACAGAGAATTTCTGCTCTACTTCCTTTAGTTTATCATCACAAAGCTTGGACAGCTCAATTCCCCTTGTATAAAGCTTCAAAGATTCATCAAGAGTGACGTTTCCCTGTCCGAGCTTATTGACTATTTCCTGAAGTTCCTTAACGGCTTCTTCATATACGAATTTATCAGCCATTTGATGCCTCCTCACTAACATCCGTAACAACGGCGGATGCCTTACCGTCTCTGAAAATAATATCTACCTTGGAATCAATATTTACATTCTTAACCGAAACCGCGGGACTTCCGTCCTCAAGCTTCACATAAGAATAACCTCTTCTTAATACATTGTGCGGACCCAGTAAAGAAAGTCTGTCGAGATAATTCATAAGATCTCTTCTGCAATTTGATATCTTATCTGTTTCAGCCCTTCTTAAAGAATCGACCAATGAATCAAGCTCGTTTCTTTTTAACTTAACTATGAATTCAGGCTCGTAAAGTGCCTTATTGGACCTTAATGAATCAAGCAAAGCTCTTTTAGCTGAAAGTACTGCTTTCATGTTGGATTGAAGCTTTTCGCGCAGGACCTTGTTTGCTGTGGAAAGCTCCTCGTATGTCTTAAGCACATCCTCGGCAGCCGCGGTAGGCGTAGGCGATCTTTTGTCAGCGACGTAATCCAGTATAGTAACGTCAGTCTCATGTCCGATGGCAGAGATAACGGGTATCCTGCAGTCGTAAACGCGCCTTGCCAAAGCCTCACTGTTAAAGCCCCACAGGTCCTCGATAGAGCCGCCGCCCCTAGCGATTATTATTACGTCAACATTATTGCGTGAAGTAAAGTAATCTATGCCTTCTATGACTTCGCCGGGGCAGTTCTCGCCCTGCACTGCGGCAGGATATAAAACGGCATCAAAGTAAGGATTGCGCTCATTAAGCTTAACGAGCATATCATGGATAACGGCACCTGAAGACGAACTTATGATACCGATCCTTCGAGGCCTTACAGGAAGCGGCAGCTTATGGGATGCATCAAACAGGCCTTCTTCCTTAAGCTTGTTATATAAAGCCATAAGCTGGGCCTTAAGTGAGCCTGCGCCCGCAAGCTTCATTGTATTGCAAAGGATCTGGAATCTTCCCTTGTTCTTATAGACGGAACAGGAACCCGTGATAACAACTTTATCGCCGTCCTTGGGGCGGAAATTAACTGTACCGAGCTTGGACGAGAACATCACGCATGGGATCTCCGACTCGGAGTCCTTTAAAGTGAAATATCCGTGTCCGCTGGAATATACTTTGAAACCTGAGATCTCGCCGGTAACTTCCAAACTCGATAACCTGGGGTCGGCTGAAACCACCTGTCCCGCGTACGTGTTAAGCTCAGATACCGAAGCGAAAGAATGCATAACTATTCTCAGAGGCTCTTCTCGTAGCTGGAAAGAACTCCGTTGATATACGAATAAGAATCATCAG